>JAZOTR010000086.1:0-36362 GCA_045657745.1 Acutalibacteraceae bacterium
AAACATCAATTTTCTCAACATCTACCTTTGCGCCCGAGTAACCTATTGCACAAAGCACCCTACCCCAGTTAGCATCGGCACCAAACATAGCCGCCTTTGTAAGTGAAGAACAAATAACCGATTTTGCAACCGTTTTTGCAATATCTAAAGTTTCGGCACCACTTACCTTACATTCGAGTAACTTTGTTGCGCCCTCACCGTCTGCCGCAATCTTTCTGCAAAGATTAACACATACTGTATTAAGCGCTTTCATAAAGGTATTGAAATCTTCGCCGTCAGAAGTGATTTCGGTATTTTCTGCCATACCGTTTGCTAAAACGGTTACCATATCGTTAGTAGAGGTATCGCCATCAACCGAAACCATATTAAAGGTGGTCTGAATATCGGTTGAAAGAGCCTTTTTAAGCATTTCGCTTGAAATCGCACAGTCGGTAGTAATAAACACAAGCATTGTTGCCATATTCGGATGAATCATACCTGAACCCTTAGCAATACCACCTATTTTACAAGCCTTACCGCCAATTTCAAACTCTACGGCAATTTCCTTTAACTTAGTATCGGTAGTCATAATACCTTCAGCCGCTTCAACGCTTTTATCATCGCCAAGACCTGCAACAAGCTCAGGGATGCCGTTTTTAATAGGTGTAATATCAAGAGGTTGACCTATAACCCCTGTAGATGCAACAACAATATCCGTAGCGTCAATACCAAGTTCATTCGCTAAAATTTCGCAAGTTTTAGTTGCAATCTCAACGCCGTTTGCGTTACAAGTATTTGCATTACCGCTATTGCAGATAATAGCACTTGCAAATCCGTCGGCAATATTATTTTTAGTCACCTTTAAAGGCGCGCCTTTTACAAGGTTTGTAGTATAAACAGCCGCTGCATTCGCCTTTTTTTCACTTAAAATAAGGGTTAAATCCCTTTTTGTTTTATTTTTGCGAATTCCGCAATGTATACCGTTTGCTTTAAAGCCTTTAGCGGCGCAAACACCGCCTGAAATGATTTTCATAAATTTCTCCTTAAATATCCAAGCCTGTAGTTTCGTCTACTCCGAGAACAATGTTCATACATTCAATAGCCGCTCCCGAAGCACCTTTACCAAGATTATCATAACGGGCAATAAGTAAGATACGGTCAGAGTTGCCCGAAACCGAAATTTCCATACCGTCGTTAAACGACAATTTATTTGCAGACACAAAACCACCCTCGTCAAAATCTTCTACATATTTAACAATCGGCCCTGTGTATTTTTCTTTATAAATAGCTTTAATTTCTTCTGCGCTTGCATTTACTTGCGATGCGAAAATCGGAATTGTAACCTCCATACCGCTGTAAAAATCCGCTACAACGGGAATAAATGCGGGTGCATTTTCGATTCCGCAGATTTTTGACATTTCGGGTAGGTGCTTGTGCATTTGCGCTATACCATATTGACGCGGTGCATCAAGTAATTTATCCCTGTTTTCGTCTTCATATTCGGCAATCATATTTTTACCGCCACCGCTATAACCTGTAAGACTAAAGCAAGAAAGTAAAGCATCTTTAGGTAAAACACCTTTTTCTATTAGTGGATAAATTAGCGCTATAAAACCGCTTGCGTGACAACCGGGAACCGCAATTCGTTTAGAATTTTTAATCTTTTCCCTGTGTTCATTCGAAAGTTCGGGAAAGCCGTATGCCCAATCATCATTCGTTCTGTGCGCTGTCGAGGTATCAAGCAATACTGTATTTTCATTTTCCATTAACGATACCGCTTCGATTGACGCCTTATCAGGCAAGCACAAGAAAGCAACATCCGCGTTATTAAGCGCTTCTTTACGCGCGTTTATATCCTTGCGGTTTTCTTCGGTTAATTTTATAAGCTCAATATCTTTTCTTTGTTGTAATCTTTCAGCAATACGAAGACCCGTAGTACCTGCGCTGCCATCAATGAATACCTTTTTCATTTAAAAACTCCGTTAAATAATTAATCTGTGTTTTTACTGACTGAGGTCCTGTGCTACCCGCAGAAATTCGTTTCCCAACACAAGTTTCAAGTGAAATTTCATTATATAAATCGTTATCAAATAACTCATCAAATTCTTTATATTTTTCAAGTGGCACAGTTTCAAGCACTAAATTTTCTTTAATGCAGTATGCAACAATTTCGCCAACGTGCTTATAAGCAGTTCTAAAAGGCATTCCTTTTTTAACAAGATAATCTGCCAAGTCGGTTGCATTAATAAAGCCCTTTTGCGCCGCTTTATACATATTGTCCTTAAGAACGGTCATAGTAGCAATCATAGGTGTAAATACGCCTAAGCACATTTTAACCGTATCAACCGCATCGAAAATTGCTTCTTTATCCTCTTGCATATCCTTGTTATAAGCCAAGGGTAAACCTTTAAGAGTTGTGAGAAGCGCCATAAGGTCGCCGTAAACTCTGCCTGTTTTACCGCGAACAAGCTCTGCCATATCGGGATTCTTCTTCTGTGGCATAATGCTTGAGCCTGTTGTATAACTGTCATCAAGTTCAATAAATTTGAATTCCCAGCTTGACCAAAGAATAATTTCTTCAGAAAAACGGGATAAGTGCATCATAAGAATTGAGAAATCAGACATTAATTCAAGACAGAAATCTCTATCCGAAACACCGTCAATACTGTTAAGCGAAATACCGCTAAAGCCAAGACGGTTTGCTTCAAACTCGCGGTCGGTATTGTATGTAGTACCTGCCAAAGCGCAAGAGCCTATCGGACATTGTGATAACATTCTTTTTGAAGCGTCATTTAATCTTTCAAAGTCACGCTTTAGCATAAAAGCATAGCTTAAAATGTGGTGCGCAAAAGTAATAGGTTGCGCGCGTTGTAAATGAGTGTAACCGGGCATAATAGCAGTTTCATATTCTTCCGCCTTATCCTTAATAACACCAATTAATTCGAGCAATAATTTTCCGATTTCTTCGCATTCGTTAGCTAGATACAGTCTTACGTCAAGCGCTACTTGGTCGTTACGGCTTCTTGCGGTGTGTAGCTTTTTACCGTTATCGCCAATTCTTTTTGTAAGCTCACTTTCAACAAACATATGAATATCTTCGGCATCCATATCAATAGAAAGCTTGCCGCTATCTATATCCTCCAAAATACTGCTAAGTCCGTTCAAAATTTCCGCATACTCGTCTTTAGAAATAATGCCTTGGTTTGAAAGCATCATAGCGTGAACCATAGAGCCCGTAATATCTTGCTTATACATTCTTGAATCAAAATGAATTGAAGAATTAAAATCGTCAGCCTGTTTATCGAGCGCCTTTTGGAATCTGCCCGCCCACATTTTATCCATTTTTATACCTACTTTATAAAGTTCTTAACCGCCCACGGCAAAAGCCGAGGGCGATTTTTTTATACAATTATTTTAAGTTGTTTTTAGCCTTCATCTTAGCGTAAACTTCGCTTGGAAGACCGTAAAGATTGATAAAGCCTGTTGCATTACTTTGGTCGTAAACGTCGTCCTCATCAAAGGTTGCAATTTCAGGGTCATAGAGTGAATAAGGTGAAGTAACACCTGCATTAATCATATTACCCTTGTAAAGTTTAAGCTTAACATCGCCTGTAACGGTTTTTTGAGTTTCTTTAACGAAAGCTAGAATTGCTTGGGTTAAAGGTGTAAACCAAAGAGCGTTGTAAACATTTTCAGCTAACTTCTGAGCTATAAGTGCTTTATAGTGTGAAGTTTCTTTATCAAGACAAATGGTTTCAAGAACCTTGTGAGCGTGGTAAAGAATTGCACCGCCTGGAGTTTCATAAACGCCACGGCACTTCATACCAACAAGACGGTTTTCAACTATATCCAAAAGACCGATACCATTTTCGCCGCCAAGCTTATTAAGAGTTTTAACAAGCTCTACTGCATCCATTTCCTTGCCGTCAACTGCGGTAGGAATACCTTGTTCAAAGTGAACGGTTACATAGGTTGGCTTATCGGGTGCCATTTCAGGGGAAACACCCATTTCCAAGAAACCTTCCTTATTGTAAAGCGGTTCGTTTGCAGGGTCTTCTAAATCAAGACCTTCGTGTGATAAGTGCCAGATGTTCTTATCCTTAGAATAGTTTGTTTCGCGGCTAATCTTAAGCGGAATGTTGTGCGCTTCTGCATAAGTGATTTCTTCTTCACGGGATTTGATTTCCCATTCACGCCAAGGAGCGATAATTGTCATTTCAGGTGCTAAAGCCTTAACAGCCAATTCAAAACGAACTTGGTCGTTACCCTTACCTGTACAACCGTGACATATAGCGTCTGCGCCTTCAGCCAAAGCAATTTCTACTATTCTCTTTGCAATAGGAGGACGAGCAAAAGCAGTACCTAAAAGATAATCTTCATAAAGTGCACCTGCTTGAACGCAAGGGAAAACATAGTCTTCCAAAAATTCTTTAGTAATATCTTCGATGTAAATCTTAGAAGCGCCTGTTTTGATTGCCTTTTCTTCAAGACCCTCAAGCTCATCTGCCTGACCCACATTGCCTGATACAGCAATAATTTCGGGATTGCCGTAATTTTCTTTAAGCCACGGAATGATAATTGAAGTATCAAGTCCGCCCGAATAAGCTAATACTACTTTTTTTACTTGTTTCTTTTCCATAATAATTCCTCCGTATGCATAATATGCATTGTTTATTCGTTTTCTATGCATAAATAATACCATATTATGAATATTTATGCAATACCTTTTTGCATTTTTTACCTATTTAACAGTTTTGTTGTATGCGGATATGCAAATTTATGCATTTTTTACAACATTTTATTCATTAAAATTTAATCTTCCCAAGTTTTTTCGGTTTCCTGCCCTTTTTTAGCCTTAAAACGCGGGATAATAAATCCGCTTAGCATACATAAAATAAATACTATCCAACCTGCAATAACATTAGAGGTTAAATTGTAGCCGTCTGCCGCACCGTAGATACCGCCCTTGTTTACAAATAAGTCAACTATGTTCCAAACAAACAACACGCTTAAAACGATTGGCGCTACTACCTTAACGGTTGCATAGAACCAAGCCTTTGGCATTTTGAACTTTTTGGAGTTACGGTTAATTTCATCAACAACCTTGCTTGTTTTAAAGAACCAACCAATAGCAATAGTTTCAATAACACCAACTAAAATAAGGGTGAAGCTATTACACCAATTATCTACGATATCCAAAACAGCAAGTCCTGCGCCTGAGGTGTAAACCAATGAAATTATACCTGCAATAACGCAAATAGCAATTGTTGTTTTCTTTTTATCTGTACCAAATTTATCAGAGAATGCAGTCGAAATACCTTCAACAAGTGAGAAAGCAGAGTCAATAGCAAGTGTGCAAAGACAGAAATAGAACAAGAAAGAGAATATTGCGTTAAATATACCGCTTCCCGAAAGATTAACAATAGCAGTAGGATAAACAATAAACGCAAGTCCAACACCTGTTTTGGTAAGGCTTTCTTCTAAGCCTGTGCCGTACATTGTTGTAAACATAACTATACCTGCTAAAAGCGAAACTGCCAAATCGCTGAAGGCAATAATAAGACCGTCACGCGCGATATTGCTCTTATCATCAAGGAAAGAGCCGTAAGCAATCATAATAGCCATCATAACAGACATTGAGTAGAAAACCTGTCCCACAGCGTCAACCCAAAGCATCGGGTCGCTGAGCGCCGAAAAATCAGGAATAAAGAATCTTGCTACGCCTTCTAATGCGCCGGGCATTGTAATACCCTTAACCGCCATAATTATTAAGCAAATAACCGGTAAGAAAATTAAGTATTTAATAATTTTATCAATACTCTTTGTGCCGTTACGTATGCAATAATAAATTGAACCCCACGCCGCTAAAAGACAAATAATAACAGGTATTGAAACCGTACCGAAGCCTTTTATTGTGCCTGTTGTTTTAATTAAATTTGCCCAAAGACCGCTTGCAGCTTCGTTATTGCCTGTCATACCAACAAACTTAAAGCTGAATACCGCCATCATAATAACCCAAGCAAAAACAACCGCATAATATGTAACAATTACGAATGCATTGGTGGTACCTGCCCAACCAATAGGCTCGAATTTTTTATTCATACCGCGAAGAGCTCCCGGTGCGCCTGCACGCATCTTACGGCCAATGGATATTTCCATCATTAAAAGCGGAATACCTATAACAAGCATTGCTATAAGATACACAAGCAAAAATGCGCCGCCGCCGTGCTTTGCCGCAAGTCCAGGGAAACGCCAAGCGTTACCAAGACCTACCGCAGAACCGATAGCCGCCAAAATAAAGGTTGCGCTTGAACCCCAAGTTGAACGTTCTTTTGTTTCCATAATATTTCTCCTTAATCCTCTGTTTTTGTAGGTTGCTTTTTTTCTTTAAATTCGCAAACCTTTTTGCGAACAATCAAATCGTCATAAGTCTTTTTAAAGGAAATTCTTCCCGAGAATTTATTTTTACATTCACATTCAAAATTAGCCCAAAACCAACGGTTTGAATATTTCCACTTAGAAACGCGCTTTGCTTTTCTACCGCATTTTTCGCAAACAAATTCCAATTGGCTTTTATCAATATTCTTATCGTTAAGGTTAGAAATTGAATATGCCTTAAATCTTAAGCGTTTAAAAAATTCGGGATTTGAGGTATCCCTTATAAGCGCTTCAAATCTTTGCTTGTTATAACATTTCTTTAAAAGATATGCGCTTACAAGACTATCGTCCTTAGCAGTGTGGAAATCAATATCATCAGTTTCAATCTTTAAAAATTCTGCCGCCGCTTCGAGTGATACTTGATTTTTATCCTCATACCCTAAAAGCTTCATTTCGCCTTGAACAAACTTTTGCAAATCGAGATACTTTTCAATCTTAAAGTGTTTATCCTTTAAAATATTATCTTCGTTTTCTAAAATCGTATAAAGGTCGGAATTGCTCCAGGTCATTGTTACAGTATCCTCGCCTACCCAATTGTTATATGCCGTAACCGCATCCTCAAAGGATACACCGCTAAGCATAATTTCGGTAGTAATACCCGTAAGCTTTGCAAACCTACCCGTAACCCTTTTAGAAATACCTGATTTAATAGTTAATTCAAAGGAATCAATAACATCAAAGCTTTGATTTAATTTTACAGCGCCGATTTGAAGTATTTGATTTATAAAACGCTTTTGTTTTGGATAGTAGGTACTATCCCATTCTAAATCAAGAATAATATAATTCATTATTTTCGCTTCGCTTCGTATTTCATTCTTTCTTCTTTGTTTAAAATTCTCTTACGCAATCTAATGTTGTTTGGCGTAATTTCTACAAGCTCGTCATTTTTAATAAACTCTAACGACTGTTCAAGGCTTAATTTACTGTGCGGAACAAGTCTTAACGCATCGTCCGAGCCTGAAGCACGGGTATTTGTCATCTGCTTCTTTTTGCAAACATTACAAACAATATCCTCGTTCTTCGGATTTTCGCCAACAATCATACCCTCGTAAACAGGGGTGCCGGGTCCTATAAATAATCTACCGCGGCTTTGTGTATTAAATAAACCGTAACCCGTAGACTCGCCCGTTTCGTGTACAACAATAGAGCCTGTCGAGCGTTGGTCAATATCGCCTTTATATTCCTCATAGCTATCAAACACATGGTTCATAATACCGTTACCGTTTGTATCGGTTAAGAACTGTGAACGGTAGCCTAAAAGTCCACGCGCGGGAATTAAAAATTCAAGGTGGCTAGTCCCCCCGTCACGCGTACCCATATTTTTAAGTTCTGCTTTGCGAGTACCAAGTCTTTCCATAACTGCGCCTACATATTCCTCAGGTACTTCAATCATTAAAAGCTCAATCGGTTCAAGCAAATTACCGTTTTCGTCCCTCTTATAAATAACCTCAGGCGGAGAAACTTGGAATTCATAGCCTTGTCTTCGCATAGTTTCAATTAAAATTGAAAGATGTAATTCACCTCTGCCTGAAACCTTAAAGGTATCAGCTGAATCGGTTTCTTCAACGCGCAAGCTTACATTGGTCATAACCTCTTTAAAAAGTCGGTCACGAAGATTACGCGAGGTTACAAACTTACCGTCCTTACCTGCAAACGGCGAATTGTTTACAATAAAGTTCATAGAGAGCGTAGGCTCGTCTATCTTAACAAAAGGAAGTGGCTCTATGCAGTCGGTAGCGCAAGCAGTTTCGCCGATTTCAAGATTTTGAAGACCTGCAACCTGAATAATATCACCAACCGTTGCAGTTTCTTCTTCGTATCTCTTAAGTCCGCGGTACATAAACAGCTTAGCAATTTTTAAATTGTTAGAAGTTCCGTCCTTATGACAAAGAGCAACGCTTTGTCCTGCTTTTACTTTACCTCTTATAACTCGTCCTACACCGATTCTTCCCAAATACTCGTCATACTCAATATTGGTAAAGAGTATCTGCAAGGGGGCTTCGGTATCGCCCTCGGGAGCATCAATTTCATTAACTATCGCATCGAAAAGCGGTTTCATATCCTCGCCTTTTATGTCAGGCGAATAGCTTGCATAGCCGTCTCTGCCCGATGCAAAAATTACAGGGAATTCGATTTGGTCTTCATCGGCGCCAAGTTCTATAAATAAATCAAGCACCTCGTCGACTACTTCGTGAGGACGAGCCATCGGTCTGTCAATCTTATTTACAACAACAACCGCTTTTTTACCTAAAGCCAAAGCCTTTTTAAGCACAAAGCGTGTTTGAGGCATACAACCCTCAAACGCATCAACAAGTAAAAGTACACCGTCAACCATTTGAAGAATACGCTCTACCTCGCCGCCAAAGTCAGCGTGACCGGGAGTATCAACAATATTGATTTTTGTGTTACCGTAATAAACACTAGTATTCTTAGAAAGTATAGTTATTCCGCGTTCTCTTTCTAAATCGTTAGAGTCCATTACTCTTTCATCTACCGCCTCGTTTGCACGGAAGGTTCCGCTTTGTTTTAAAAGCTGGTCAACAAGTGTTGTCTTACCGTGGTCAACGTGGGCTATTATTGCAACATTTCGCAAATTTTCAATTTTTGCCATACTAAAACTTCCTCTATATATCTTTAACCTTAATATTATATATTATATATATACATTTGTCAAACAAAATAACCGACAAAAAAAGATAGTATTTTCACCGCAAATAAGGTATAATAGTTACACAGTAATATCTCTAAGGGGTATCGCAATGTATAAAATTTTAAAAATCGACCCGTATCTTAAAGAATTCGAAAAGGATATTAATTTAAGAATGGATGCCTATAAGGCGAAAAGAAAAGAATTGCTTAAAACTACCAAAAGCATTTCCACCTTTGCGAGCGGCCATAAGTATTTTGGTTTTCATACAACAAAAAAGGGTTGGGTATATCGCGAATGGGCACCTGCAGCACAGGCAATGTTTTTAACAGGTGATTTTAATAATTGGGACCTGACCTCTCACCCACTTAAAAGATTAGAAAACGGTGTTTTTGAAATTGAGCTTGAGGGTAAAAACGCCCTTAAAGAAGGTCAGAAGGTTCAGGCAATTGTTGTTCATAACAATGAATTTTTGCGCCGCATTCCGCTTTATGCAACAAGGGTTGTGCAAGACCCGCAAACTTACCTTTGGTGCGCCGAAATAGAGCAAACTAAAAAACCATTTGATTGGACAGATAAGGGCTTCACCCCACAAAAAACACCCCTTATTTACGAGTGCCATATAGGTATGGCACAGGATAAATACGACATTGGCACATACAACGAATTCCGTGAAAATATATTACCGAGAATTAAGGAATTAGGCTATAATACCATTCAAATTATGGCTATTATGGAGCATCCTTACTATGGCTCTTTTGGTTATCAGGTATCAAATTTCTTTGCAGCTTCTTCACGCTACGGCAAAAGCGAGGACCTTAAAAAACTAATTGATACTGCTCACAATATGGGTATTGCCGTGCTTTTGGATGTTGTTCACTCCCACGCTGTAAAAAACACTAACGAAGGGCTTAACTGCTTTGACGGTACTGAATACCAATTTTTCCACACAGGCGATAAGGGCAACCATTCCGCTTGGGGAACAAAGCTGTTTAATTACGGCAAAAACGAGGTTTTGCATTTCCTTTTATCCAACTTAAAATATTGGATGGAAACCTTCCATTTTGACGGCTTCCGTTTTGACGGTGTTACCTCTATGCTTTATCTTGACCACGGTCTTGGCAGTGCATTCAGTAATTATTCTATGTATTTTTCAATGAATACAGATATTGAGGCTATTACCTATTTGCAATTAGCAAATGAGCTTATACACAAAATTAACCCCAACGCCATTACCATTGCCGAGGATATGTCGGGTATGCCGGGTATGTGTATTCCGATAAAGGACGGCGGAATTGGGTTCGATTTCCGTCTTTCTATGGGTGTGCCTGACCTTTGGATTAAAACACTCAAAGAAACCAAGGACGAGGATTGGGATATTGCTAAAATTTGGTACGAACTTATAGGCAGAAGACCAAGCGAAAAAAATATTGGCTATGCCGAATCCCACGACCAAGCCTTAGTTGGCGACAAAACGATTATGTTCCGTCTTTGCGACGCCGCAATGTATACAGGTATGAATAAATTCGGCGGAAATATTACGGTTGACAGAGGTATTGCGCTTCACAAAATGATTAGATTATTAACCGCTTCGGTTGCGGGAGAAGGCTATCTTAACTTTATGGGCAACGAATTCGGCCACCCTGAATGGATAGATTTCCCGCGCGAAGGTAACGGTTGGAGCTATCACTACTGCCGAAGACAGTGGAATCTTGTTGATAACGAAAATTTGCGTTACTGCGAGCTTAACCGCTTTGATAAACAAATGATTAGTCTTTTAAAGGATGAAAGCATTTTAAATAAGCCTGCTATAAACAAATGGCTTCACAATGACGATAAAATCATTATTTACACCAAGGGTGATATTGTATTTATCTTTAATTTCAACCCCAAAAAGAGCTTTGAGGGTTACTTTATTCCGGTTGAAAGCGAGGGTAAATATAAAGTGATTTTATCAAGTGATGACGGCACCTTTGGTGGTTATGACAGAGTGGATAAATCCATTACCTACAAGGCCGAAAAAACGCCTGGTAATTGGTACGGCTTCCCCTGCTATTTACCGTCGCGCAGCGCAATTGTTTTAAAAAAATGTCACAATAATGATTGTAGTTTGTCGAAACGCTAAAAAGCGATTCGACAAGCCACTTTTTAAGTAGCTTTGGCAAAATTGAATTTTAAAATTTAATTTTGCACAACACTCATTGCAATGGATACGGACAAATTTCAAAAGAAATTTGTTACAAAATCAAAGATTTTGTGTCGAAACAAGAATGTTTCGACTAATCATAACCATTATTAATTTAACTGCATAATATATACTGTACTAAAATGTTTGGAGTGTATATTATGGAAAATAATTTTCCAATACCGATAGTAAACGAAAATGATTTAAGTGTGTACGAAAATTATTTAAAGCAAGAAAATAAACAAAAAAATATCTCAATAAAAAGCAAAGTTTATGTTCCCGAAACTCTAACAAATCCCGTATTTTTACCCGCTTTTCTCAAAAATCATATTGGCAAGCTTGTAAAAATAGAAGCGCTTGTTGGAGAATGCTTACAAGCAAAAATTGGAACACTTTTACAAGTCGGCGCGGACTTTGTAGTAATAAAGCTTAACCAAAATTGCAGTAGTATGGTAATTGAGGGCAGGAGCATTAAATTTATAACCATTATTCACGATAATGACGGTAAAAAAATAAACTGTTTTTAGATAACAAAAAGGCTCGTTCTTTGGAACGAGCCTTTTGTATTTATTCAACAAACTCACGAGTTCTCATCTCGTAGATTTATAAAAAAATAATACCCACCGAGAAATCGGTGGGTATTGTGGTGACCCGTACGAGGTACTCTGCGTTCACAAATTTATCGACCATTGCGTATGGTGCCCGATAAATTTTGTGTACTCGAGACTTCACAGTCCGGAAAGCCTAACGCGGCTTTGCGGCTGCTTCGACGAACTCACGAGTTCTCATCTCGTAGTTTTGTAAAAAAATAATACCTACCGAAAAATCAGTAGGTATTGTGGTGACCCGTACGAGATTCGAACTCGTGTTACCGCCGTGAAAGGGCGGTGTCTTAGGCCTCTTGACCAACGGGCCGCATGGTGGCTGTAATTGGATTTGAACCAATGACACTGCGGGTATGAACCGCATGCTCTAGCCAACTGAGCTATACAGCCATAACTTAAAGCGACTTGTATATTATATCGAACAGTTGTCCATTTGTCAATAGTAAATTTTATTTTTTTGAATTTTTTTATTTTTTTATTGTTAAATCCCGTTGACAATGCGGTTTTTGTGTAATATAATTTTTGGGTAAGGAGCGATTATCTATGAAATTAGCCATATTAGGTTACGGTAATTTGGGCCGTGGTGTAGAATGCGCAATAAAGCAAAATAGTGATATGGAGCTTGTTGCAGTTTTTACCCGCCGAAATCCCGAAACTGTTAATATTTTAACCGAAAATGCAAAAGTTTTGCATATTGACGAAGCAAAAAATTATAAAGATGATATAGATGTGCTTATTATCTGCGGTGGTAGCGCTACAGATTTACCCGTTCAAACCCCGCAGTTTGTTAAGGATTTCAACGTTATTGACAGCTTTGATACCCACGCTAAAATCCCCGAGCATTTTGAAAATGTTGATAAAGCGGCTAAAGAAAGCGGTAAAATCGGTATTATATCTGTTGGTTGGGACCCCGGTATGTTTTCCCTTAACCGCCTTTACGCAAATGCAATTTTGCCTTGCGGTAACGATTACACCTTTTGGGGCAAGGGAGTAAGCCAAGGCCATTCGGACGCTATAAGACGAATTGAGGGCGTTATTGACGCAAGACAGTATACTGTCCCTGTTGAATCGGCAGTAGAAAGCGTAAGAAGCGGTGAAAACCCCGAGCTTACAACCCGCCAAAAGCATACACGCGTTTGCTTTGTTGTTGTAGAAGACGGCGCCAATAAGCAAAGAATTGAAAACGAAATTAAAACTATGCCTAACTATTTTGCGGATTATGATACAACCGTTAACTTTATTAGTATGGAAGAAATGAAACGCGACCATTCTTCCCTTCCCCACGGCGGATGTGTTATCCGTAGCGGTAAAACAGGTTGGGACAACCAAAATACCAATATTATTGAATACAGCCTAAAGCTTGATTCCAACCCCGAATTCACCGCAAGTGTGCTTGTAGCTTATGCTCGCGCGGCATATAAATTAAACAAATCGGGGAACTGCGGTTGCAAAACTGTATTTGATATTCCGCCTGCGCTTCTTTCAAGCGAAACCCCTGAAAATTTAAGAAAACACCTACTATAAACAAAACTCCATCTCAGTGAGATGGAGTTTTTATTTTATGTATTGTCAATACTTTGTTTTTTGATTCCAAAAACTACGCGTAAAATTCCGCTCAAAAATTTAGGACTTTTAAATAATACGACCTTCATAAACACCCTCCGTTAACATTTCGCACTTGAAAATCCGAGTATTATCACCCAGATTGCAAGTACCCCTACTAATAATTTCGGAGGACAAAAGCAACTGATTAAAAGTCCGCCTGCAAAGGCAATAGCAATAAAGCCTTTGTTAAAACTGCCGTTACATCTTCGCATTTTGTTTCCCCCTTACAATACCATTATATAAGAGAAAAACAAAAAGGTTACCTTTTTTTATAATTGTCGGCTTCCCAGGGCTTTAAATCTTTCATTTCTTCGAATAATTCGATATAGGAATTGTGGCGTGTTTTTTCAATTCTGCCTTCTTCCACAGCCCTTAAAACACCGCAACCGCTTTCCTTTGTGTGCGAACAGGTAGAAAATTTGCATTCGTAAATACTATCCCCAAAATCGCGGAAATAGTTAGCTAAATTCTCTTTAAATTCATAATCGCGGCTTGTATAATCAAGCGAAGAAAAACCGGGTGTATCTACAACAATACCGCCGTTTTTAAGTTTATATGCTTCTATATGGCGAGTGGTGTGACGACCTCTGCCAAGCTTTTCGCTAACCGCACCCGTTTCGATGTTTTTATTACCGAAAATGCAGTTAAGTATACTTGATTTTCCAACACCTGAGTTGCCCGTAAATGCGCTTACACTGCCCTCTAATTCCAAGAGGATTTTATCAATCCCCACGCCCTTTTCGGCAGATACGGTAAACGTTTTAAAACCTGCATTCTTGTAAATATTTTCCCAACTGCTAAAATCCCCCATATCGCACTTATTAAAAACGATAATAGGCTCAATATCATTATATTCAGCAATTGCGGCAATTTTATCAATAATAAAAGCATTAGGCGCAGGTGTAGAATACGAAGAAACTATAAAAAGCTTATCAATATTAGCAACATTCGGTCTTACAAGGGCATTTTTTCGAGGCAAAATGCTATTTACAATTCCCTTTTCTTCCTCGGTAATATCAAATTCAACCTTATCGCCTACAAGCGGGGAAATTCTGCTTTTGCGGAAATTCCCCCTTGCTTTACACTCGTAAATTACGCCATCATTTTCAACATAATAAAAAGATGAAAGCGCTTTTAAAATAATACCTGTCATTAATCTAAATCACTCGTTGAATCAACAACAACTGTTACTGCATTCTTTTTACTGAGTTCTCTGAAATCCACCTTAATGTCCTGATATTCTTGCGAAGTGGTATTTTCACCCTCAGGCTTAATTTTTATTTGGAAAAGAGCAAGTTTTTCTGAAGATGTTATGCCCTTGAATGTGTATTTAGAGACCTTAGTTAAATCAATCTTTTCGCTTTCCTTAACCATTTTTCCGTCGTACCAAATAGAAACTGTGCAAATATCCTTTTCGTATTCGCTCGGTAAGGAAATTTCTATATCTGTTTCATAAAGTCCGCTACTGATATATAGTACAACCTCTGTACCCTCTGCAACCTTTTCAGAACTGCTTTGGGGTGACTGTGCCAAAACATTACCTGCTGGCTGATAATCCTTTTCGGGAGTTATATTAACCTTTTGAGTTTCTACCTTAGCCTTAAGTCCTACCTTTTGTAGTTCTTTTTTAGCCTGTTCTTCGGGTTGACCCAAAACATCAGGCACTAAAACAAATTCCTGTGGCTTACCGGTTGATACTACGATAGTAATAGTTTCACCATCAGCAACAACGGTTGTATGCTGCGGCTCTGTTCTTATAACATAGCCTGCTTCAACTTCATCGTTAGCTTCTTCAACAATTTTTGTTACAAAGCCTGCTGCCTTTAACTGCGAAACCGCATAGGATTCCAACTGATTGCGAACATCAGGCACCTTTTCGGTTGACTGACCCATACTTACAAACAAAGTAATCTTGGTATCGTCCTTTACCTTTGAGCCTTCTTTTATGGACTGCTCGTAGATATAGCCATAATCATACTCTTCATTTTCTTGCCATTTAGGATTGAAAATAAAGTTTTCTGTATATTCGGGGTCGTTTTTAATATCGGCAAACTTTTGGCCAACAAAATTCGGACATTCTATTTCCTTACCGGTATCTGACAAAAGTTTCGGAATAAATATAAACGCTAATACAATAAGTGCTATTACAAGAGTAACTGCAATTCCCAATAAAATAGGAATAATGTTATTCTTTTCTTTTTGCGCCTCTTTTTCCTCCGGCTTTTCTTCCTTAACAATTTCACCTACAAATTTTGTTGGTGAATTATCTACAAAGTAGCTATACGCGAAGGTAAGCTCGGGGTCTTTTCTGAAGTTGCCTAAATCGCAAAGCATTTCTGCCGCAGACTGATAGCGTCTTTCCTGACTTTTTTGCATTGCGTGCATTGTAATCTGTTCAAGACCTTGAGGAATAGAGTCATTAATTTCGGTAGGTAGCTGTGGTTCGCGTTGTAGCTGCATAATTGCAACCGAAACGGCACTGTCTGCTTGGAAAGGAAGCTTGCCTGTAAGCATTTCGTAAAGCATTACGCCAACCGAGTAAATATCTGCCTTTTCGTCGGTCTTTTCGCCGCGTGCTTGTTCAGGACTGATATAATGAACCGAGCCAATCGCCTTATCGGTAATTGTTCTTTGGTCGCTTCTTGCAAAACGCGCAATACCAAAATCGGTAACCTTAATAGTACCGTCCTCTAAAACCATAATGTTTTGAGGTTTAACGTCACGATGAACAATTCCGTTATCGTGCGCGTGCTGAAGTCCCTTTAATATTTGAATTGTAAAGTGAACGGCATCCTTCCAACGAAGACTACCCTCTTTTTCAATAAATTCCTTAAGAGTAATACCTTCAATATATTCCATTACGATATACTGAATAAGGTCGCCAAAGCTAACATCGTAAACATTTACAATATTCGGGTGAGAAAGCATTGCAATTGCTTTGGATTCATTTTTAAAACGGCGTAAAAATTCCTCGTTTGTTAAAAATTCTTCCTTTAAAATTTTAATTGCAACCAAGCGGTCTTCCTGATTGTCATAAGCCTTATAAACAACCGCCATACCGCCAACGCCAATAATTTCTCTTATTTCATAACGCCCGTCAAGACGCTTTCCTACATACTTATCCATAAAAAATTCTTCCTTTCTGCTTACATTGTAAGGGTTACGGCAGTTATGTTATCTCCGCCGCCGCCTTCATTTGCAAGCTCGACTAATTTTTCACTAACAACTGATATATCATTTTCTTTAAAGGTTTTAAGTATATCTTCTTCGCTAACAAAATTAGTAAGACCGTCAGTACACAAAAGCAAGGTATTATTTTCGGACAAATTATATTCCGCAATATCCACCGCAACATCGCTTTCGGCACCTAATGCCCTTGTTATAACATTTTTACGGGGATGTACTTTAGCATCTTCCGCTGTAATTTTACCGCTTTCAATAAGGGTTTGTACTATTGAATGGTCTGTTGTGAGCTGTGTGATGTTATCATCCACAAGATAAACACGGCTATCACCAACATTCGCAACAACAGCATTACCATTTCTTACCACCGCCGCAACAACGGTTGTTCCCATTCCTTGTAGCTGCTCATTTTGAGCCGCCATATCATATATTTCTATATTCGCGCTTATGATTGCATTTCTAAGCATTTTGGTAATATCATCAAGCGACATATTACTGCGATACGAATTCGCGATATATTCGCTTATTGATTTTACTGCGGCAGTACTTGCAACATTGCCGGCTTTAGCGCCGCCCATTCCGTCACACACAACCGCAAAGGTTACTTCTTGCGAAATTTCACCTGCAAAATAGGCATCCTGATTACTGTTTCTTACAATGCCTTTATCAATTTTACTGTAAATTTTCACAAAACTCCCCCTCCTTTACTTTTCGTCTTAACTGACCGCATGAAGCATCAATATCTGCTCCAAGGGTTCGGCGCACTGTTGCGTTTACGCCGTTTTTAATCAATCGGTCGCAAAACCGAATAATTTTCTGTTTATCGGGCTTTTTAAAGGAATTTTCCTTAACCGGATTTGCAGGTATTAAATTAACGTGGCACATAATTCCCCGAAGTTTTTTTGCTAATTCATCTGCACATTCATCGGTATCGTTAACCCCGTCTATCAGAGCGTATTCAAACGAAATACGCCTTGTAGTTACCTTTTGGTATTCCCGACACGCCTTTAAAAGCGCATCTATATTCCATTTTTTATTAACCCGCATCATAGAATCTCTTATTTTATCATTAGGCGCGTGAAGTGAAATTGAAAGGGTTATTGGAAAATTATATTCCTTTAGCTTTTCAATACCGCTAACCACACCAGAGGTTGAAAGAGATATATGCCTTAGTCCTATATTAAGTCCGTTATCGTCCGACACGAGTTGTAAAAACTTAACTGAATTATCAAAATTATCAAGCGGCTCGCCCATACCCATCATAACAACATTTGAAACCCGTATGTTATTATCCTTGCCGGCTTTCATAATTTGCGCCAACATTTCAGATGGGGTTAAATTTCGGTACAAGCCGTTTATCCCCGAAGCGCAAAAGCTACATCCCATACGGCATCCAACTTGGGTTGAAATACAAACTGTATAACCATGCTCGTATTTCATAAGGACCGATTCAATATATTCGCCGTCGAAAAGCTTATATACATATTTAACCGTACCGTCTATAAGTGACACAAACTTTCTTTCAATTTCTACATTTGCAATATAGCATTTTTCTGCTAATATTTCACGCAGATTTTTCGGAATATTGGTCATTTCATCAAAGGTTTCAACCCCCGACTGCAACCATTTGAATAGCTGAGCCGCTCTGAATTTAGGTTGATTAAGCTCGGTTAAAAGTTCGGTCAATTCCGCTATATTCATTGAACGGATGTCTATTTTCAAATCGGCTCACCACCTTAATTTTTGTTTGTAAGTAACGCGCAGTAAAAACCGTCCGTACCGTCGGTATGCGGCATAAAGGTATGACTGTACTCACACTTAAAATCCTTATTTTCACTTAAAAAAGCATTTACAATATCCTCATTTTCCTTTTTACGAAGCGTACAGGTAGAATAAAGTAATTTTCCGCCTTTTTTCAGGTATTTCACTGCATTTTTAAGTATTTTTAACTGAATTTCACACAAAGAATCGAATTCTTCGAATGCCTTATATTTAATATCGGGCTTTCTTCTTATAACTCCAAGTCCCGAGCAGGGTGCATCACAAAGTATATAATCAAATTCGCCCAAGCCTTCATCATAAACAGTAGCATCGCTTACTTTAGTTTTTATAATGCTAAGCCCAAGTCTTTTAGCGGATTTTTCAATTAATTCTACCCTTTGCGGATAAAGGTCACAGCTTACAATTTCGCCCTTATTTTGCATAAGCAACACCATTGTAAAGCTTTTACCACCGGGGGCGGCGCACATATCAAGCACACGAGAATCAGCGGTTGGATTTAAAACCGAAACCGCCTTTTGCGAGGCTAAATCCTGTACATAAAAAAGTCCGTCATTATAAAGTTTATTTTTACCGACATCAATACCGCTTTTTAAAATCAAACCGCCTTCAATATCGGTTTTTAATGTATCTATACCGATTTCTTTTTCAAAATCTTCTACATTTGTTTTAACTGTATTAACCCTTACGGTAATATCTGCCGATTTTAAGCTTTCTTCTAATAAGCGTTTGGCATTATCCAAACCGTAATCGTTAATAAAGCTTTCAATTATCTCTTTGGGGCAAGAATAAATAATGCTTAAATCCTCTAAGCTATCGCCTTGCGGTAAAAGATTATCTGCCCTTAAAACATTTCGAAGCACCGCATTCACAAAGCCTGAATTTCGGCTTTCCTTAGAGGCTTTAACAAGCTTTACCGCCTCATCCACCGCGGCAGAATCGGGAATTTTATCCATAAACATTATTTGGTAAACTGCCGTTCTTAAAACCTCTTTAGTAAAGGGCGCAACCTTTTTTAAGGGTGTTTTAAGAAAGCGGGATAAAACATAATCTATGGTGATTTTTCTGTCAAGCACACCGTAAACTAAAGCAGTTGCTAACGCCTTATCCATAGAAGACGCGTCGCTTTCAGCAAAAAGTGAATTTAAGGTTATATTTGAATAAGCAAAGTCCGTATTAATTTTTAAAAGTGCTTTTACTGCTAACTTTCTCGGATTCGCCATACTATTCTCCAACAACTGCGCCAAGCGGTATTTTGTTGCCGCAAAGCATCTGTTTTGAACTCATTGCCTTAGAACCCTCGGGCTGAACGGTTAGTAAACGAATTGAAGTGTTTTCACCGCAAGCGATAACAAGCTCATCACTGTTGCCAATTACTGTTCCTGCCTTTTCATTGGTTTTGCCGCCAATTCTTGCAGATATAACCTTTACTCGCTTACCGTTCATCATAAAGAAAGCGCACGGCCACGAATAATATCCGCGAACAGCATTATGAATTTCAGTAGCGGTTTTAGTAAAGTCAAGCCTTGCCATTTCCTTTTTAATAATAGGTGCATAAGTTGCTTCATTATGATTTTGAGGAACAGGTGCAATTTCGCCCTTTTCTAATTTTTCAATTGTACTAACCATTAAGTCAGCGCTTAAAGAAGCCAAGCGGTCGAATAATTCTTCCGCCGTTTCTTCTTCACCGATTTTAGTGGTCACTGTTTCTAAAATATCACCTGTATCAATACCCTCATCCATAAGTTGAGTTGTAACGCCTGTTTCGGTTTCTCCACAAAGTATGGCATACTGTATGGGTGCAGAACCACGGTATTTAGGAAGCAATGAAGCGTGGCCGTTTACGCAGCCGTACTTTGGCAAATCCAAAATTCCCTTAGGTAAAATTTTACCGTAGGCTACAACCACAATAACATCGGGATTAATTTCTTTTAAAATTTCCAAAGCCTTGCCGTCACGCAAAGTATTAGGCTGAAAAACAGGTATGTTATGCTCGGTCGCACACACCTTTACAGGTGGCGGAGTTAATATCTGCTTTCTGCCAACCGGCTTATCGGGCTGAGCAAATACTGCCGCAACCTCATTACCGCTTTTAATTAAAGCTTCAAGGGTATTTGCGGCATAATCAGGGGTTCCCATAAAAACAATCTTCATAAATTCACCGTTATTTTTTTACTCTGTCAATATAAAGCACACCGTCAAGATGGTCAATTTCGTGGCACAAAGCGCGCGCCAAAAGACCCTCGCCTGTAACGGTAAAGTTTTCGCCATATCTATTTTGAGCGCGAACGGTAACCTTCATAGGTCGTGTTACCTCATCAAACTTACCGGGGAGCGAAAGACAACCCTCATTATCGGTTTGTGAGCCGCTCGTTTCAGTTATAACGGGGTTGATAAGCTCTATAAGACCTTCGCCAACATCGATAATACAAAATCTTCTGAGTAAACCCACCTGTGGTGCGGCAAGACCTACACCCTCGGCTTTGTACATTGTTTCCTTCATATCATCAAGAATCGTATGAAGCTTACTATCAAATGTAAGCTGTGTACGGCAGACCTTTCTTAAAACATCGTCACCCAAAGTAACAATATTACGAATTGCCATTATAAACCTCCTAAATTACGGTTTCGGGGTTCATATCAACCGAAACTGTAACATCATTAACTAATCTTATATCTGTTGCTTTTTTAAGCATATTTCTAAAGTTTTTATTGTTTTTGCATTTTATAATCATTCGGTAACGGTAGCGGTTATTAACCTTTGCCACCGCCGAGGGCGACGGTCCTAAAACAATAAGCTTTATATCCTTATATTCATCATTTAGCATTTCCTTAATTTTACTAAAAATGCCATTTATTGTATTTTGAGCGTCTTCTCGGCTTATAGACTGAGCCCATACCACGCAAATATCACAGTAAGGCGGAAAGGTTAAAAGTTTTCTTGTTAAAATTTCCTCACTGTAAAATGTATCGTAATCCTGATTTTTTGCAAGCTCAATTATATTGCTTTCGGGGTTGACAGTTTGAATTATTGCTCTACCAAAGCTATCCCCCCTACCTGCTCTGCCCACAACCTGAGTAAGTAGTGAAAACATTCTTTCAAAGCTGCGAAAATCCTCACTGTACATTGCACTGTCTGCACCTAAAACACCAACTAAGGTTACATTCGGAAAGTCAAGTCCCTTTGCAACCATCTGCGTTCCCAAGAGAATATCGTATTCGCCCCTTGCAAAAGCGCTAAGATAGGTTGAATAGGATTCTCGGGATACTGTACTGTCAGCATCAAGTCGCAAAATTTTAGCATTTGGGAATAAAGTTTGCAATTCTTCTTGCGCCTTTTGGGTGCCTATACCCATAAATTTCAAATGCTCTTTTCCGCATTCGGGACATTTTTCGCTAATTGAAATCGAATGACCGCAGTAATGACACATAAGTCGCTTATTTGCCGAGTGATATGTCATAGAAATACTGCAATTAGGGCAGGTAGCTACATACCCACAGTCAGGACAGGAAATATATGTGTTATGTCCTCTGCGGTTAAGCAGTAAAATCGCCTGCTTTTTATTTTCAAGCGTTTCATTCAGCGCGTCATATAGCCTTTGGCTTATGGGCGAGGAATTACCGCTTAAAATTTCCTTTTTCATATCAACTGTTTCTACCATTGGTAAAACAGCGTTACCGTAACGGTTTTTTATAGTGAAAAGCGAGTATTTTTCCGCTTTAGCCAAGGTATAACTTTCAATCGAGGGTGTAGCAGATGCTAAACACAAAAGTCCCTTGTGGTAAGCGGTGCGGAATTTTGCCAAGTCCCTTGTATGAAAACGAGGACTTTTTTCCGATTTATATGTATGCTCCTGTTCTTCGTCGATAATAATAAGACCCAAATCCGAAAAAGGAGCAAAAATAGCGCTTCTTGTACCAATCGCAATAAGCGCATCACCGTTTTTAATACGCTTCCATTCATCCATACGCTGACCTTGCGACAACGCGCTGTGAAATACTGCAATTTTATTGCCGTAACGGTTTGTAAAAATATCAATCATTTGGGGTGTTAAAGCAATTTCGGGCACCATTACAATTACGCCGCGACCTTTAGCCGAAATCTCATCAACAAGGCGCAAAAACACACTTGTTTTACCCGAACCCGTAACACCGTAAAGCAACGAAACCTCTGCTTTTTCACTTTGGAATTTACTTAATAATCCGTCGAAGGCAGACTGTTGCTCGTCGGTTAAAATTATCTCACTTTTTTGCGGTATAACTTTTGTTTTATGGGGTGTTCTGAAAACTTGCTTTTCAAAGCAAACCAAAACGCCCTTTTTAATTAAATTTTCAATAACCGAAACCGTAACACCCGTAAAGTATCTCAATTCCTTTACACTTGCGGTTTCTATATCGCGCAAAATGTCTACTACTTCCCTTTGGCGCGGTGTCAACTTTACACCATCAATCGCTTCAGGGTTTAGCCTTACCCATTTTTGCGTAGCATCATTCATTTTCTGCTTTGTTTCACTATTCTTAATAAGCGCTTCGCGTTCGCAAAGTGAACTAAGCATTTCCCGAGTTACAGAAAATTTTGTTATAATGTCGCTTTCTGCCTTTTCGCCGTTTTTGCTTAAATAATCAAAGATTTCCTTTTCTTCCAAAGAAAGCAAATGCAATGACACAAAATCGCTATTGGCAGAATAAAAATCAATAAGCTTGTGCGTTATTCCCGTAGGAAGCATAGCATTAACAGCATCGTAGTATGTGCAAAACACATTATCACTCATATATTCGCACATTTTTATAGCCTCGTCATTTAAAACAGGCTTTTTATCAATTACCGTAATTACCGATTTCAATTTATCGGTTTCGCCCTCGAAAATATTAAAAACCATACCCTGTTTTTTAATATTGCCTTTACCAAAGGGCACTAATACTCTGCAACCTACTTGAATAGAAAATTCGGAAGGAACAGCATAACTATAAAGCCTATCAAACGCGTTTGTTGCGCCTTGAAGGGCAATTTCAGCCACTAAGCCTTTCATTATAATTCCTCCCAAAAGTTTTTAACTATTCGCCTTTGTTAGCCAAAGAATCAATAGCCATACTAACAGGCTTCTTTAAAGAAATTTCGCCGTTTTCTTCTTGTTTTTTAGAAATATCGCGTGCAGTGTGTGCAACATCGATAACCAAACGGTATCTGTTAGGATATTCACCAATCAATTTACCAATATTAGGATTTAACATAATTAAGCACCTCATCAATAATATGTTTTTGTCTTTTTAACATCAGGCGACTGCCCGATATTATTTGCATTATATCGTCAACAGCAGTATCAATATCATCATTAACAACAATATAGTCATACTCTGTGGCTCTATCAATTTCCGAAAGCGCACTATTCATACGCTCGGCAATAATTTCTTTAGTTTCAGTTCCTCTGCCTGAGAGTCTTCTTTCCAATTCCTCAAACGAGGGGGGCATTATAAATATGCTTACCGCTTGGGGTAGCTTACTGCGAATGTTTGCAGCGCCGTTTACATCTACTTCAATTATTATATCATCACCATTTTCAGCCGCATCTAACACAGGCTTTTTAGGAGTGCCGTAATAATTGCCAACATAAACATTGTACTCTAACATAAGGTCGTTTTTTATTAGTTCTTCAAAAGCGCTACGGGAAATAAAGTTATACTTTTCGCCTTGCTTTTCGCCCTCGCGCATTTCACGCGTTACCGAAGAAATTGAAAACTTAATTTCGGGACATTTTTTAAAAAGCTCTTTTAAAAGGGTGTCCTTGCCTGAGCCCGAAGGTCCTGAAATAATGAAAATTCCGCCTTTACTCATAGTCTTCCTCCTCGAATATAATCTCACTGTCACTTATACGGTTTGCAAGTTTATCAAAAGGAATATAAGTAAGAATTATATGGCCACTGTCAGCAATAATAACGGTTTTTGTTTTTCTGCCGTGAGTAGCATCAATAAGCGTTCCGCGTTCCTTAGCATCGCCTATAATACGCTTTATCGGTGCGGATTCGGGTGTTACAACCGAAACTATACGCTCTGCAGATACCATATTGCCCGAGCCTATATTTACCAATTTCATAAAACTACTCCATATTCTGAATCTGTTCTCTGATTTTTTCTATTTTCGATTTAATATCAACTACGGTATGCGCAATTTCAATATCCTGCGCCTTTGAACCGATTGTATTTGCTTCGCGGTTCATTTCCTGAACAATAAAATCAAGCTTTCTGCCTACGGGTTGGTCATCTGTAAGTAAACTTTCGAACTGCTGTATATGACTTCTAAGTCTTACGGTTTCTTCAGCAACCGCTACCTTATCGACAAAAATTGCAACCTCTGTAAGAATTCTTTGCTCGTCAATAGTAGTATCCTCTAAAAGCTCCTTAACCTTTTGCTCAATTCGGTTTTTATAAACTTTAACCGTTTCGGGTGAACGCTTTTCAATGAATTCTACCTTTTCAAGTATAAACTTCAAGCGAGACTTAACATCATTTAAAAGTCTTTCGCCTTCTACTGTACGCATTTCAATAAAGTTATCGGTCGCTTGCTTAGCAACGGTTAAAACCGCGTTTAATATAACCTCATCCTCTACCACTTGTCTACGAACCTTAAATAAATCGTTATTTCCAACAAAGGAAGATACCTTAATATCGTTCTTAATTTTGTATTCCTTTGAAAGCTGTTTAAGCGCCGAAATATAAGCGTTTGCATATTCGCGGTTCAATTCAACTACGGTTGCGTTTTCGGAATTATCCTCTACCATAACCGAAATTTCAACCTTACCGCGCGAAATATTCTGCGCCAAAAAAGATTTTAATTTTTCTTCCAAGAAATTATAACTTCTCGGCAGTCTTGCGGAAAATTCAAAATATCTGTGATTTACAGATTTTATTTCAACCGTAATGTCAAGCGAATCAATCTGTGCCTTTGCTCTGCCGAAGCCGGTCATACTTCTGACCATTCTTTTCACCTTCAAATCATTATATTAATTCATATTATTTTACCAAAAAACAACCCCAAATGTCAACCATTTAGGGACTTTGTAACCTTTTTTTAATAATTTCAAAATCTTACATATTGATTTTTTAATATTATTATGATAAAATTTTAAAAAACAAATAAAGGATTATTCTTATGAATTTTACACCTATTGACAATAAGGGCTTAGTAGAAGGCTTTTGCATTATTAAAACTATTGACAAAAAGACTTCCTCTAAAGGCGACTGCTATTTGGATATGACCTTAGGCGACAGCGAGGGCGAAATCAACGCAAAGCTTTGGCGCTATTCCCCCGAAGCATACGGCGAATACGATGCTAATCAAATCGTAAAGGTTCGCGGTACAATTTCGGAATATAACGGCCAAGACCAATTACGCGTTGAGCGTATACGCCCTACAACCCCCGAAGACAATGTAAAAACCGAAGATTTTGTTAAATCGGCAGATTATTCGGGTGAAGAAATGTTTAAGGAACTTTATTCCTTAGCTGAAAATTTCAAGGATGAAGATTTGCGTCTTTTAGTAACCGAAATTTTAAAGGATACAAAGTATACCTTGCTTTATTGGCCGGCTGCTTTTAAGCTTCATCACGCGGTACGCGGCGGCTTACTTTTACATACGCTTTCAATCGTAAGATTAGCGCAGGGTGTTTGTAAAATTTACCCGTTTGTTGACGGTGATTTATTAATCGCAGGCGCAATTTTGCACGATATTGCAAAGCTTACTGAATTCGAGGTTGCAGATTCCGGAATTGCCACAGGCTATTCGGTAGAGGGTAACCTTTTAGGTCATCTTGCAATGGGCGCTATGGTAATAAACAAGTATGCCGAAAAGTTGGGTGTGAATAAAGAAATCGCTATGCTTTTAGAGCACATGGTGCTTTCCCACCACGGCGAGCCTGAGTTCGGCGCAGCGGTAAGACCTTCATTTATTGAAGCCGAGCTTTTAAGCGAGCTTGACTTGATGGATTCGCGTGTTTACGAAATGCGTGAAGCCGTACTTAACACAAATAAAAACGAATTTTCGGCAAAACTTTGGGCTATGGATAACCGTAAGCTTTACAACCATAACCGCACTGATTTGAATAATCCGCCTAAGTTGTTTTAAAATAAAAAAGAGAGGTAATTTATTATGACTATTACAAAAGATATGCTTATTGGCGATGTACTTGATATTGATAACGGCTGTGCTCAATATTTCTTTGAAATTGGTATGCACTGCCTTGGTTGCCCCGCTTCTCGCGGTGAAACAATCGAACAAGCTTGTGCAGTTCACGGAACTGACTGTAACGCTTTAATCGAAAAGCTTAACAAGTATTTCGAAAACAAATAATGAATAAATTAAGCATAAGGCTTGAAACTATCGCTTCCCTTGTACCTTTTGGTGCAAGGGTTTGTGATATTGGTACAGACCACGGATATTTATCTATCCACCTAAAAAACAGTAATATTGCAAAATCGGTAATTGCAACCGACCTTAACGAAAAACCCCTTTTGACCGCTAAAAAGAACATTGACTTAAGCGGAACAAAGGGTATTGATTTGCGCCTTGGAAGCGGTCTTTCCCCTATCAAAGAGGGTGAAGCTGATACCGTTATAATTGCGGGTATGGGCGGCGAAGTGATTTCGGGTATTTTATCGGAGTGCGAATGGATTAAAAACGATAAAATTACTTTAATTTTGCAGCCTACCACATCTGCAGACGCTTTGCGAAGATTTTTAAACCAAAACGGCTTTGAAATTAAAAGCGAAAAGGCGGTCAGTGAAAACCGCAAGCTTTATTCTGTTATGGTTGTAAGCTACAACGGTATTAAAACCGAAAAAAACGAATGTTTTTATTATATAGGTCTACTTAAACCAACAAGCGAAGCCGAAATTTTATACATAAAAAAGCAACAAAAAATACTTTTGAACTGCATAAACTCGCTTGAAAACATTCCCTCAAAGCAAGAGGATTTTATTAAATATAAAAATGCATATTCAGGTATTACACAAATTTTAACGGAGTATAATAATGGCATTTGACGGAGCATTTTTGCACAAAACCATACAAGAATTAAAAAACGCTATTGACTGTCATGTCGATAAAATTTACCAACCTTCTCGCGAAGAGTTGGTTTTCACTTTGCGCAAAAAAGGCTTTGTAGAGCGCCTTCTTATAACCGTTAAATCAGGAAACGCAAGACTTCATTTCACAAACAACAAATACGAAAACCCCGAAACTCCGCCAATGTTTTGTATGCTTATGCGCAAATACTTAAACGCTGCAAGGCTTGTTGATATTATTCAGCCCTCACTTGAAAGAGTTGCGGTTTTGGTATTTTCTTGCTCAAACGAAATGGGCGATATTGTAGAAATTAAGCTTGTTTGCGAACTTATTGGAAACAAATCGAATATTATATTAGTAAACGAAAACGGCAGAATTATCGAGTCGCTTCGCCATAGTGATATTGAAAGCGGCGGAAGATTAATTCTTCCAAATGCAGTTTACGAATATCCCGAAAAGCCCGATAAATTAAACCCTTTAACTACCAATCCCGACTTGCTTTTTAAAGAAGCTCAAAACAACTCTTTTTTAAAGGTTGTTGACGGCTTTTCTCCCCTTATTTGCCGCGAAATTGAAGATTCCGAAAACCAAAAGGAAAACTTTATTCGAATAATAAATGACCTAAAAAATAATGTAAACCCTGTTTTGATTTATGACGATAAAGGCTCTCCCTTTGATTTCACTTATACCGATATTTCGCAGTATCCGCAAAGCTATGAAATCAAAAAATTTGATACTTTTTCAGAACTTTTAGACAACTTTTACACCGAAAAAGAAACCGTTAGCCGAATTAATACTGCCGCAAGGGATATTATTAAGCTTGTAAACAATCTCAAAAACCGTACCGAAAAAAAGTTAGCACTTCGCCTTATAGACCTTGAAAAATGTAAAGACCGCGAAAACTTGCGAATTTACGGCGAGCTTTTAAAGGCTAATCTTTATTCGATTAAAAACGGCAGTAATTTCGCCGAGGTTGTAAACTATTACGACAGCGAGCTTAATACAATTAAAATTCCGCTAAACCCCGCTATTTCCCCCTCGGCTAATGCTAATAAGTATTTTAAGGACTATAAAAAGACCTACACCGCCGAACAAACTCTTACCCTGCTCACCGAAAAAGATAAGCAAGAATTAGTATATTTTGATACTGTGCTTGATAGTATTAATCGTTGCACTACCCTTTTAGATTTGCAAGAAATCCGCGAAGAATTAGCCGAAACAGGTTATATTAAACAAACACAAACCAAAAAAAAGAAAAACACCGTTTCCGCCTTTAAGGAATACGAATCAAAAGAGGGTTATAAAATTTTAGTAGGCAAAAACAATAAGCAAAACGATTTGCTTACAACGGGGATTGCCTCTAAGCAAGATTTGTGGTTTCACACTAAGGATATTGCAGGCTCGCATGTTATTGTAATGTGTAGCGGTCAAGAAGTAAGTGATGAAACTGTTTTAAAAGCCGCTTTGCTTGCAGCTAAAAACTCGAAAGCCGCAAATTCCAGTAAGGTTGCGGTTGATTACACCCCTATAAAATTTGTTAAAAAACCAAACGGAGCAAAACCGGGTATGGTAATATACACAACCAACAAAACAATTTTTGTAAATCCAACGGAGGAAGAATAATGAATATAGGTGTTTCTACCTCTTGCTTTTATCCGCTTGAAACCGAGCTTTCTTTAGAAGAAATCGGCAAGGCAGGTGTTAAAACCACTGAAATTTTCTTTAATGCCGCAAGCGAATTAAAACCTGCATTTATTGATATTCTAAAGGATATTAAAGATGAATATGGTATTAATATAGCATCGATACATCCAACAATGTCGCTTGCCGAATCCTTTATGATTTTTTCCGAATATAAACGAAGATTTTACGAATCGCTTAATAATTTCGCCCGTTATTCTGAAATTGCGGCAGAATTGGGCGCTAAATACATAATTTTGCACGGTGGTAAGCCTAACGGACTTACAAGTGACGAGGAATATTGCGAACGTTACATGGCACTTAACGAAGTAACCAAAAAGAACGGAATTACCGTTTTGCAAGAAAACGTAGTTCACTTCCGCGCGGGAGAAATTGAGTTTTTACGCTCTATGCGCGATATTTTGGGAAACAATGCAAAATTCTGCCTTGATATAAAGCAAACTATCCGTTCAGGATACGACCCGTTTGAGATTATAAACGAATTTTCGGACAATATTAAGCACTACCACATAAGCGACCATTCACTTGCGAGTGACTGTCTTCTCCCCTTAAATGGCAAATTCAATTTTCCGCTATTTTTTGAAACATTAAAGCAAAACTCTTACGACGGCGCCTGTATTATAGAGGTTTACAAAAACGCTTATCACGACTACTGTGAAATATTTAACTCACACAAAAAATTAATAGAAAAATTTTCTTAAATTATCAAGTTTTGGTATTGACAAAGTTGAGTTTTGTTGATATAATAATCCTTGCTCGTTTGGACCAGTAGCTCAGTTGGTTAGAGCAACCGGCTCATAACCGGTTGGTCCGGGGTTCGAGTCCCTGCTGGTCCACCAAATGAGCGAGTATTTTTCATTTCGTGTGTGCCAAGCATTCCTGCTAAAGAGTAGTTTTACGAATCAAACTTCGTTTGCAACTCGTTTTCTTCGGCAGGGACATTCGGGATTAAAACATTCCACCGGAATATTTTAATTGCCCGAAACTGCTCGTCCACCAAATGAGCGTAAAAAAGACATTCAGGGTAAAAACATTCCTTTGGAATATTTTTATTTCCTGAAATTGTTTTTTATAATTATTACATATAGGGGTATGGTGTCAACGGTAGCACACCGGTCTCCAAAACCGTTTGTGTGGGTTCGAATCCTACTACCCCTGCCAAAATAAAGGAAAGTTCGTCCATTAGGATGGACTTTCTTTTATTTTCCAAATATTGAAACGATGAGAACCCACAGGGTTAAAGGCAACAAAAAAGACAGTCTTCCGACTGTCTTTTTTAATATCTTAATCACAACAAGGGTCTGCTTTGGGTTGTGGCTTGGTTTCGGGGGCAGGCGGTGTAATATCGCCAAGACCCGAGGTTTCGGAGAATATAACGTTTGCCTTAGTCATATCAACAACATCACTTGGAACAATAATTTTAGAAGCCTTACCGTTAGACATTGCAATTAACGCTTCGTACTTTTTAATTTCCAAAACAGCGGCATCAGCGGCAGCATTTTTAAGCTCTCTAAGACCGTCTGCCTCTGCCTTTTTAGAAAGATATATAGCCTTAGCCTCACCTTCAGCTCGGGCAATACGCGCATCGCGCTCACCCTCGGCCGCAAGAATCATAGCCTGCTTATCACCTTCTGCTCTTGTAATTGCGGCAGCCTTATGACCTTCGGCTTGAAGCAAGGTTTCGCGGCGGTCACGCTCAGCCTTCATTTGCTTTTCCATTGCGTTTTGAATTTCGGTAGGCGGAATGATATTCTTAAGCTCAACGCGGTTTACCTTTATTCCCCACTTGTCAGTCGCTTCGTCAAGAATAGAGGTCATTTTAGCGTTAATGGTATCACGCGAAGTAAGTGTGCCGTCAAGTTCAAGCTCACCAACGATATTACGCAAGGTGGTTGCCGCTAAATTTGAAAGCGCAGAAATAGGATTAACCGCGCCGTACGCGTAAAGCTTTGCATCATAAACAGCGTAATAAATTACAGTATCAATTTGCATAGTAACGTTATCCTTAGTAATAACAGGCTGTGGCGGAGAATCCAAAACCTGCTCTTTAAGGGTTACTTTTTTAGAAATTCTTTCAAGAAGCGGAATTTTAATATGAAAACCTGCGCCCCAGGTTTTTTCGTATTTACCAAGAAATTCTACTACATATTCGTGTGCTTGCGGAACAATTTTTGCATTAGCAATAATTAAAACTAAAATCAAAAATAAAACAATTAAAAAAATCCCCATAGTTTACACTCCTTTTTCTTCCTCAATATGTATTATATTGACATATTAATTATACCACCTGCCACAAATTATGTCAAACTATAAAAACTTACAAAATGTAAAACGTACTTGACATTTTGAACAAATGATGTATAATATGAATGTAAAGCAAACTTTACTTTAAGGAGGCGTTTTTTTGAATAATAAAATCAAAGAATTAAGAAAAAAAGATTCTGTTACACAGGAAGATTTAGCCCGTGCTGTCGGCGTAACCCGTCAGACTATTATCTCATTAGAGAATGGTAAATATAATGCTTCGCTTCAATTAGCGTATAATATTGCTAAATTTTTTAACACAAGTATAGAAAGTGTTTTTATTTTTGAGGAGGAATAATTATGGACTTTAAGAAGAAATTGAAAATAAGATTATTTGTAGCAATAAGCTATGTTATTTTAGGTATTGCAATGATAGTAGTGTTTAACGTTATTAAAACCGAAAACAACTTCTTCTCCTCTTTTGGTTTTGCGCTTACTGTAATAGGCATAGCAAGAATAAGAAATTATTTTTTAATAACGAAAGACGAAGAAACAATAGCCAAAAGACAAATTGCCGAAAACGACGAGCGCAATATATCAATCGCAAACAAGGCAAAAAGCGTTGCATTTTTAGCCTATATTTTAGTGGTGTGTACTTCAATTACCATATTATATGTTTTAAATAAAACACAGCTTGCTTTCATTCTTTCAGGTACAGTTTGCTTTTTGCTTTTAGTTTATTGGATTAGTTATTGGATAATTAGTAAAAAATCGTAAAAAAGACGGTGCGTTTAAGCACCGTCTTTACTTATATATTCGCCCATAAAATTATCGGGCATTTTTTCAAACACAAGGGTTTGCTTGGTTTTAGGATGATTAAATGTAATTCTGTAAGACCAAAGACCTATATTTTTAAAATCATCATCTGCCCCGTATTTTCTGTCTCCTACGAGTGACATTTTTCGCGATGCAAACTGCACCCTTATCTGATGAGTTCTGCCGGTATGCAGTAAAACCCTAACTAAAGATAAACCGTCCTTACTGTTTAATACTTCGTATTCAAGTAATGCTTCTTTAACGCCTTTTCGCATACGCTTTACTACATAAGATTTATTTTTTCTGCTATCCTTAAAAAGTAAATCACGCATTTCGCCTTTATCGGATTCAGGCTTTCCGTGTACTAACGCCATATACTCTTTTTTAAAATTATGCTCGGCAATATCTTTTGATAATGTAGCCGCCGCAAAATGACTTTTAGCATATACCATAACACCGCCCACTTCCCTGTCAAGTCGGTGAAGCGGATAAACTGTACCGCCTGTGTGCTCCTCTAAAACACTTATCATACTCTCGCTTTTTTCATCACTTTGCGAAACAATTCCTTGCGGTTTTATACAAACTAAAATGTCCTTATCTTCAAATAAAATCTCCATTAAACCACCGCAAGTATTATATCATTTTAAAAATCAACCGTCAATTATTATATATTTTGTAAGGGAGGGTCTCTGTGCCCTCCCACAAATTTTTATAGGTGTAAAGAAAAAAACTTGACACCCGTTACTTTTTGTGTTATACTCTCTAAGGTTTAAAATTTCGAGTGGGGTGTGTTATGGGTAAAAATTTATATATTTCCGCCTTGCTTGACGTTTACGGTGCTTTCTTAAACGAAAAATCAAGAGCACTTACCGAATATTATTATAATGACGATTTATCCCTTTCTGAAATTTCGGAAAACGAGGGTATAACCCGCCAAGGCGTGCGCGACCAGATTAAACGCGCCGAAGCTCAGCTTTTAAGTTTAGAAGAAAAATGCGGTTACTGTAAAAAGTTTTTAAAGCTTAAGGAACTTGCTACTTCTTATACTAAGGGCGAAAGCGAAAATATAAACGAGATTTTTGAAATAATAAATAATCTTTAAGGAGTGTAATTATGGCATTTGACAATTTATCTGATAAACTTGCCGGCGTATTTAAACGCTTACGCTCTAAAGGTAAATTAAGTGAGAGCGATGTTAAAACCGCTATGCGCGAGGTTCGCCTTGCATTACTTGAAGCGGATGTTAACTATAAAGTAGCAAAGGACTTCACTAATACAGTTACCGAAAAATGTATTGGTGAAAAGGTAATGGAAAGTCTTACTGCTCCCCAAATGGTTGTTAAAATAGTTAAGGACGAATTAACAGCTTTAATGGGTAGCGAACAAGCAAGACTTAAAACTTCAAACAAAATTCCAACCGTTATTATGATGTGCGGTTTGCAAGGTTCGGGTAAAACAACCCACTCTGCAAAGCTCGCAAAATATTTAAAAGCGCAAGGTCACAGACCGCTTTTGGTTGCTTGCGATATTTACCGTCCTGCTGCTATTGAGCAGTTAAGGGTTGTAGGTAAAGCGGTTGATACTCCCGTTTTTGAAATGGGCACCGAAAAGCCCGAAATTATTGCAAAAAAAGCAATTGCCCACTCGCGCGACTACGGCTACGACTATGTGATTTTAGATACCGCAGGTCGTTTGCATATCGATACCGACCTTATGGACGAATTAAAACGCATTACCGAAACGATTGAGGTTAATAACATTCTCTTGGTTATTGACTCTATGGTAGGTCAGGACTCTGTTAATATCGCAAAAGCGTTTAACGATATTTTAGAAATTGACGGTGTAATTTTAACCAAGCTTGACGGTGACACCCGAGGAGGCGCCGCACTTTCAGTAAAAGCGGTTACAGGCAAACCTATTATGTTTGCAGGTGTTGGCGAAAAGTTAGACCAGCTCGATGAATTCCATCCCGACAGAATGGCTTCCCGTATTTTAGGTATGGGCGATGTTTTATCACTTATTGAGCGCGTTGAAAATGAGATTGACGAAAAGGCAGCCGAGCAAACCGCTAAGAGACTTGCTGAAAACAAGTTTGATATGAACGATTTGCTTGACCAATTTAAGCAGATTAAAAAAATGGGCTCGCTTAAAAGCATTTTATCAATGATTCCCGGTATGGAAAGACAAATCAGAGATGTTGACATTGATGATAGAGCGCTACTTAGAATTGAAGCAATAATTACTTCAATGACTAAAAAAGAACGCGCAAAACCCGACCTTTTGAATGCTTCCCGCCGCAAGCGTATTGCCGCAGGCGCAGGTGTTAAGGTTGAGGATGTTAACAAGCTTATGAAGCAATATGAACAAATGAAAAAAATGTTCAAGCAAATGAATTCCAAAAATGGCAAGCGCAATATGATGCGTGGAATGAATTTGCCAAATAAATTCGGTTTTTAAGATAAAAAATCTTTAAACATATATCAAATTGTGGAGGTGTATTTTAATGGCAGTAAAAATCAGACTTCGTCGTATGGGTGCTAAGCGTGCTCCCTTCTATCGTGTAGTTGTTGCTGATTCAAGATTCCCACGTGACGGTCGTTTCATCGAAGAAATCGGTACCTACGATCCTACTAAGGACCCTGCAGCAGTAAACATTGATAGTGAAAAAGCTAAGAAATGGATTGCTAACGGTGCTCAACCTACCGATACTGTTAAGGCTTTACTTAAGAAGAACGGCGTTCTTTAATTTTTAAAGTAAGGTTTTGTGAGGTAAAAAATGGAAGAGTTACTAATTGCTATCGCATCCGGTCTTGTACAGAATCCGGATGAAGTTAAGGTTACAGCCGATGAAGTAAACGAAGAAGGTGTTACCGTTCTTCATTTACAGGTAGCGCAAAACGATATGGGCCGAGTAATCGGTAAGCAAGGCAGAATCGCTAAGGCTATCCGTACAGTTATGCGTGCCGCTGCAAACAAGGAAGATATTTCTGTTGCAGTTGAAATCGACTAATATGCCTGCCGAACAATGTTCGGCTTAACTTTAAACTACTACCCCCACAGCGTTGGGGGTATTTACATAATAGGAGAAAATATGAAAAAACAATATCTCGAAACAGGAAAAATCGTTGGAACACACGGTATTAAAGGTATGACCCGCGTTCAGGTATGGGCAGATAATAACGAATTTTTAAGTCAGTTTAAGTTTGTTTATACCGATAAGGACGGAAACAGCAAATTGCAAATCACCCGCGTTCAACCCCATGGTACAGTAGCGCTTGTTGCTTTCAAGGGCGTAAATACTATTGAACAGGCAGAAAAATTACGCGGTACCGTTATTTATATCAACCGAAAAGATGCTAAGCTCCCCGAAGGCAGATATTTTATTACCGACCTATTAGGTTGCGAGGTTTTCGACGCTGATACAAACGAATTGTTAGGTAAGATAACCGATGTTTCCGAAACAGGCGCTAACGATGTATGGCATATCACAAGGGACTCTAAGGAATACCTTGTACCCGCTATTGCAGATGTTATAGTATCGGTTGATACCGAAAACGAAAAGGCGGTTATCCGCCCAATGAAAGGGATTTTCGATGAGGATTGATATACTTACCCTTTTCCCCGAAATGTGTAACGCGGTAATGAACGAAAGTATTATCGGCAGAGCGCAAAAATCGGGTAAGGTTCAAATTGTTTGCACTAATATACGTGATTTTTCGGGTAATAAGCATAATAAGGTTGACGATATGCCCTACGGTGGCGGAATGGGTATGGTTATGTCCGCCCAACCAATTTATGACTGTTACAAAAGCCTTTATAACGAGGGCGAAGAAAAACCGCATTTGGTATATTTGTCACCCAAAGGAAAAACCTTTAATCAACAAAAGGCTATCGAGCTTTCAAAGTTGCCCCGTTTGGTGCTTCTTTGCGGTCATTACGAGGGTGTAGACCAACGCGTTTTGGACGAAATTGTTGACGAGGAAATTTCTATTGGTGATTATGTTTTAACAGGCGGCGAGCTTCCCGCCCTTACTGTTGCCGACGCGGTTTGTAGAATGCTTCCGGGCGTTTTATCGGACGACCTTTGTTTTCAGGACGAAAGTCATTTTAGCGGTTTACTT
>JAZOTR010000087.1:0-6084 GCA_045657745.1 Acutalibacteraceae bacterium
AAAAGGGTCAACGAATTTCGAGAGTTTCTGTTTACGAAAAGGGAACACTTGAAAGCGAACACCGCTACCGCACTAAAAATCTTCCTGCGGCAGGTAATAAAAAGCCTGTAGGTACCGCAGAACAAGCGACATTGGATTTGTAAAAATTAAATTGTAATTTGTAGGGGAGGGTCTCTGTGCCCTCCCGTATAGCAATCAAAATTATATTGCATTAAATATATTTTTGTGCTAAAATAAAAGACCGCCCGATGAAAATCACATCAGGCGGTGTCGGTACTAGTATCTGCAAACGCTTTAATGTTACCGACAAGTTTAATATTTGCACTAAAATAAAAATTATTAAAAGAATAATTTTCCAATAGGATGTGTTAAAAAATGGCAAAAGAATTAGCCAAACAGTACGACCCGAAAGATGTTGAGGACCGTATTTATAAAACTTGGCTTGACGGCAAGTATTTCCACGCCAAGTGTGAAGAGGGAAAGGATACCTATACAATAGTTATCCCGCCACCAAACATTACAGGTCAGCTTCATATGGGTCACGCGCTTGACAATACTTTACAGGATATTCTTATCCGTTTTAAGCGTATGCAAGGGTTTGATACCTTGTGGCTCCCCGGTACTGATCACGCTTCAATTGCTACGGAAGCAAAAATTGTTGAAAAAATGCGTGAAGAGGGCGTAACTAAAGAAGATATTGGCCGCGAAGGCTTTTTGGTACGCGCTTGGGATTGGAAAAAGCAATACGGCGGAAGAATTATTGAGCAGTTAAAGAAGATGGGTTCTTCTTGTGACTGGGATAGAGAACGTTTTACTCTTGATGAAGGCTGTAACAAAGCGGTAAACGAAGTGTTTGTACGCCTTTACGAAAAGGGACTTATTTACAGAGGCGAGCGTATCATTAACTGGTGTCCGCACTGTAAGACCTCTATTTCAGATGCTGAGGTTGAATACGAAGAACAAGCAGGCCATTTTTGGCACTTGCGCTATCCTTTCAAGGACGGAAGCGGTTATTTAGAGTTGGCGACTACCCGTCCCGAAACATTGCTTGGCGATACTGCAGTAGCAGTAAATCCCAATGATGAAAGATATAAGGATATTATCGGTAAAACCTTAATTTTACCAATAGTTCATCGTGAAATACCTGTTGTTGCAGACGATTATGTTGAGGTTGATTTTGGTACAGGTGTTGTTAAAATTACACCTGCTCACGACCCTAACGACTTTGAGGTTGGTCTTCGCCATAACCTACCTGTAATTAATGTAATGACCGATGACGCTAAAATCACCGATGATTACCCGAAATATGCAGGTATGGATAGATACGAAGCAAGAAAAGCTATCGTTGCCGACTTAGAGGCTGAGGGTGCTTTAGTTCGTATTGAAGATTATACCCATAATGTAGGTACTTGCTATCGTTGTTCTTCAACCGTTGAACCACGCGTTTCTAAGCAATGGTTTGTTAAAATGAAGCCATTAGCAACACCCGCTATTGATGCAGTTAAAAACGGCGAAACTAAGTTTGTTCCGCAGCGTTTTGAAAAGGTATATTTCCATTGGCTTGAAAATATTCGTGACTGGTGTATTTCCCGTCAGCTTTGGTGGGGCCATAGAATCCCTGCTTGGTACTGCGCTGATTGCGGTGAAATTACCGTTTCCAAGACCGAAGCACACGAATGTAAGCATTGTGGCAGCAAGAATATCGAACAAGACCCCGACACTTTGGATACTTGGTTCTCGTCAGCCTTATGGCCTTTCTCAACTTTAGGTTGGCCCGAAGAAACCGAAGACTTTAAGCATTATTACCCAACAAATACACTTGTTACAGGTTACGATATTATTCCTTTCTGGGTAATGAGAATGATGTTCTCAGGAATTGAACAAACAGGACAAGTTCCTTTTAACACCGTTCTTATCCACGGTCTTGTTCGTGACTCACAGGGTAGAAAAATGTCAAAATCTTTAGGTAACGGTGTAGACCCGCTTGAAGTTATTGATACTTATGGTGCGGACGCTTTACGTTTCTCACTTGCTACCGGTAACAGCCCCGGAAATGATATGCGTTATATTCCTGAGCGTGTTGAAGCAAGCCGTAACTTTGCTAACAAGATTTGGAATGCCGCAAGATTTATTTTAATGAATCTTGAAAATGATAATGAAATTCCGCTTGATTTATCTGCGTTAGCTCTTGAAGATAAGTGGATTTTATCTAAATATAATTCTTTGGTTGCAGAAGTGACTGATAATCTTGAAAAATTCGAATTAGGTCTTGCTGTGCAAAAGCTTTATGACTTTATTTGGGATGTTTTCTGCGACTGGTATATTGAAATTTGCAAATCTCGTCTTAACGGGGAAGATGCTAAGGCAAAGGATACCGCAAGAAGTGTTCTTATATATGTATTCACAAATACATTAAAGCTTTTACACCCCTTTATGCCGTTTATTACTGAAGAGGTTTGGCAGGCATTACCGCATTCGGGTGAAAGCATTATGATTTCCGATTGGCCAAAATTCAGTAGTGAACTTGAATTCGCTGCAGATGAAGCAGAGTTCGAAAAAATTATGGCAGTTATCCGTGCAATTCGTAACCGTAGAGCAGAAATGAATGTTCCACCCTCTAAGAAGGCTAAGGTTTGTATCGCCACTAACGATAAGGATACCTTTATTAGCGGCTCGGCTTATATTTGTCGTTTAGCTTACGCTTCAGAGGTTGAAACAGGCGATAACTTTGATAGCGAGGGTGCAGTTCGAGTTATTACCGATAATGCAACCGTTTATATGCCAATGAAAGAGCTTGTTGATGTTTCGGCTGAAATTGAGCGTCTTAAAAAAGACCTTAAAAAAGCAGAGGAAGATAAAATCTTCTTCGAAAAGAAACTTAACAACCCCGGATTTATGGCAAAAGCGCCTGCGGCTTTAGTTGAGCAACAAAAAGCAGGTCTTGCAAAAGCGCTTGATAAAATTGAAAATATTTTATCAGGTATAAAAGACTTAGAAAGTATGTAATAATTACAGAAAGGAGCGATATTGTTTATCGCTCCTTTTTCGGAAATAAAACAAGCTATCGGTACCTTTTGGCTCCGTTTTATATGTTTTGCTTCCAATAATATATTGTGTAAATTTAATTTTAAAATTCTTGTTAATTTTTGGTGAAATATGAAATACAATGAAACTTTAAATTATATTCATTCTTTGGGTAACTTTTCAAAACCGCCCACAACCCGGAGAATAAAAACGGTTTTAGAAAAGCTCGGCAACCCACAAAACAATTTTAAGGCAATTCACATTGCGGGCACCAACGGCAAAGGCTCGGTATCGGCAATGCTTAGCAAGGCTTTTATTCTGTCGGGATATAAAACCGCTTTGTTTATATCTCCCTTTATAATTGATTTTTGCGAAAGAATACAAATAAACGGTGAATTTATATCGAGAGAAAATCTTTGTAAATATGCCGAAATTATAAAGTCTACCAATATAGAATTGACCGAGTTTGAATTTATTACTGCTTTGGCGTTTTTGTATTTCAGTGAACAAAATTGCGAAATCGGTATTATTGAAACAGGGCTGGGCGGCAGACTTGATGCCACAAATACAATGGATAACGTTATTGCTAACGTTATAACAAAAATTGGGCTCGACCATACTGCCATTCTGGGCGACACAATAGAAAAAATAACAAACGAAAAATGCGGTATAATTAAAAACTGTCCTGTTATAACTACTTTAAACCAACCAAGTGAAGCACTTACGGTTTTAGAAAAATATAATCCTATTATACCTAGCGAAAACGAACTTAAAATAATTGAAAGTGGTATTAACGGTAATACCTATATATATAAGGGTAAAGAATACCGCACATCGCTCGTAGGGGAATACCAAATCGAAAATTCGCTTATGGTTATTGAAACACTTAAAAACTGCGGAATAGATATTCCTTATAACATTATATATAATGCGCTTTTGGAAACTTATTTCCCCGCCCGTATGGAAGTGATTTTTAAAAAGCCTTTGGTTATTTTGGACGGTGCACATAATCCCGACGGTGCTAAGGCGTTATCTAAAACTTTAAAAGAATATAACGGCAGAGCGACTGCCCTTATTGGTATGATGAAGGATAAGGATTGCCAAGAGGTACTAAAAACAACCTTGCCTTACTGTAAAAATGCAGTAGCGGTAACAGTCCAAAATATGCCAAGGTCTTTAAGTAAAGATGATTTAAAAGAATTAGCAGAAAAATATTGCCCCTGTGTGACGGCGGAAAATTATGATGATGCAATAAATAAAGTAAGAAGCGAAGAAATAATTTTTGTTTTCGGCTCGCTTTATTTAGCGTCCGATATAAGAGAAAAATTAAAAAATTTTTTTCAACTAACTTAATACGACAATATTTTCAAGGACAAGCCTTTAATATATATAAGGGCTTGTCTTTATTTTATTGTGGAGGTGAAATTATGTCAGTTGAAATTAATGTAACGGGCGAAGTGGTTACTGCATATTTGTCAGGGGAGCTCGACCATCATACCGCCAAGGAAATGCGCGAAGCGATTGATACGGCGGTAGAACTTAATATGCCAACCCTTTTGGTTTTGGATTTTAAGGATGTAACCTTTATGGATAGTTCGGGTATAGGACTTGTTATGGGAAGATATAGAAATTTGCAAAAAACTCGCGCAGAGCTTCATATTACGGGAACCTCGCCGAGTATATATAAGGTTTTCAGACTTTCAGGAATAGAAAAATTAGCAAAATTAGAAAGCAGGTAGAATAATGGTAAAAAATAGTTTTAGTATGACCTTTATGTCGCGTTCTTCAAACGAGGGCTTTGCAAGAGCGGTGGTTTCAGCCTTTGCGACCCAGTTAGACCCTACGCTTGAAGAAATAAGCGATATTAAAACCGCGGTTTCGGAGGCGGTTACCAACAGTATCGTTCACGCTTATAACAACGGTATAGGAAAGATTTACATAACAGCCGAAATATTAGAGCCTAATTCAATAAAAATTAAAATTCGTGATAAGGGCTGCGGAATTGAAAATATAGAAAAAGCAATGGAACCGCTTTATACAACAGTCGGCGGTGAACGCGCAGGGCTCGGGTTTGCAGTAATGCAAAGCTTTATGGATGACCTTAAGGTGCGGTCAACCGTAGGCAAAGGCACAACTATTATAATGACTAAAAAAATAAGTCAAAGATATAATATAAATGGTTGAGAACTTAAAAAGCCGTGAAGAATTTATAGAAAATAATCTCGGCTTGGTACATTCAATATGTAAACGCTTTGTAGGTCGCGGTATTGAATATGATGATTTGTACCAAGCGGGGTGTATAGGACTTATAAAAGCAACAGACGCATTTGATGAAGCTAAAGGCTTTTTGTTTTCAACTTATGCAGTGCCGGTTATTATGGGTGAAGTCAGAAGGCTTTTTCGCGATGGCGGCGCTGTAAAAGTTTCAAGAAGTATAAAGGAACTATATCTTAAAATCACAAAGGAAAAGCAAACCTTAGAGCAAAAACTAAATCGCGAGCCAACAATAAACGAATTAGCAGAACGCTTAAATGTACCTTGCGAAGAAATAACCGAAGCGTTATGCGCTTCACAGGCAACCGTGTCACTTACATTTGAAGGGGATAACGGTATAACAGAAACCGATTTGCCTACAATATCCTGCGAGGATGAGATTTCAAACAGACTTGTTTTGGATGAAGCTTTTGAAAAATTAGACGAAACCGAAAGAAAAATTTTATCGTATAGGTACTATAACGGATTAACTCAGAGCCGTACAGCGCAACTGCTTAATATGTCGCAAGTGCAGGTATCAAGGGCGGAAAAGCGAACACTTTTAAAACTGAGGAATTTTTTAGGTTAAAAATGCACACAAAACCCTAAAAATCGCCAAAAAAACTGTTAAAAATGTAAATTTAAAAAAGTTTTGAAAAAAAGTTAAAAAAAGTGTTGACAAAGGTAAATGTATGTGGTATTATAATCGGGCGCCCTTGAGAGAGGGAGCGAAACGAACCTTGAAAATTAAACAACGACAATAATAAGGACCCGACAATTCTCGAGAGAAATTGAGAGAAAGTCAAG
>JAZOTR010000088.1:0-14851 GCA_045657745.1 Acutalibacteraceae bacterium
TTTATTTTAGGCTTTCCCGCTAACGAAATAGTAATACCTATTATAATAATGGCTTATATGCAAACAGGAAGCCTTACCGAACTTTCTTCCCTTTCCGAGCTACACAGTTTATTTATTACTAATGGTTGGACATTTATAACCGCAGTATCGGTAATACTGTTTTCGCTTCTGCATTGGCCTTGCTCGACAACAGTTCTTACAATAAAAAAAGAAACCGGCAGTATAAAATGGACTGCCGTAGCAGTCCTACTGCCAACCGTTATAAGTATTGTTGTTTGTATGCTGTTTAATTTTATAGCAAATATGTTTATATAAAAAACCGCTACCCAAAGGTAGCGGTTTTGGATTATTTAATAGGATATACCCAACCGAACGTATCTTCAATTTTGCCCCATTGAATACCTGTTAAGGTATCGTAAAGCATTTGAGTAACCTCACCGATTTCACCATTATTTACAGGATATTTTGTACCCTTATAGCAAAGTTCGCCGATTGGTGAAACAACAGCTGCAGTACCGCAACCCCAAGCTTCTTCAAGAGTGCCGTTTTCTAAAGCTTCTGCTAATTCATCAATGCTTAAAAGTCTTTCTTCAACCTCGAAGCCTTTTTCTTTAAGCACCTGAATACAAGACATACGGGTAATGCCGGGAAGAATTGAACCACTAAGCGCCGGAGTTACAATCTTGCCCCCGATTTTGAACATTACGTTCATAGCGCCAACTTCTTCGATGTACTTTCTCTCAACACCGTCAAGCCAAAGCACCTGAGAATAACCTTGCTGTGCTGCACGCTCGCCTGCACGGTTAGAAGCTGCATAGTTACCGCCGCATTTAGCGTAACCTGTACCGCCACGAACTGCACGAACATCCTCGTCTTCAATCATAATCTTAACAGGGTTAATACCCTCTGCATAGTAACTACCAACGGGAGATGCAATAATGCAATAGGTTGCATTGTGAACAGCGTGAACACCCAAAGTTTCATCGTTACCGAACATAAACGGACGAAGGTAAAGGGATGTACCCTCAGCCGAAGGAGTCCAATCCTGTTCTAATTCAACAAATGCTTCAAGAACCTGCAAAGCCAAGTCTTCGGGGATTTGTGGTAAACAAAGTCTGTCAGCTGAACGGTTCATACGGCGGATATTTTCGATAGGTCTGAAAAGCTGAACCTTACCCTCTTTGGTACGGTAAGCCTTTAAGCCTTCAAAAATTTCAGAGCCATAGTGCAAAACAGTTGAAGCAGGATGGAGTGAAATATTCTCAAAAGGAACTATACGGGCGTTAGTCCAACCGCTTTCGCTGTTCCAATCCATAAAAAACATATGGTCGGTAAAGATTTTTCCAAAGCCTAATGTACTGCTATCGGGTTTTTCTTTTAAAACCGAAGCCTTTGTAATCTTAATTTCCATTTAATTCATAACCTTTCCATTAGTATAAAAGTTTGAAAGAAAATTGTTCGCAGTGCAGTTTTGAAGTGAGCCTTGCCGTACGCTTTGTACTGCCGCGAACGAAAAGCTGTGCTGTGGGCAATTTTATTAATTCTCTGCGCCAATTTGCATAGCTTTAAGGTTTGTTTCAAGCATATCTGCGCGTTTTGCAGATATAACCTTTGAAAGTGCCTCATTAACACCCTCGCCGAATTCACCGAATTCTTTAAGGAGCTTACCTACGATAATCATATTAGCTAATTTTGGCATACCGTTTTTGCCTGCAAGTGTTGTAGCAGGAATATAATGAACGGTAACATCAGTTCTTTTAACCTTGCGCTCGATAAGTGAAGAATCTACAAAAATAACTCCACCGCTCACAACATCATCCTCGTATTTATCAAGTGAAGGAAGATTCATTGCGATTAAAACATCTGGCTTAGATACGATAGGTGAGCCTACCGGAGTGTCACTTAAAATAACACCGCAGCTTGCTGTACCGCCACGCATTTCGGGACCGTAAGACGGAAGCCAACTTACCTGTTTACCTTCTGTAAGACCCTTATAAGCCAAGAATTTACCCGAAAAGAGTATACCCTGACCGCCAAAGCCTGCAAATAAATACTGTTTAGTAGCCATTATTCTGCCTCCTTTGCGCTACGGTCTTTATAAACACCTAACGGATAGTAAGGAATCATTTTCTCGTCTACCCATTCTAGAGCCGCTTTAGGTGTAAGTCCCCAGTTCGTAGGACAAGTAGATACAACCTCAACAAGTGAGAAACCTTTTCCGTCAATTTGATTTTGGAATGCCTTTTTAATTGCTTTTTTAGCATTCTTTACATTTTTAACATTGTTTACGGCAACTCTTTCAAGATACTCTGCACCGTCAACCTGAGCTAACATTTCGCAAACCTTAATCGGAAAACCGCAATGGTCGGTATCTCTGCCGTAAGGTGAAGTCTGAGTAATTTGACCAGGGAGAGATGTTGGAGCCATCTGACCGCCTGTCATACCGTAAATTGCGTTGTTTACGAAAATAACGGTAATATTTTCGTTTCTTGCTGCTGCGTGAACAGTTTCTGCCATACCGATTGATGCCAAGTCGCCGTCACCTTGATATGTAAATACAACATTTTCGGGTAATGCGCGCTTAACACCTGTTGCAATTGCAGGAGCTCGACCGTGAGCCGCTTCAATCATATCACAGTTGAAATAATTATAAGCCATAACGGAGCAACCAACTGGCGCAATACCGATGGTCTTACCTTCAATGCCTAATTCGTCCATAACCTCAGCTACTAAACGGTGGATTATACCGTGTGTACAACCTGGGCAATAGTGCATAGGCATATCGCTTAAGGCATGTGGTTTTTCAAATACAACCATTATTTTGCACCTCCGTTTTTGTTAGCCTTTTCAATAACCTCAAGTACCTCTTCAGGTGACGGAATCATACCGCCAACGCGGTTACAAAGTACATATTCACCGCGGCACTTGGTAGCCAATTTAACATCATCAATCATTTGACCCATTGAAAGCTCAACCGAAATAAAGGTATGTACCTTTTCGCTTGCTTTTTCAAAAGGCTTGTTGGGGAATGGCCATAAGGTAATAGGTCTAATCATACCAACCTTAATTCCCTTTTTACGAGCTTCTACAATAGCGTTTTTAGCAACACGCGAAGCAATACCGAATGCCGCAATACAAATTTCAGCGTCATCCATCATATATTCTTCGTACATTACTTCGTTTTCTTCGATTTCCTTATAGCGTTCAAAACGCTCTAAGTTGGATTTTTCCAAAGCATCAGGCTGTAAAAATAAAGAGTTTACAATATTGTGTTCTCTTTCCATCTTTGTACCTGTTGTAGCCCACTTCTTTTCGGGCATTGGTTTTATATCGTATTCAAGTGATACAGGCTCCATCATTTGACCCATTGTACCGTCTGCCAAAATCATAGAGGTCATACGGTATTTGTCAGCAAGTTCAAAGCCCTTAACAGTTAAGTCAGCCATTTCCTGAACAGAGGCGGGAGCTAAAACGAGCATTCTGAAGTCACCGTGTCCGCCTGCTTTTGTAGCCTGATAATAGTCAGACTGTGAAGGTTGAATACCACCAAGACCGGGGCCACCTCTTTGTACGTTTACTACGAGGGAGGGCAAGTCAGCGCCTGCAAGGTAAGAAAGACCCTCACTCTTTAAGGATATACCTGGGCTTGAAGAAGACGTCATAACTCTGAAACCAGTGGATGCAACACCGTAAACCATATTAATAGCGGCAACTTCACTTTCTGCTTGTAAGAAGCATCCGCCGATTTTTGGCATTCTTTTTGCCATATAAGCCGCAATTTCTGTTTGCGGTGTGATAGGATAACCGAAGTAATGGCGGCAACCTGCAATAATAGCGGCTTCTGCGATAGCTTCGTTACCTTTCATTAAAACTTTATCTGCCATTTTAAAATTCAATCCTTTCCATTAAGTTCAAAGAAAATTGTTCACAGTGCCGTTTGCAGTGAGCGGTGCCGTACCGAGAGTACTGCCCCGAACAAAAGCGGTGCTGTGGGCTATTTTACTGAACTTTTATCTCTCAACAGTTATTATGCAGTCCGGACACATAGTAGCGCAGAAAGCGCAAGCAATACAAGCGTCAGGATTAACTGCTTCTACGGGGTGATGTCCCTTAATGTTAATCTTATCGGTAGCAAGTGCTAAAACCTTTTTAGGGCAAACGTCTACACAAAGTCCGCAACCCTTGCACTTGTCGGTTTTAAATGTCAATTTAGCCATTTATCTCACTTCCTTATATTAATTGATTTTGCTTTGTAATTTTAAAGGGAAAGCATTCGGGATTAACGCCTTTACACTGTCGTAAACTCTACCGTCAACAGCAGTGCATTTTATAGGCAAGCTTGTTATTTTAGATACTTCATTAGCATAATCTATTGATTTTAGCACACAAGAAGCATCGGTTTCTTCCCCTAAGTTTGAGTTATTAATAATGGCGGTAAATTTAATCTTTGCCGCATCTTCGATTTCTTTCATAACTTCGATAGTGGACTCGGCATCTCTTGTTAAAGGTCTGTAACAGTTAATTACAAAAATCATTTCGTAATCATTTTCCTTAACAATAGACGGAGCAATTCTGCCAAGCGCTAAAGCGCCGCGGTCATCACCACCAACATCAATTATAGCCATTTGGTCCTTATCGTCGGTTAATGAATACATTTGCTGCGGCATTGCAGGAATATCAACATTGCTTCCCGCATATTCCGAACAGACAAGGCGAATTCCCAAATCTTCAAATTCGCCCGCGCTGTCTTTAGTTCTGAAATAGGGATTAACAATATCCAAATCGGCAATAACAACCTTTTCGTAATTTTTTTTAAGGTCGTACGCCATATTTACGGCAATATTAGTTTTACCGCTTCCGTAATGTCCGCATAAAAGGGTTATTCGTTTATAAATCATAACTTATTTCTCTGGATTTTACCGCTTGTAGTTTTTGGTAAACTGTCACGGAATACCACAATTCTTGGGTATTTGTAAGGAGCGGTTCTTTCCTTAACGTAGGTTTGAATTTCTTTCTTTAATTCTTCTGTAGGTTCGGTACCGTTTACAAGTACGATGCTTGCCTTTACAACCTGACCTCTAACTTCATCAGGTGCTGCAGAAACACCGCATTCGAGTACATACGGTAATTCCATAATAACGCTTTCAATTTCGAACGGTCCAATACGGTAGCCTGATGACTTAATAACATCATCAATTCTACCAACATACCAATAGAAGCCGTCCTCATCGCGCCAAGCAGTATCGCCTGTGTGGTAATAATCCTCGCACCAGGTTTCCTTGGTCTTTTCTTCGTCGCCATAATAGCCAACAGCAAGACCGCAAGGCATACCGTTTTTAATGCCTATAACAATTTCGCCTGTTTCACCAACATCAACAGGATTACCGTCAGGGTCAACAATGCTAACATCATAAATCGGAGCAGGTTTACCCATAGAGCCGATTTTATGGCTTGTGCCAACCATATTACCAATAATCATTGTACTTTCGGTCTGACCGAAGCCTTCAAGAATTTGAAGTCCTGTTGCCTTTTCGAATTGGCGGTAAACTTCAGGGTTAAGTGCTTCACCCGCAGTAGTCATGTGCTTAACAGAGGATAAATCGTACTTAGAAATATCCTGCTTAACCATCATTCTAAGCATTGTTGGCGGTGCACAGAAGGTTGTAATATTGTATTTTGCAAACATTGGCAAAATTTCTGCCGCATCAAAACGGTCAAAGTCATAAACAAATGTAGCTGCTTCTGCTAACCACTGACCGTAAAGTTTGCCCCACATTGCCTTTGCCCAACCGGTATCGGATATGGTAAAGTGCAAACCTTCGGGGTCAACATCGTGCCAATATTTTGCAGTATGGAAATGACCTAACGGATACTTGTAGTTATGCGCCGCAATTTTTGGGTAACCACTTGTGCCCGAAGTAAAATACATAAGCATTAAATCTTCGCCACAGGGTGAATCTTCGGTGCGGTCAAAGTGGGTTGAATAAAGCTCGAATTCCTCGTCGAAATTACGCCAACCATCACGAGTACCGTTTACCATCATTTTGTGTTTAAGTTCGGGACAATTTTTAGCCGCAATGTCTACTTGATTTGCAGTATCCCCGTCAGCAGTACAAACAATCGCGCTTATACCTGCCGATTTAAAGCGGTATTCAAAGTCGTGCTCTTGTAACTGATTAGTAGCAGGGATTGCAATTGCGCCAAGCTTATTTAAAGCAATCATAGCGTACCAGAACTGATAATGGCGCTTGAGTACAAGCATTACCCTGTCGCCCTTTTTAATACCTAACGACTTAAAGTAGTTAGCGCATCTATTAGATGCCTTTTTAATATCGCTAAAGGTTATGCGGCGTTCTGTACCGTCCCTTGAAATATGTAGCATAGCAAGCTTTTCGGGCTCTTTATTCGCTAATTCATCAACAAGGTCGAAAGCAAAGTTGAATTTTTCGGTATTTTTAAATTCAATCTTGGTAGGTGTGCCGTTTTCATCCTCAGTGATATCAATAAACTTACTGTAAATGCGTTCCTTTTTATCTTTATGGATTCGCTTAGAAGCCTGTGTGCTGATAGTCTTTTCGTTTGTAAGTTCGGGAATAGGCTCGCCCGTAGGATTTAAAACGATTGCATAGAAGGTACAGTCTTCACCTTCGACCGCAATCATACCGTGAGGAGTATTACTGTCAAAATAAATACTATCCCCAGGACCTAAAATTTCTGCGTGTTCGCCAACTTGAACCTTTAAGTGACCGCTTATAATAAGGTCACATTCCTGACCCGAGTGGGTAGTACATTCAATCGGTTTGTTTTGTGCTTCGGGGTCATAAACACTTTTAACGTAAAGCGGTTCTGCAATACGGTTTCTAAAAGCAGACGCTAAGTTGTAATAGGTCATTCCGTGTGCTTTTTCAATACGTTGACCTTCGCCTCGTCTTGTTACGGTATACGAACGAAGACGTGGGCTGTAACCTTCGATAATATCGGTTACGTCAACGTTAAAAGCGTTTGCACAACGGTAAATAAAAGCAAAGTGTAAATCGCTTTCACCGTTTTCACAAGCGAGGTATTCTGCTTCCGAAACGCCTGTCTTTTGCGCCATATCGCTAACCGTTAAGTTTTCGATTTCGCGAAGCTCTTTAATACGCCCTGCTATTTCTTTAATTTTAAAATCAAGTTCCTTAATTTGTTCCATTTCTTTTCCTCCGTCAGAATGATGGGACGAAATAATAAAAACCCGTCCCAAAGTTATGACTTTGAGACGAGCATTGATTTTTATCAACATACCCGCGGTACCACTCAAATTGCAGTAGAACTGCCACTCTTGGAATCTAACAATTCCTATGCTTTTACGCAGCAATCACGAAGGGGTTCTACTTACTTTCGCTTTCTTCCCCTTTGCTCGGAAGTTACAGACGCAAAACCGTATAAATGACTTGCACCAACCGCCATCTCTCTTAATACACGCAAAATTACGCACTCTTCGTCAACGCATTTATATAGGTAGTATATCATAACTAATGGAATTTGTCAATATTTAAAGTTTGTTTCTTTGTATTTTTCCGCTTATGGTTTTCGGAAGCTCATCGCGGAAAACAATAACTCTTGGATATTTATAAGGTGCAGTATGTGTTTTAACATAATTTTGAATTTCTTTTTTAAGTTCTTCTGTACCCTCGGTACCCTTTGTTAGCACAATACTTGCCTTAACAACCTGACCTCTTATGTCATCGGGCACAGCCGAAACACCGCACTCAACAACATAAGGTAATTCCATAATAACACTTTCAATTTCGAACGGTCCTATACGGTAGCCTGAAGACTTAATAACATCGTCTATACGGCTAACATACCAGAAATATCCGTCCTCGTCACGCCAAGCGGTATCGCCTGTGTGGTACATACCGTCATACCAAGCGTCGTTTGTTTTTTGTTCATCAAGATAGTATTCCTTGAAAAGTCCGCAAGGTGTTTCCTTGTCAGTATGGATAACTATTTCGCCAACCTCACCTGTAGGAACGGAATTACCGTCAGGGTCAACAATATCAACATCATATTGAGGAGATGCCTTACCCATTGCGCCAATCTTCGGAACAGTACCGCAAAGATTTGCGATTGTGAGTGTTGTTTCGGTTTGACCGAAGCCTTCCATTATCTGAAGACCTGTTGCCTGGTCAAATTGGCGGAAAACTTCAGGATTAAGCGCTTCGCCCGCAGTTGTCATGTGATGGATTGAAGATAAATCATACTTTGAAAGGTCGCCCTTAATAAGCATACGAAGCATTGTTGGTGGCGCACAGAAGGTAGTGATGTTATATTTTGCAAACATCGGTAAAATTTCGTCAGCATCAAAGCGGTCAAAGTCGTAAACAAATACCGCGCCTTCGCAAAGCCATTGACCGTAGAGTTTACCCCAAAGAGATTTACCCCAACCTGTATCGGAAATAGTGAGGTGTAAGCCGTCACGTTCGCAGCAATGCCAATATTTAGCGGTTACAAAATGACCTAAAGCGTAGGTGTGCTTATGAGCCGCCATTTTAGGATTACCTGTTGTACCCGATGTAAAGAACATAAGGGCATTTTCATCGCCGCTTGATGCGTTTTCATCGCGGTAATAATGAGCACTGTACAACGGATATTCTTTATCAAAATCGTTCCAACCGTCACGGTTGCCGCCAACCATTATAAGCTTTTCAACGCCCGGACATTTTGCAGCGGCTTTTTCTGCTATTTCGGCAGTGTCGCCGTCAGCAGTACAAACAAGAGCCTTTACGCCCGCAGCATTAAAACGGTATTCAAAATCGTGTTCTTTGAGCTGATTTGTTGCAGGAATTGCAACCGCGCCAAGCTTATGAAGTGCAACCATACAGAACCAGAACTGATAATGACGCTTTAAAACAAGCATTACCTTATCACCCTTCTTAATGCCAAGAGAGGTGAAATAGTTAGCAACCTGATTAGAAGCGCGTTTAATATCATTAAATGTGAAACGACGCTCGGTTTTATTAACATCAAGATGTAACATCGCAAGCTTATCGGGATATTTTGCAGCAATACCGTCAACAATATCAAAGCCAAAATTAAAGCTATCGGTATTTTTGAAATTAATTTTTTGTAATGCGCCGTTTTCGTCTTCGCTTGTCTCAACAAACTTTTCGCAAACAAGCTGTTCGGTCTTTTTAGTGGACGCTATACTCTTGCGAACAACCTCTTCCTTAGTGTCTTCACCCGGTAATACAACCGCGCAGAATACACAATCCTTGCCGTCAACAGCAATCATACCGTGAGGTGTTGAGGAATTATAATAAATACTGTCGCCCTCGTGCAATATTTCGGTATGTTCACCTATTTGAACCTTTAAAGTACCGCTCATAACAAGGTCAAATTCCTGACCTGAGTGGGTTGCAAGGTGGATAGGTTTATTTTGTTGAGCCGCAGAATATTCATATCTTACCCAATAAGGCTCGGCAATTTTGTCGCGGAACTTAGGCGCAAGATTTTTAATATCAATTCCGTCCTCTTTAGCGGTTTGCAAACCCATTCCCTTACGGGTTACAGTATAACTTGAAAGACGCGCAGCGTTGCGGCCTTCCAAAAATTCGGTAAGTTCTATCCCAAACTCCAACGCGCACTTATGAATAAAGCTAAACGGAATATCTGCTTCGGCTGTTTCGTAAGCAATATACTGTTCTTCGCTAACTTCAGTCTTAACTGCCATTTCAGAAATCGACCAGCCCATAATTTCGCGCATTTCCTTAATTCGCGAAGCAATCTCCATAAGTTGTTGTTTTGCTGTGTTGGTGTTCATGTTTTAAACTCCCTTTCCATAATAAAATAAAAAACACCCATCTCAATCTTTGAGACGGGTGTGAACTTTACACTCGCGGTACCACTCAAATTGCAGTAAAAACTGCCACTCAGAATCCAACAATTCTTATGCCTTTACGCAGCAATCACGGAAAAACCTACACGCATTTAAGTTTCAGCTTTCCGGCTCGGAAGTGATAGGTATTATCAAACACTTACTATCGGCTTACACCACCCGCCGACTCTCTAAAAGCAGTTATTCGAAACCGTCTTCGTCAAAGCCTTTAATCAATTTTCATGTATTATATCACCGCCCAATTAATTTGTCAACACTTTTTGTTGAATTTCATTGACAAACCTCAAGTCTTGTGCTAATTTAGTTTAAGTTGTAATCAATATACACTTAAGGATTGAAAATTATGATTAAACCAAAACTTATAGGCACAAAGGATTTCTATAAAAGGGTTATAGCAATTGTTTTGCCTATGATTATACAAAATACGGTCACTAATGTTGTAAGCTTAGTTGACAATGTAATGGTAGGCAGATTAGGAACATTGCCAATGTCTTCTGTGGCAATTGTAAACCAACTTATATTTGTTTTTAACCTTTGCATTTTCGGCGGTCTTGCAGGCGCGGGAATTTTTTCCACCCAATATGCAGGTATTGACGACCATAAGGGTATGCGTCACTGCTTCAGGGCAAAAACCGTTATAGGTACTTCCCTTTTCATTCTTTGCTTAATTGTTTTTCTATCCTTCCCTGAGCCACTTATTAAAATGTATTTAAATGAGGATACTACAAAAGCAGATGCCCAAGCAACCCTCAGTTACGGACTTTCGTATTTAAGAATTATGCTAATTGGTCTTTTGCCCTTTACCTTAACTCAAATATATTCAAGCTCATTAAGAGAAATAGACGAAACCCGACTTCCAATGACTGCAAGTGTTATTGCAATATTTGTAAATCTTATCTTTAATTATCTTCTTATTTTTGGTAAGTTCGGTTTTCCAAAGCTTGGTATAGTTGGCGCCGCAACAGCTACCGTTCTTGCCCGATTTGTAGAAGCGGCTATTGTTATTGCCGTAGCAACCAAAAGACGAGAAAAATATAAATTCTTAAAAAGCGCGCTTAGAAGTCTGTATGTTCCGCTCGATTTATGCAAAAAAATATTTATAAAAGGCTTTCCGCTACTTATTAATGAATTTTTATGGGCGGCAGGTATGGCGGTGCTTTTGCAGTGCTATTCGGTACGCGGATTAGAGGTTGTTGCCTCTCTTAATATAGCAAACACCGTAAACAATTTATTCAGCGTTGTGTTTATAACAATGGGCAGCGCGGTTGCTATAATTGTAGGTCAGCATTTAGGCGCTAACGAAATAGAAAAAGCCAGGGCTTCGGTTTGGCAATTAATTGCGTTAGCCGTTGCTTGTTGTGTTGTAATAGGCTCAGTTATGGCGGCTTTTGCTAATGTAATACCAAAACTATATAATACACAGCCACAGGTTCGCGAAATGGCAACAAGCTTTCTTTATGTTATAGCTTTGTTTATGCCGATTTATGCCTTTGCGCACAACTGTTATTTCACCTTGCGTTCAGGCGGCAGAACAATTATAACCTTTTTGTTTGACAGCGCGTGTACTTGGGGAGTTTGCGTTCCCTGTGCATTAATTCTTGCAAGATTTACTTCCCTTCCTATCTTACCGTTATACTGTATAGTTCAGTCATTAGAACTCATTAAATGTATTGTCGGTTATATTATGATTAAAAAAGGCTTGTGGATACGAAATATTATAGACGATAAAAATAATGCTTAAGTCCCGCTTAAGCATTATTTTTTATACCCTTGTATTTACGTTTCGTAGCCATTCCGCCGCGTATATGACGTTCTTGCTTGTTTTTTTCAAGCACCGCCTTTACTTCCTTATATAGCTGCGGATTATCGTGCGAAAGCTTTTCGGTAACATCCTTATGTACAGTAGATTTGCTTATTTTAAAAACCTTTGCAGTTGCTCTTACGGTGGCACCTGTGTCTATTATATATTCTCCCAAAATAACCGCTCTGTTATCTACCATTTCCCTCATACAATCAACTCCTAAAAGGACTAATTAATTGTATGAAAGGATTTTCGTAAATATGTATAAAGTCAAATGATAATATTTTAACATTAAAAGATAAAACTCTCACTTGTATTTTCATTATAAAGTAGCGGAATGTCGAAATGTCAAACGATGTAATAAACAATTAAATTTTTATTAAAAAACTCTTGACAAAACAAAACTTTTAGTATATAATCCCTATGTTGCAATCCAAAGACAGTAGGTGGCATGTATGCCGTAAGTTTTATCGCCTACCGAGGTAAGCGCTTAAATAAACTATTTATGCTTATTTGTGCCTATCTTGTCTTATGCAAGATAGGCTTTCTTTTTTAGATTGCAAAATCTAAATTTTTGTGAGGTGAAACACGTGCCCAACGCATCGGTTTTAGAACAAAAACAAAAACAGGTAGCGGAACTTTCCGAAAAGTTAGGTAAGGCTATTGTTGGTGTTGTTGTTGACTACAAAGGTACAACAGTTGCTGACGATACAGCTCTCCGTAAGGAACTCCGCGAAAACGGTGTTGACTACTTCGTTGTAAAGAATACTATCCTTGGTCGTGCTATTGACGGTACAGACCTTGCTGATATGAAGTCTGCTCTCGAAGGAACAACAGCTATCGCAATCTCTAATGAAGATTACACCGCAGCAGCAAGAATTCTCTGCAAATTTGCTGAAAGCCACGAAAACTTCAAGGTTAAGACCGGCTTCTTAGATGGTAAAGTAGTAGATGTTGAAACTATCACATCTCTTGCAAAGCTTCCGAGCAAGGAAGTTCTTCTTGCAACAGTTTGCAGTGCCTTCCAGGCACCTATCGCAGCATTTGCTCGTGCTGTACAAGCTATCGTTGATAAAAACGAAGCAGAATAATTAAAAAATAACAAAAAACATTTATTTGGAGGAAATTAAAATGGCATCTGAAAAAATCACAGCTATGATTGAAGAATTAAAAACTCTTACAGTTCTTGAACTTTCAGAACTCGTAAAGGCAGTAGAAGAAGAATTTGGCGTATCTGCAGCAGCAGCTGTAGCAGTAGCAGCTCCCGCAGCAGGCGGCGCAGCAGCAGCTGAAGAAAAGACTGAATTCGACGTTGTGCTCAAAGAAGCAGGCGCTGAAAAGATTAAGGTTATTAAGGTTGTTCGCGAAATCACAGGTCTTGGCCTTGCTGAAGCAAAGGCTCTCGTTGATGGCGCTCCTAAGACTCTTAAAGAAGCAGTTGCTAAAGAAGAAGCTGAAGAAATCAAAGCTAAACTTGCTGAAGTTGGCGCTACTGTTGAACTCGCTTAATTTAGAAGCTATACAGTTTAAAAGGAACCTCGAAAGGGGTTCCTTTATTGTTAAAAAATGGCATATATGCGCTTTTATTTGTTGACATATTCACTATATAGTGGTACAATTAGATAGATAATTCCATTATTTTGGGTATCTATCTTAGGCTTTTTTGGATTTTGGCGAACCAAAAAGGGTTTAAGTTATATGTATAATGTTTATCTTTTACACTAATTTGATAACCATTACCACGGGAGAATCACGCGCGACTCCCGCTACCGACTTTTCGGAAAATTTCGCGTTTACTATATAGGAGGTGCAATATGCAACCATACATTATTATGGGTGTCGTAGCACTTGTTCTTGCTATAATCGGCTTTATTGCAGGTTCTGCATACCGCCGCAAGTCTGCCGAAGCTACTATTGGCTCTGCAGAGGACGAAGCAAGACGCATTTTAAACGACGCCATGAAAAATGCTGAATCAAAGAAAAAAGAAGCTTTATTAGAAGCAAAAGATGAAATCCACAATATGCGTCAGGAAACTGAAAAGGACCTACGCGAACGCCGCAGCGAAGTACAGCGTCAAGAACATAGACTTCAACAAAAAGAAGAAGCTCTTGACCGCAAGATTGATAACCTTGAAGCAAAGGAAGAAAAACTTGCTCTTCGCGCAAAGGAAATTGAAACACGAATTGAAGAGTGTGACCGCTTAAAGCAAAGCCAAATGGACTTGCTTGAAAAAATCTCCTGTTTCACTAAAGAACAAGCTAAAACCCATCTTTTACAATTGCTTGACGATGAATTAACCCACGAAAAAGCAGTTAAAATTATGGACTTTGAGCAACAAACCAAAGAAGATTGTGACCGCATTGCAAAAAATATTATCGGTCACGCAATTCAGCGCTGTGCTGCTGACCATTCATCCGAGATGACCGTTTCTGTTGTAGCGTTACCAAGTGACGAAATGAAGGGTCGTATCATTGGTCGTGAAGGCAGAAATATCCGCGCATTAGAAACAACAACCGGTGTTGACCTTATTATTGACGATACACCCGAAGCAATTACCCTTTCAAGCTTTGACCCTGTAAGACGCGAAATTGCTCGTGTTACTCTTGAAAAGTTAATTCTTGACGGTCGTATTCACCCTGCAAAGATAGAAGAAACCTTTGCTAAGGCTACTGCTGAGGTAGAAGCTACTATTAAGCAAACCGGTGAACACGCTATGATAGATGCAGGTGTACCTAACCTTCATCCCGAGCTTATTAAATTACTTGGTAAGCTTCGTTACCGTACAAGCTACGGTCAAAATGTGCTTAATCACTCACTTGAAGTTTGCTATCTTTCAGGCCTTATGGCTGCTGAAATGGGTGCAGATGTAACACTTGCAAAACGCGCAGGCTTGTTACACGATATTGGTAAGGCACTCGACCACGAGCAAGAAGGCTCACACATTCAGTTGGGTGTAGAGGTAGCTAAGAAATACCGTGAAAACGATATTGTTGTTAATGCTATTCACGCTCACCACGGCGAAGTTGAAGCAAAATCACTCATTGCTTGCATTGTTCAAGCGGCAGATGCTATATCGGCAGCTCGCCCCGGTGCAAGACGCGAAAACCTTGAAAACTACATTAAGCGACTTGAAAAGTTGGAGGAAATCGCCAATTCCTTTAATGGCGTTGAA
>JAZOTR010000089.1:0-4792 GCA_045657745.1 Acutalibacteraceae bacterium
GAAACATCATTTTGCCGAGTTAAAACAACCTCAAACCCGCTTTGCTTTAAAAAATTAGCAACAGCCAAGGTTATATTTAAATTTATATCCTTTTCAACAGTTCCGTCTTGCGCTACTGCGCCACCGTCAAACCCACCGTGGCCTGCGTCAAGTATAACCTGTGGCAAAACCTGTGCATTAGCGCTTGTTAATATATAGCGACGACTAAAGCTTACACTTAAAGCCGCAACAACACATACGCACAATATAAGTATAACGGCAGTAAACTGTTTTACTTTAAAAATCACACCAAAACCTCCGCAGTATATACTGTTTTAGAATATGATTTTTAAAGATTTTATAGAACTTTTTACTTGCGCTTAAAAATGAATTTTCGAAGTGTAATACAGTTATAAATAATAAAGAGCGCCGTTACAATACCCATTGTTACTAAGGCATTGGTGAATGATTCCGCCGAAAAACTCACAAGCAAGAATATTGGCGCGCCAAAGATAATTGCAGGAAGACCCTGAAGCACCAAATTATCGGCAGCAGGAGTTTCGTAATTGGGGTCGATTTCGCGCAATAAAATCATGCCCGTAGAGGCAGTACCGGTAAGCATACCGAACATTGCAAAAAACGCTTCGTATTCATAACCGGGATAAATCTTTTTGCAAACAAGCTTTAAATACAAGAAAGTAACAATTGCGCCCGCTGTACAAACAATTAAAAGGGGCCATAAGAAGCCTTTTAATTCTTGCCAATCTATTGCCGCAATACCTGCAACAATCATAACATCGAAAAACAAGCCTGAAAGTCTGTTCATCATATAGCTGTTAATATATGTGAGATTCATAACCTTGCATTTTTGAAGCATTGAAACAATCTTTTTAATAAGTATTGCAAACAAGGTGCCAAAAAGAAAATTAAAGCCCCACAAAAGCGGTTTTATAGTGTTTTTACCGAAATTGCCAAGATAATTTACCGACAAGGTAGACAGCGCCCATATAACAAGATAAACCAAAATATAAATACCAATAACAAATGCAACCTGAATTGTAAGCTTATCAACCGATTCGCTTAAAGGAGCTTCATCGCTTGCATAAATATTTGTATCTAACTTATTGTCAGCAATGCGAGCCTGCTGAACGGTAAGCTTGCCCCGTTTTTTCAAAATATTCATATAAATAACGCCAACTATACAAGCAACTAAAAATCCAATTGCCGCAATAGCAAGACCAAAGGCTCTGCCGTCCGAAAAACCGAACTGTTCAAAAACACTGCCTATATTAAGTGCTTGGCCTGTTCCCTGACCATAGCCCATAGGAAGCAATAATCCTGCCGCATGGAACAAATCCTTAAATATTGTAACAGACATAATTAAAGTAAGTCCCATACCAACAATAGCCTGAATAAGATATGTATTAACCGTTGTTATACCTGTATCCATAACTATATATTTTTGACTGTTTTTGGGTTTGGGATTTGTTTTTAAAGCCAAAGCAATAAAGCCAAGACCTAAGCAATGGTAGGTTAAAACCTCCATAGCCTGTGAATTAATAAAATTATCCACCGCAGGTATAAACTTAAGCGCGAATATTATAATTCCCGCAAGCACGCTCGTAGGCAAGAGTGTATTTCTAATAATCCTAACCTTATATCTTATAACATTTCCAAGCAAAACGGCTGCGAAAATAATTCCCACCTGTACTAAGGCATACCAAACATTAGATCCCGATAAATCCATTTACTTTTTCAGTCCTTTTTTCTTTTAATATGTAAAACATATGCATATATTTTATTAAATTAGTTTTATGGTCACCAATAATACGATATGTTACACCATTAATATATATATCCATTATTTTATTACCTATAAGGGTAATATCGTCAACCTCATCAAGAGAAAACTTAAAGGATTTTTTATTCAAATCAAATTCAAATCCATCTTCAAAAAAACGAATATCACCGTTTCCTAAGACTTCCCTTTTTTGATATAAGCGAGGCTTATAGATATCAACAAAATCGCTGTAAATAAGCTGTGCTTTTTCAAAAGTGCGATTTTTCATTACATTTACCTGATAATCATACCATTCGTAAGCGTAGGTAAACGGAAAATCCCTGTTTTCACAAGAAAATGTTAAATTTTCGGTATATTCTACTTCATTTCCGCAAGCCGAGCAGTAAAGCATATTGCCTTTAGAATAAAGTGTGTGCTCATTCTTGCAAATAGGACAAATATGCAAAACACTTTCCAAACATTCAGCGCGTTTTTTACTTTTAAAAGGAACCTTTGATGAAAAATCGTCTACCGCTAAATCAGTAACTATTTTTTCATACATCTCGTCGTTATCCATATCTTTAATTTCATCAAATGGATATATCTTCTTAATTTCAACTTGAAGCTTGCCCTTACGATTTGCATTACTCCAACGCGGGTCGGACCCGTAACCGCCAACAATATTACAAATAATAAGAGGCTTTTTGAGATGCTTTACTAAACGAACAATAGAATCTTCAATATTGCAAAGTCTACCGTCAAATGTACGGTTTCCTTCAGGGAAAATACAAACACTACCGTTTTCCTTTGCAATTTTAAGACAGCTTCTTACTGCAGAAATATCACTTTTATTATTCTTTTCTTTAGGTATGGGAGCTACTAAAAACTTAATAAGCTTTCCTAAAAACTTATTTTGAAACATATGTATAGAGCACATATAATATATAGGCTTGTTAAATTTAACGCTTATGAAAAAAGGGTCCCAAAATGTAGAATGATTTGATAAAATTATCGCGCCTTCATCGGGAAGCTTTTCCTTTTTAACCTTATAGTTAAATTTAAAGCGAAAATAAGTTTTTAAAAAGGGGCTTATTATTGCAGTAATTATACTATGTCTTTTCTTGCTCCACATAAAATAACTCCCAAAGCACATTATTATATAATATTTTACCATAAAAAGCATTTTTCTTCAATAAAAAAATGACACTTTCAATTTGAAAATGTCATTTTTTATTCATTACTTAAACTTGAACCTACATCGGATTGCGTTGTACTTCAAATTATTCAATTTTATATCAAATTAATTAATTCTTTTGCCGAGTCAAATACAAAATCAGGTTTTTCGAGCGAATTATTTAAAATTTCTTGCGTAGTTTCGCCGCTCATAACAAGAATAGTTACTGTTCCTGCGTTTATACCGCTTTTTATATCGGTATAAATTCTATCACCTATAACTGCGGTTTGTTCCTTAGTATACCCTGTCTTTTCCATCGCAAGTTGCGGCATTAATACTTCGGGTTTACCAATGACAACAGGTCTTTTGCCTGTTGCATTATAAATCATATCGCAAACACTGCCGCAATCGGGAACACTGCCAAATTCGGTAGGACAAACATAATCGGGATTGGTAGCAATGTAAGGTAAGTTACGGGTGCAAAGCATAAAAGAAATATCGTGCAGTTTTTTAAAGTTAAGCTCGGTATCAAAGCCCATAACAATACATTCAGTATCATCCGTGTTTTCGGTTAAATTAAAACCTTCTTTTATAAATTCATCCTTAAGTGACTGAGTACCGCAAACATACAATTTGGCGTCACGATGATAATTTTTAAGATAAAACACGGTTGCTTGCGATGAGGTTATAAAGTCCTCATAATCAGCTTTTATACCTAATTTTTCGAGCTTCAAAATATAATCCTTTACGCTTTTGGAGGAGTTGTTAGTCATAAACATATATCTTCCGCCGTTAGCCTTTATAGTTTCAAGCAACTCGTTTGTAAAATCGAACAGTCTGTCACCTAAATAAAGGGTTCCATCCATGTCGAATAAAAACAATTTAACATTCTTTAAAACCGATTTCTCCATATCTAAACCTCTAAACAATTACGTTAGTTGCTCTTATCTCAAAAAGCATAAAAGGCGCCCGTAATTACAGGCGCCTTAAAAAATTTAATTATGCTTTAACCTTTTTGAAAACAAAGCCTGCTGCTACAACAGCCAAAACACCCATTACTACTACTAACAATGAAGCGTCGCCTGTTTGAGGAGATAATACATCGTTTTCTTTTTCAACATTTGCAGCAGTTGCCTTATCTGTAACGATAGCAATTTTTTGGATGGCGTTTTCTATTGTAAAGGTAATTTTACCGTTAACTACGGTTGTTTCAATTGTTTTAACATTTGCGCCCTCTTTAACCATTACATAAACCTTAGAAGCAGTAGAAACACCGAGAACATCCAAAGTAACGGTTAAAGGATACTTTGGAGTTCCTTCTACCTTAACCTCGTACTGTGCAACAACCTTAACATTGTTATCGCCTGATTCTTTTTTAAGGTCTTTTAATTCATTTTGGAATTCGGTTGTTACCTTACCGTCAATCTTTTCGAAATCAACTGCAACATCCTTGCTGTCAGCATCCTTGATTTCGGTGCCGGAAATAATGCCGTTAACTTCGGGTGAAGCGGTAGCTGCAGAAACAGCCATAGTTCCTATAGCGAAAACCAAAACTAATGTTAATAAAACTGCTAATATTTTTTTCATAATAATACTCCTTTTAAATATTATTTTTTAACTTTATAAAATACATCCAAAACCTGCTCGTAAAGTGCCGATTCATCCGTTTCAAATGTTTCATAGGTGCCGTCGAACCCGACTTTACCCGGAATTTGAAAAATTTCAAAATCCGCCTTCACTATTTCAGATGCAAGATATACTGCGCTGGTAGCATCAACATCCGTAACGGTGTTTTTTGCTAATTTTTTATACATATTAAGCGGCAAAGAAATATTTTTCGCCACAGCTTTTTTAGCTGA
>JAZOTR010000090.1:0-22003 GCA_045657745.1 Acutalibacteraceae bacterium
CCGTTTTCGGCAATAAAGTCTTTTCTGCCCTGTAAATCATCGCCTAAGAGCAAATCAAACATACGGCTTGTACGCTCAGCATCCTGAGGCATAACCTTTATAAGTCTTCTACTTTCAGGATTCATTGTAGTCATATTCATCATTTCAGGTTGGTTTTCACCAAGACCCTTTGAACGCTGTAAGCTATACTTTTTATCGCCTATTTGCGCTAAAATTTCGTTCTTTTCTTTTTCATCATAAGCGAAATATGTCATTTCCTTTGTGCCAATTTCATAAAGCGGAGTTTCAGCAATATATACCTTACCCTCGTTAATAAGGGTTGGCATAAGTCTGTAAATCATAGTTAAAATAAGAGTTCTTATCTGGAAACCGTCAACATCGGCATCGGTACAAATAATAACCTTATTCCAACGAAGTGAAGATAAATCAAAGGTAGCAAGTCCTTTGTTAGCCTTAGACTTAACCTCAACACCGCAACCGAGAACTTTAATAAGGTTTGTTATAATTTCGCTTTTAAACACCTTATCGTAATCCGCCTTTAAGCAGTTAAGAATTTTACCGCGAACGGGAATTATAGCTTGGAATTCGGCATTTCTTGCCAATTTACAAGAACCTAAAGCCGAGTCACCTTCCACTATGAATAGTTCTCTTACTTCAACGTCTTTAGAACGGCAATCAACAAATTTATCCACGCGGTCGAGCATAGAGTTCGAGGACTGCAAGGTCTTCTTTATATTAATACGCTCTTTTTCACTACGCTCACGGCTACGCTTGTTTATAAGCACCTGATCGGCAATTTTATCAGCTTCTGCCTTGTTTTCAATAAAATAAACCTCAAGGCATTGGCGTAAAAAGTCAACCATTGCTTCGTAAATAAACTTATTGGTTATAGACTTTTTAGTCTGATTTTCATAAGAAGTAATTGTTGAGAATGAAGAAATAACAATTACAAGACATTCTTCAATATCTGAAAAAGTAATTTTACTTTCGTTGTTCTTATACTTGTTTGTTTGCTTTATATAACTGTCAAGCATACTTAAAAAGGCGCTTCTTGTTGCCTTTTCGGGAACACCGCCGTGTTCAAGCCAGCTCGAGTTATGGTAGTATTCTTTCAAGGGGTTTTTGTTGCTAAAGCTCATAGCAACGTTTATTTTAACCTTATATTCAGGCTTGTCCTCGCGGTCTTTACCCTTGCGCTCGGTTTGCCAAAACTGAACCGAGGAAAGCTTATCCTCCCCTACTATTTCGTTTACATAGTCGGTAATACCGTTGTTATAAACTATTTCCTGTTGAACAAATCTTGCGCCCTGTTGCTCGCGGAATACAAACACAAGACCATCGTTAACAATAGCCTGTCTTTTTAGAGTATCAATAAAATATTCAACCGGAATATCAATATCGGTAAAAACTTCCAAATCAGGTTTCCAACGGGTTTTAGTACCTGTATCCTTACCCGAATAAGGCTCCTTTTTAAGTCCGCCAACATTATAGCCCTTTTCAAAGTGAAGATTATATTTAAACCCGTCACGCTTAATTTCAACATCCATATATTCCGAAGCATACTGTGTTGAGCAAAGACCAAGACCGTTTAAGCCTACCGAATACTCGTAGTTTGCGCCGTCGTTAGTATCGTACTTACCGCCCGCATACATTTCACAGTATAAAAGCTCCCAGTTAAAGCGTTGTTCTTTATTATTAAAATCAACAGGTGCACCACGGCCAAAGTCTTGTACTTCAATTGACCCGTCGGCATACTTAGTAACAACAACCTTGTTACCGTAGCCCTCACGCGCTTCATCTATTGAGTTAGAAATAATTTCAAATACCGAATGTTCACAGCCATCAAGACCGTCCGAACCAAAGATAACACCGGGGCGTTTTCTTACCCTGTCTGCACCTTTAAGCTGACTGATACTTTCGTTACCGTATTCAACCTTATTTTTTGGCATTAAACATACTCCTTAAATACAATAATACAGATACATTATATACCATATTTGGTATTTTCGTCAAGCAAAAACCACAAATATATGTTGATTTTTAAGTACAAGTGATATAATATATAGTATTAGAGGTGTTATTAATGGATTTTCTTAATACATTTACTTCTACCACGCTTGGAAAAATACTTACAAGCGGCGCGGTAGTTAACTTTTTTCTTGTTGTTTTAGGAACACTAATAGGTCTTTTATTTAAAAAAGGCATTCCCGAAAAATTACAAAACGCTTTGATGACAGGTATGGCTTTTTGTGTGCTATACATCGGCATTACAGGTCTTTTCGAGCAAGGCGCAAATATACTTGTTATGATTGTTTGCTTTGCGGTTGGTGCTGTAATCGGCGAACTAATTGATTTGGACAAGCAGGTAAACCGTTTAGGAAAGAAAATTGAAAACCGTTTCAGTAAAAACAGTAATTCAAAAATCGCCGAAAGCTTTGTAACCGCAACACTTCTTTTTTGTGTTGGCGCTATGACTATTGTAGGCTCTATTGACAGTGGCATTTCGGGCGATAATTCCACCCTTTATTCTAAATCGGTAATTGACTGTGTTGCCGCGGCGGTACTTACCTCAAGTATGGGAATAGGCGTAATTTTTGCCGCTTTTTCCGCGCTTATAATTGAGGGCGCAATCACCCTTTTGGCAACCGTTATTTCCCCTATCCTTACCAATTACACAATCGCGCAAATGTCGGTTATAGGCTCGTTACTGATAATAGCATTATCACTTAATATGCTTGGTATTACAAAAATTAAGGTTATGAACTTTGTTCCTGCGGTTCTTTTACCGCTTGTATTAGTATTTTTCTAAGGAGTAGTTATGAAAAAAAGAACAAGACGTCAAAAAGCGATAATAAGACGCAGAATTTTCCTTTCAGCTTGCGCTTTAGTTTTAGCGGCAGTTATTGCGTTAATTGTTTTTGTTGCCGGCAGTATTATAGGTATTTCCGAAAAGCAACCGCAAAAGGATAATATTTCTCAAACCGAAAGCAACAACATTAAAGTGGAAGAAATTATTCCTGATACCTACGCCACTGTGCTTAGCATTGGCGATATTATGTGCCACTCTCATCAATTAGAGGGTGCAAGAACATCCGACGGATACGATTTTTCGGCTTTCTTCAAGGAGCTTTCCCCCTATTTTCAAAAATACGATTTGTGCGTAGGCAATTTGGAATTAACCTTTGGCGGTACCGAATCGGGAAGTTATCGCGGTTACCCCTCTTTTAATACCCCCGACCAATTGGCAGATACGATTAAAGCAAGCGGTATAAATCTGCTTATGACCTCTAACAACCATTCTTACGATACAGGTCTTTTCGGTCTTAAACGCACTGCTCAGGTTTTAAAAGAAAAGCAAATTGAATACACAGGTACAAGAGAATTAGAAACCGAGCCTAAATACCTTGTAAAAGATATTAACGGTATTAAAATAGGTATTGTAAACTTCACCTACGAAACCACGGGCGACGATGCCACAAGAAAATACCTTAACGGCGGTGCTATAAGCCGCGATGCTAACGGACTTATAAACACATTTTCTTACCAAAGAATTGATAGCTTTTATACCGAAGCTAAAAGTGTTATAGAGGCTATGAAAAACGACGGCGCCGAGTTCATTACCTTTTATATGCATTGGGGCGAGGAATATCAATTAACCGCTAACACTTGGCAAAAATCCATTGCTCAAAAGCTTTCAAATATGGGTGTTAATATGATTGTGGGCGGTCATCCTCATGTTGTACAGCCTATGGAGCTTATTCATTCCGAGGATTCGCAAAATACAACTATTTGTATATATTCTTTAGGCAATGCCGTTTCTAACCAACGCCGCGAACTTATGAAAAACTCTTCACCAAAGGGTCACACCGAGGACGGCGTAATGTTTAGCTATAAACTTAAAAAATCTAGCAACGGTGAAGTTAGTGTTGTAGATGTTGATATAATTCCAACTTGGGTTTATAAATATTCTCAGAACGGTTATAAATACACAGTTTATCCAATCGAAGACCTACAAACCGCAACCACAAAATATTCTTCCCTCGCTTCAAAGCTTACCGAATCCTACAACCGCACAAAAGCAATTGTAGAAAGCGGTCTTACCGAATGTCAACAAGCAATCGGTTGCGAAATAACCTTTAACTAAATCTTTGATTTGTAAAAAAAGAGAGCTTAAAATAAGCTCTCTTTTTTATAACTATTTTTCTTCAAAATCTATACAGCTTCTGCTTTCGGTAAAAGGTCTTACTTTATTGTCAGCAACCGCAACGTGTTCGGGATGAACTGCGTAACCCTTGAGCGCTTCCTTATTTTCTAAAACCGAGTAAAGCATAACATCTACATTTGAAGACTCAAGACATTCGGTTTGAACCTTAAGTTCAATAAGACCCGGCACCTTACCTACAAGCGCCTCAAGACTTGCCTTCATATCCGCCTTTATAGCATCGTTATTGTATTCCTCTTTTAATTTCCAAAGAATAATGTGTTTAACCATAATAATTTCTCCTTTGTATTTGTTAATGTTATTTTATCACAAATATTTTTATTAATCAATTGTTTATTAATTAATAAAAATCCAAGTCCTGAGACTTGGATTTTTTAGTGGACTGCAACATCCAAAACGAACTATTAGGTCGATTCGCTAATTTGAAATTAGCACAAGACTTTAGAACGAATTAGGTGTCGAGCCTCTCGAGTTCGATTCTCCAATTAAAAAATAACGAAACACCGCCACTTTCGTGACGGTGTTTCGTTATTGGTGGATGTGAGGAGAATCGAACTCCTGTCCAAAAATTCATTCATACCGGCATCTCCGAGCGCAGTCGCCTATTTACATTCCCTTACAAAGCCGTCAAGCGACCGACTGCTTTGCTTGGTAGTTCCTACTTCGTGACGGCAGGTGGAACACCCCGCCGTTCATGTTCACCGCTAAAATGACACCTTGCCTTAGCCGCGGTAGTCTAAGGTTCGATGAGCCGCCTAATTAGGCAGCTAAAGCAACTTTATTGTTGTTAGTTAATTTTTAATGCGGATTAGTAAGCGGTCCCGCACCGCTGCTCGCTTCCGATACTTCAAAATCCCTGTCGAAACCTTTACACACCCAGATATATACTCAAAATTAAAATTTTGAGTTAAAGAATAAAGAAAAAATAATAAATAATAAATATTACAAAAACATTAATATCCGTTTTCGTTTACGAAAACACGTTTTTTATTCTTTCTTATTTCTTCTTTATTATTTATTCTTTAAAATCCGTATTATCGGTTTTGTTCTTTCATTGCCCTGTCTATTGCGCGGTTCGCATCACGCTTAGCGGCAACGTCGCGCTTATCATGTAGCTTTTTACCTTTACATAGCCCCAATTGCACCTTTACAAGTGAGCCCTTAAAATAAAGTGATAACGGCACAAGTGCCAATCCCTCTTGCTTTACAGTACCGAAAAGACGCATTATTTCGCGCTTGTGCATTAAAAGCTTTCTGTCGCGCATAGGCGGTTTATTAAAACGGTTGCCGTGGTCATAAGGGCTTATGTGCATTTGTTTTATAAGCATTTCGCCGTTTTCAACGTTACACCAAGCGTCCTTAAGGTTTACCCCACCCGCACGGATAGATTTAATTTCGGTGCCCGAAAGGGCAATTCCGCACTCAAAGCTTTCTAATACAAAATATTCGTGAAATGCTTTTTTGTTAGTTGTAATAGTTTTTGTGTTCTCCACAGAAATTCCCCTTTCTAAAAAATTATACACGGTTTGTCAAGCGAAAACTGTCGAAAGAAAAACGCCTTTGCTTAAAAAATGCAAAGGCGTTAGTTCCCAAAGTGTAATCTTATGTAAAGATTATTCTTCAACGATAGCCTCAACCGGGCAACCAGCTGTACAAGCACCACATTCGCAGCACTTTTCTGCATCGATTTCATAATGTTCTGCGCCTTCAGCAATAGCATCGCAAGGGCAGCCACCTGCACAAGCACCACAGCTAATGCAATCATCAGTAATACGATAAGCCATTTAAAAACACCTCCATATCGTTGCTAAATATTATTTTAACATAATACTTTAAAAAATCAAGAGAAATATTTTAACTTTTATTCCTCAGATTGTTTTTTCTTTTTGCCATTTGATACCAATTTAACCTCATCTCTGTGAACCTTAATCGGAATGGTATCACTATCAATTAATTTAACATAAAGATTTCCTGTAATTAAATTAACATCAATAACTGTTGCAAGACCGTCCTTTGTCTTAACAGTTGCGCCAACGTGAGGAGTGAATGAGTTTAAATACTCGTAAGCGTCCTGCTCATATTTAAGACAGCACATAAGTCTGCCGCAGCTACCAGAAATTTTAGTAGGATTAAGTGACAAGCCCTGTTCCTTTGCCATTTTAATAGAAACGGGTTGGAAATCGCTTAAAAATTGCTTACAGCAATAGGGCTGACCGCATATACCAATACCGCCAAGCATTTTTGCCTCATCGCGTACACCGATTTGACGAAGTTCAATTCTTGTATGGAATTTAGCGGCTAAATCCTTAACTAATTCGCGGAAATCAACTCTGCCTTCAGATGTGAAGAAAAATATTATTTTTCCGCCGTCGAAAGAATATTCAACCTCTACAAGCTTCATATCAAGCTTATGTTCTTCAACTAACTTTTCGCAAAGAGTAAATGCTTCGGCTTCCTTTTTCTTGTTATCTTCAAGCTTTTTGAAATCCTTTTCGTTTGCGAAACGGAGCATTTTTTTAAGCGGTTGAACAACGCTTTCGTCCTCTACCTTATGGTTTCCCTCAGAAACAATACCGAATTCGTTACCGTTTTGGGTTTCAACTATTACGCTATCCCCCACCTTTACGGTTTTTCCTGCGGGTGAAAAATAATATGCTCTGCCGGTTTCTTTAAATTTAACCGATATAACTTCTGTCATTTTTTCCTCCAAAAAGTTTTCCTGCCTTACAGGTCATACTGCAAAACAAGAGATTCAAATTAATATTTGTAGCAAGACTTTGTTCATACTCCGGCAAGCAGTTATAAAAAGCAACTAACGGCTTTGCAAAATAGCTTTGCGGGTCGTTCTTGATTTTTTGCGCTATCAAGTATTTAAGGTCTTTTATAAACTTATCGGTTGCAACCCTGTTTTTTTCAAACTTTGCAACCGCCGAAAGCATTGAAAGAGAATCGTTTTTTAGTAAAGCCTCTAAAAATTCGTTTGCGGCAATTTCAGTATCCGTACCAAGATTGCCGTCTAAAATTTCAAGCGCTTTGCCAATATTATTTTGTGAACTGTTAAGCGCCTGCTCTATAACAAAATCTTCCTTTTGAGTATTATTTTTTATATACTCAAAGCCCTTTGAAAACTCGGGCGAGGTAAGACTTAAAACCACACAACGCGAAATTATAGTATCAAGCAATGCCGCCTTACTTTCAGCAATTAAAATAAACATAACCGTTTTTGGCGGTTCCTCTAAAACCTTTAAAAGTGCATTTTGCGATTCGGCATTCATAGTATCTGCGCAATCAATAATAAATACCCTTTTTTCCGCTTCGTGAGGCTTTATATAAGCTTCTTCTCTTGCTTGTCTTATCTGCTTAACCGCAATGCTTTTCTTACCGTCAAGCGGAGCGATAGTTACAATATCGGGATGTGAAAGCGATTTTACAAGACTGCAATTACGGCAGCTGCCGCAAGGCGCATTTTCTTGCGCGCAAACAGCCGCATTAGCTAAAAAGCTTGTTAAGGTATGCCTGCCTGTGCCATGGTCACCCTCAATTAAAATCGCGTGGGGTATACGCTTTGAAAGTATGAAATTTTCTACCGAGAGGCGTATTTTTTCATTTCCAATAAGCGGAAACATCATAGCACAAAGCCAACCTTTTTCATAGCCTTAAAGTAGGTTTTACGCGCAACATATTCTGCCTTCTGGGCGCCCTCGCGGTAAAGCGCTTCCAAAGCCTTTTTATCTTTAATAATTTCATCGTAAGCGGCTTTAATCGGCGCTAAAGTATCCGCAACAGATTCGCCTACTGCCAACTTAAAGTCGCCATAGCCCTTGCCTTCAAATTCCTTTTCAACCTCTGCTACCGACTTACCTGTAACAGCAGAATAAATTGTAATAAGATTAGAAATTCCGGGCTTATCTTCGGAAAATCTTACAATTGCTTCCGAATCGGTAACCGCGCGCTTAAACTTGCGGATAATATCATCCTTATTATCAAGTATTGCAACCCAAGAATTAAGATTTTCGTCCGACTTGGACATTTTCTTCAATGGGTCCTGAAGTGACATTACACGAGCGCCTGTTTTTGGAATATACGCATCCGGTACAGTAAACACATCGCCATAAAGGTTATTAAAACGAATAGCAATATCTCTTGCGATTTCAAGGTGTTGCTTTTGGTCTGCACCAACCGGTACCAAATCAGGCTGATAAAGCAAAATATCTGCCGCCATAAGCACAGGATAAGAGAATAAACCTACATTAACATTATTAGCATGTTTTGCAGATTTATCTTTAAACTGTGTCATTCTTGACATTTCGCCAAACTGTGTATTACAAGAAAGCAACCAAGAAAGACATGCATGCTGCGGCACATGAGATTGAATAAACACTGTGTTTTTTTGGGGGTCTATACCCAATGCTAAAAGCAAAGCGTATGTAGAATATATCTGACTGCGAAGCTTTGCGGGCTCCTGTCTTACAGTTATTGCGTGAAGGTCAGCTACCGCAAAGGTACAATCAAACTCCTCCTGCATAGCAACCCAGTTTTTAAGCGCACCCAAATAGTTGCCAAGGGTTAACATACCGCTTGGTTGAATACAGCTTAAAACTTTCTTTTTTTCACAAATTTCGGTCATTTTAATTCCGCCTTTAAAACATTATCTTATATATAATAACATACTTATAATATTTTTACAAGTAATTAGTTCTGTTCATCCAACGAAAGCGAGAAGCTTGGCATAAATTCTTCCATAAAAATATCTGCTTCGGGACAATTAAGCTTCTCTATTGCCTTTTTAGTTGATTTTTCGGCAACTGCAAACTCCTTATTGCCCATATTAAGCTCTTCGGTGCATTTAATAAGCGCTGAAATTTTATCCGCCGCTTTAATAAGGCGCTTTGTTTCGGCATCGAGATTATAAATTTTCTCAAAGCTTGGCTTAAAATCAATTGGTAATTTTTCAATAAGACGCTCGGTAGCGCTAGCCTCTATTTGCTTATATGCCCTCTTTATTTCGTCATTATGGTATTTTATCGGGGTTGGCATATCGCCCGTTATTATCTCTGAAGTATCGTGATACATTGCCGCTACCGCTACAAAATCGGGATTAACACTACCACCCAAGCGTGTATTATTAATTATTGCGAGCGCATGGGCAATTTGTGCCACCTCTAAAGAATGTTCGCTTAAATTCTCCTGCCTTGTGTTACGCATAAGACCCCAACGGTATATATTTTTCATTCTCGACATCATCGCAAAAAAATGATATTTCATATTAACACTCCAAATTGTACAGATTATATTGAATATTATAACATTAAATGGTATAATATCAATATATTATTTTTGTTTGAGGTATATCTGATGAGTTTTTCACAGCAAAAGCTTTCTACACTTAAAAAGAGCAAGGAAAAAGGGCTTTCGACCTTCCTTATTGCACTATTTACGGCCATATGCCTTTTTGTGCCATATATGATTATGAGCGAAGGGTATTTTACCTTTTACGGTGACTTTAATGTTCAGCAAATACCGTTTTATCAGGAATGTCACCGCGCTTTAAAATCGGGCGATATTTTATGGAATTGGAATACCGACCTTGGTGTAAATACCGTAGCATCGTATAGTTTTTATCTTTGGGGAAGCCCGTTTTTTTGGCTAACACTTCCATTCCCAAATAGCTTTGTGCCCTACCTTATGGGTCCGCTTTTAATACTTAAATTCGCTTGTGCTGCATTTGCGGCTTACCTTTATATACGCCGTTTTACCCGCACACCCGATGCCGCGCAAATAGGTGGTTTGCTCTATGCTTTTTCGGGCTTTTCGGTTTATAATATTTTCTTCAACCACTTTCACGAAGCAATTATTTATTTTCCGTTACTGCTTTTAGGCTTAGAACTTTTTATAACCGAAAACAAAAGATTTATATTTGCAATTATGGTTTTCCTTTGCGCAATTGCTAATTATTTCTTCTTTTTCGGTATGGTTGTTTTTACTGTAATTTACTTCTTTGTAAGGCTGTTTTCGGGCGCAATTAAACTTAAAGTTTCCCGCTTTTTCGCCCTTGCCTTTGAAGCAGTTTTAGGTCTTTGCCTTGCGGCGTTTATTCTACTGCCGTCTATAATGGCACTTGCGGACAACCCCCGTATTTCAAATACCCTTATCGGTTGGAACGCAATTATGTACGGCAAGGAGCAAATTTACGCAAATGTTTTGCAATGCTTCTTCTTCCCGCCTGACATTCCTGCGCGTCCTGTTTTCTTCCCCGGTGCAGAGGTTAAGTGGTCTTCCCTTGGTGGATGGCTACCTGTATTTAGCATGGTTGGTGTATTCACCTTTTTCTCAAGCCGTAAAAACCATTGGCTAAAGCGCGTTATAGGTATTTCAATTTTTATGGCATTAGTTCCTATTTTAAACAGTGTATTTTATGCCTTTAATACCGCTTATTATGCGCGTTGGTATTATATGCCCATTCTTTTAATGTGCCTTATGACCTCTACTATGTTTGAGGACAGCAAGGCAAATTGGTCCTTTGGCTACAAATGGGTGCTTGGAATAACCCTTGCAGTAAGCCTTGTTATAGGCTTCTTCCCGCAGGAAAACGACGATGGCAAAATAATTTACGGTCTTTATACCCAAAGCGACGACCTGACCTATGTTGTAAGATTTTGGGTTGCTTGTCTTATAGCGGTTGCATCTCTTATAATTTTAGGTCAGCTTATTAAAATTCTTAAAGAAAAACCAAAAACCTTTTACAAAATTTCCACCGCTTGTGTTTGTATTATTTCAATAATTTACGGAAATGTATTTATAGCAACAGGCAGAGCCCATTCCTACGATGTAAAAGAAATTGTTATAGATTCTCTTATTGAAGGAGAAGTTCATTTAGAGGATAACAAAAACTTTAGAATTGATACTTTTGACTGTGTTGATAATACCTCTATGTTTTTAGGTTATTCGGGTATTAACGCGTTCCATTCGGTAGTCCCTGCTTCTATTACTAATTTTTATGATTATATAGGTATTGAGCGTAGCGTTGCAAGTAGGCCTGAAAGCGACTATTACGCTATTCGCGGTTTACTTTCGGTTAAATACCTTTTAAACCGTAAAAGCGGAGAAAGCTTTGTTGATACTGAAACCAACGAAACAGCAATGCCAGGTTACAAGTATTTAAAAACCGAAAGCGGTTACTACATTTACGAAAACGAAAATTATATTCCTTACGGTTTTTCCTACGACTATTATATGGACTATGATTTTTGTGACCAATTCCAAAACCAAAACCGTGCTAATATGATGCTTAAAGCCATCCTTTTAACCGACGAACAAATTAAAAAATACGGTCATTTAATGAAAAATATTAGCGAACCTGAAGAAGACTCTACTAAAACCTTACTTTTCGGCGACGAATATTACGAGGAGGATTGCAAAGAACTTGTAAAAACCTCTGCTTACTATTTCGAAACCGATAATTACGGCTTTACCGCAAAGGTAAACCGCGACAAAGAAAGCCTTGTTTTCTTCTCTGTTCCGTTTGATAAGGGATGGTCTGCAACCGTAAACGGTAAGAAAGCCGAAATTGAACAGGTTAATGTTGGCTTTATGGCAGTAAAGGTTCCAAAAGGCGAAAGTGTTATTCGTTTTAACTATCAGCCACCCGCCCTTAGACTTGGCTTGTTAATTACAATTGGCTCTTGCGCACTATTTATTATTTATATTTTTGCTTTTCTTCTTATAAGCCGTAAGCACACATCAAAAAATGTATACCCAGAGGGTGACATTATGCTACACCAATGGTTAGCAGATGAAACGGCTGATGACCTACCGATAATCCCTAAAAAGAAAAGCCTTTTAGATGACGACCCGCAAATTAATATACCTAATATAAACTCGGGCTTTAAAGGCGGTTTTAAAATTAATAACGATATTCTAAAGGATAACGAAGAATAAAATAAAAGCAGTTGTTTTTTAACAACTGCTTTTGTTATATTTCAATATTTTTTGAAATATACGCCTGTACTTCGTCTATATTAATTTCAAGCGCTTCAGCAAGCTCGCCAAAGAGTAGATTTTCGGCTATTTTCATATACTTTTCATCAATTGAATTAAGTCTTTTTTTCTGCAACTGAACGCACTTTTTCTTATTATAAATTCTTGCCGTAAGCTCAACTAATTTATCAAGATTATGTGAAATAATCTCATTTTTATAATCCTGCATAGTAAGCTCTGCATCAGCATTAATATTTTCAATTATAGTAGGTATGCACTTTATTAAATTTTCCGCCTGATTTTTAGTAATAATCTTTCGCATAGCGATTTTTCTGTTTTCTATCGGCGCATAGATTACATTGCCATCGCTTTGAACAGGTCTTAAAACATAGTACATTTTCTTTTGTTTTTTTATAAATTCTCTTTCACAAATATCTTCAATAAGGCAAACGCCCGTTTCACCGTATACTACCTTATCTGCTATTTTAAACAATCTAAGCACCACCTTTGCAATAATTATAACAAATAAAAAATTTTTTCGTAAGTAAAATTTTTATAAAATAAAAAAGTTCCTTAAATTAAGGAACTTTTTTAATATTAATTTTCGGTTTTATAATTCTTAACAAAGAAAAAGCTTAATAGTAATGATACTACATAAAGCGCTGCTGTTACATAAAGAACGGTTTGATAACCAACAGGGTTTACCATATTTCCGCCTACTTCAATAGTTTCGCCGAAATGGTTTACTATCCATGTAGCAAGCTGATTTCCTGTAAGACCTGCAAAGCCCCAAGCCGAAAGAGTAATACCGTGAATAGCGCTTATATTACTCATACCGTAGTGGTCGGAAAGAAGGGTTGGTACATTAGAAAATCCGCCGCCATAGCCTGCATTTACAACCATAATAAGTATTATTACAAGCGCGGTAAGTAACACATTACCTGCACCGTTTTTAATACCGCCTGTTACAATAACAAGTACAGTAAAGATTAATGAAAGAATAAAGATTATCTTGTAAATTGTATTTCTGCTATTAACTTTATCGCCCAAAGCAGAGAAGCCAAGACGACCGCCTGCATTAAAAATAGCAGAAACAGTAGAAATAATACCTACATAGCCTGCAAGACCAACACATTTAACAATCATTTTTTCCTGTGAAATAAGTGCTAAACCGCAGGTTATATTTAAGTAGAACATAAGCCATATACCAATATAGTTGGTAATAGGTCTTGTCTTTAAAACAGACATTATGCTCTTGCTTTCCTTTTTGTCCTGTGGCTCGTGCCATGTATCAGGCTTCTTTAAAAGCAAGTGGCCAACAAACATCATAACAAAATATACTGCTGCTAAGATGAAGAACATTTTATAAATGCCGGTTTCACCTAAAGACTCTAAAAGTGATTTCATAATAGGACTGGCAATAGCCTTAGCTGCACCAAAACCTGCAACTGCAAGACCGGTAGCTAATCCCTTACGGTCTTTAAACCAAAGCATTAAGGTTTTAACAGGAGAAAGATAACCTGTACCAAGACCGATACCCATTATTACACCGTAGCACAAATAAATACCGATTAACGAAATTACGCTGCCCTTATGCTGACCGCCGTAATAAATAAACGCGCCTGTGCCCGCCATTCCGACAGAGAAGCAAATTGCCGCAATTAATGACGACTTATGAATATCCTTCTCTACAACATTTCCTAAAAATGCTGCCGACATACCCAAGAAGAAAATCGCAAGTGAAAAAGCCCATTCAGTAGCGCTTTTTCCGAAGCCTATGTACTCGCCTATTTCCTGACTGAATATAGACCAACAATAAACTGTACCAATACTGCAATGAAGTAATAGCGCAGGGATTGCCGCTCTTACCCATTTATTAGAACGAAAACCTTTTTGTTCCATAAATTATGCCTCCTTAAATTAATCGCACCTTGTTATTTTAACACTTTTCACACGAATTGCAAGTGAATATAAAAAATTTTACCTTTTACATAAAAAACAGCCGATTTATGTCGGCTGTTTTATACTTTTTTAAGATTTAATTGTAGCTTACGGTTTCACCGTTTATTAATTGTTGTAAATACTTTTCGAGTTTCTTGAATTCCGAAGCGTTTACCTTACCCATTGGTTTACCGTTAAGTGAGTACTGATATTTAGTAGCAGTAGCCTTTTTAAAGGTAACTTTAACGGGTGAAGTTTTGCCGTCATTATAGGTATAAATCAAAGCTGCTTCGTCCTCGGTATTATATTCTCCTGCAACGAAATCGGAGCAAGCAAGTGAAATGCAGTATCTATAAAATGTTTGGAAATTATCCGAGGTGAGATTTTTTCCATCGTAAGTGATAATATAAGGTGCATCATCTTTTTCGTCATCGGGATTTTCCTTAATATCGAAGCTATAATTCTTATCGCCCAATTTAACGGTTAAATTGCCGATTTTATCAATAGACTCAATAAATACCCAACTAGCGTAGTAATCAGTTTCGGTGTAATCCAAGAACTCGTAAGAGCCTGCTGTCACCTTTTTAATCTGCTTACTGTCATCGGTAACAACCGCATAATCACCGTCTGATTGAAGCTTAAACTTATAGGTGTATGTGTAGTCCTTAATCTTAATGGTAGCCATAAAATCAGGATTATCAAGACCGAATTTTCTAAGTGTTACAGGTGCTACATCAAATGAATATGCGCCCGAAACGGTAACACCATTAGCAAAAAGTTCAAGCATTTTATCGGTTTTCTCTGCAACGCGTTCGCTTGGCTTTGTTACTATATAAGGCATAAACTCTACGGTAGTGCTATCGGTATTAGCTTTAATAAGCACTTCCTTAGTAAAGTTATTACCAGATATAATCATACTATCAAAGGAAATTAATTTACCTTCGTTAGTATAATCGTTATATTTGCTATCAAGCGTGAGACCGGGAATACTGTCGCTATTTGCTAAATCCAAGGCTTCAAAGGTAAGTGTATCATCAAGGAAATCCGAAATAAGATAAATTGTATCCTTAGTAGAAAGCTTTAAATAAACACCTGAATTATCGGGCGATTTATTACCAATAAGCACACTAAAGGTACCGTCATCTTGAGTTACTACATCTGCCTTGATAGCCGGATTTTCAAGTCCGCACTCAGCGGCGGTTTTTTTGGTAATCTCTCGCGAAGCCGAAATTTCGGTAAGGCTACTTACAAGCTGAGCTATACTGCTTTCGCTTACAAGGTCTTTCTCGTAGCCGTCCAAGTACCACTTAGCTGTATCCTCACTGTCTTTATCTTCTGCTTTAGTGATTACACTGTAAAATTTAAAGCTTCCGTTTTTATTTGTAAGCGTTACGGTTTTATAGTCAGTATCCTTTTTAGCCAAAACCTCAATTTCTTCAAAGGAATTGCTTGAGGTTTCTTCCTGCTTTTCGGGGATAAGTTTTACAACCGCAAAGGTGCCTCCAATTAAAACGGCAACCGCTACCAAAGCGGAAATAACGATTGTTAAACGCTTTTTATTTCCGTTTTTGGTTGCTACTTTTTTGTGTTGCGTTGGGTCGGAAAAAATTGTAGAAATTTCTTCCTGTTCATTCAAGTTTTCATTTTCGGGAAAATTGTTCATTATGAATTCTTTCTCCTAATATAAACATAAATACTTGTTGCCAATAAACCTACCGGCAATGCAATCATAAAAATTATGGTAATAAGACTTGAAGATGATTGTGTTACAGAATCACTAAAACTTTCGTTTTCAATTGTTTTAGAAACGAAAGAAATACCTGTATCTTCTGCACCTACTGCGCGCTCTGCCGCAGCTAAGGCGATATTCTTATTAGAAATTTGTGCCATTTCAGCATAATCGGAATAAATAAATTCTGTACTTGAGAATGCAAAAACATAGTTGTTAATTTGAACATTATCCTTGTCGTAGGTCATTCTCTCACTCTGCATAACAGCAGAGTAAGCCGCTTTTGTATAATTGTCGGCGCCTGTCCAGTTATTTGCAGTGCCTACGGGGGCTGCTACAACACTTTCAGGTGTTTCTATAAGACTTGTTACCTTATAGGTGCCTTCTTCATCAAACAAAGCCTTAATCGGCACATTATAGCCTGTAATACAAGCTGAAATACCGTTGTTGATTTTATCCTCACTTACAGGATATGAACCTAAAGTTGTAGGTTCGTCAGGCATGTGGTTGTTTGCGTTGGTTTCAAAAAGAATACCTTCGCCTACACCGATACCCCATTCCTCTAAATATTCGTACAAATTAGGTAAATAAGGTGCTCCCGCATCTGCAAAGTAAACTAAGCCCTTTTCATATTTACCGTCATTATCAAGGAATTTCGCAATAGCATCAAGCTCGGTATCAATAAAGTCGGTTGTAGGTGCAACAATAAAGAGTGCATCAAAATCATCAGAAATGCTTGTAATCAAGGTGTCCGAAATAAGCTCTATTTCGTAGTTATTTGTTTTCAAAAGATTTCTGTAGCTTTCGCTGTAATCTGTTTTAGAGTGACCTGTAATAAATGCAACTTTTTTAGTTTTACTGCTTGTTACATAAGAAATTGCGCTTGTAAGTGCAGTTTCAATGTTGTTTGCAGAAACGGTGCTTGTTGTAACTCCGTAAGCTGCGTAGGTATCGTCTTCACTTAAAACATAAATATCTTTATAGCCTATTATCTTATAACGCTCATTACCGCCATCATTACAGGTTACAATAATATCACCATAGTTGATTGTTTGATTAGAGTATTTTGTAGTGATTTGAGTAAATTCTGTACTCTGAGTGTCAACATAATCAATCTTAATCTTCTTATTATAGTCGCGATATTTATCCAAAAGGGTTATTGTTTGCTTATAATAATCTGTATAAGTTTCGGTAACGCCGTACTGTTGAGCATAATAGTTCATATAATCGCCAACATAATCTTCTGCCTTAGCGCACACTGTAACAGTAACCTCTTTATCGAGATTCTTTACAAAATCAATGTTTTCTTCACTCATTGAGTTTTGTGCTGTAAGCGACATATCAAACTCAAGATTAACACGCTGAGCCAAAACATTAACAAGCACATTAAATACAATAAGACCTGCAAGCACTGCCGCAGTAATACCCATAGCGTAACCACCGCGCTTTAAAAGTGCTTGGTTTTTAATTAATTTTGGCTTTTTGGGTGCCTTTTTTGTTTTTACCTTTTTCTCCTTTTTAGGAGCTTCGGTTATTTGAGTCTCGGTAATTTCTTCTACCTCAACCTCGGGATTTAAGTTCTTATTTTCTTCCATTTCAGGCACCTCCTTTAAGACCATCTTCTCTTCTCAAGTGAACGCACGCAAAGGAAAAGGAATGCGGCTGTTATACTTAAGAAATAAATAATGTTCGGAATTGAGAAAATACTATCTGCAAAGCTTTCAAAAACTGAAATAAATGCTAATTTTTCAAATACTGTTGCAAGCCATTCTGCTGATACCATACTTGCAAAGCTCGACATATAAAGCACTAAGATATTTACGATTAAAGTAATTATTGCCGATACAACCGAGCTTTCAGTTGTAGAAGAAATAAACATACCAATAGCAATAAGTGCCGAACCTAAGAGGAAAATACCAAGTAAAGCATAAATGTAAGTCAATATATTTACACTAACATGGCTTATAATAATTATTTCAAAAATAATGGTTGGTAAAAAGCCTATTGCAAATACTGCTAACGCTGCAAAGAACTTACCTAAAACAATAGAGGTAAGCGAAACGGGGGCGGTAAGCAACGCTTGGTCTACCTTTTGTCTTCTGTCCTCACTCATAAGGCGCATTGTTATAACAGGCATAACGAATATTATGACAGTAGACATTGAAACGATTACAACCTCAATACTTGGCGCGCCGTAGCTGTAAATCATTGAAAAGTATAGCCCTAAGAAGAAATAAAGTGCAGCAACAACTATATATCCAACGGGGGTGCAAAAATATGATTTGAATTCTCTTTTAAATATTGCGCTCATTATTCTTCCTCCTTGCTTTCTTCTGTTTCTACTTTATCATTAAAGCCTAAAAGCTTTCTTGCTTCCTCATAACTTCCGGCTTCAGTAAGGCGCAAGAAGATTTGTTCAAGCGAAACCTTATTGCTTGTGAGGGACAAAATAGTCTTGTTGCGTGAAGCCACTCTTTCAAAAACTGCCGCGCGTAAATCTACGCCGTCTTCGGGTTCAATAAGGAAGTCAAAACTGTTTTCTTCCTTTCTGCCTAAAGATATAACAGATTTCACACCCTTAATGGTAGAAAGAGCTGAAAGCATATCCTGTTCAACGCAAACAATTCTTGCTACTAAGGAGTGGTCCTTAGATAATTGGTTAGAAAGATTGTCAGGTGTATCGTCGGCAATAATTCTACCTTGGTTGATAATAATTACTCGCTTACAAACTGCCTGAATTTCAGAAAGTATGTGCGAAGAAAGAATAATTGTATGGTTTCTGCCAAGACGGGCGATAAGATTACGGATTTCAATAATCTGCTTTGGATCTAAGCCAACGGTAGGCTCGTCCAAAATAAGTACATCAGGGTTGCCTATAAGCGCTTGAGCAAAACCAACTCTTTGTCTGTAACCTTTTGAAAGGTTTTTAATAAGTCTGTTTGATACATGCTCAATCTGAACCAATTTCATAATTTCATCAATATGTGCTTTCTTAGGGAAGGAAACTTTCTTAAGGTCATAAATAAAGTTAAGATATTCCCTAACCTTCATATCAATGTAGAGTGGCGGAATTTCGGGAAGGTAGCCTATACGCTTTTTAGCCTCCTCAGGATATTCCATGATATTAAAACCGTCAATCTTAACCTCGCCCTGTGTCAAAGAAAGATAACCGGTTAAAATATTCATTATGGTTGACTTACCGGCGCCGTTAGGTCCCAAGAAGCCGATAACTTCACCCTTTTGAATGTTGAAATTTACATTCTCTACCGCAAGATGTGTGCCGTAGCGTTTACTTAATGAAGAAACTTCAATCATCACTTTGCCTCCTATTTAAATATAAATATATAATATAATAACATATTACCAAACCTTTTTGCAAGAAATATAAACAAAATGTTAATTTTTTTCATATATTTTTATTTTTTTAACTAAATATGGTTGCAATTTGACTTTTTACAATTAAATTTATATAATAAGTTTGAATATTACGTATAAATTATTTTAGAAAGTGGCTTGTTATGGAATTTAACCAAAAATTAAAGGAATTAAGACAGCAAAAAGGGCTTACACAAGAAGAACTTGCAAATGCACTTTTTGTATCGCGAACCGCTATTTCAAAATGGGAATCCGGCAGAGGCTACCCCAATATAGAATCCTTAAAACGCTTAGCACAGTTATTTTCGCTAACGGTTGATGAATTGCTTTCAAGTGATGAACTATTAAATATTGCTGAACTTGATACCAAACAAAAAGGAAATCATTTTATTAATTTAATTTTTGGTCTATTAGATGCTTCTTCATTAATGCTTTTCTTCTTGCCTTTTTTCGCACAAAGAAGCGATAGTTTAATTAAAGCGGTTTCCCTATTGGCGTTATCCTCTGTTCCCCAATATTTAAAAATTATTTACTGCGGTTTAGTAGCAATTATTTTTATATTTGGAATATTAACACTAGCTTTGCAAAACTACCACCATAAGCTTTGGTTACAAAACAAAAATAAAATATCATTATTACTTAATACAATAGGCGCAATTTTATTTGTTGTAAGCTTGCAACCTTATGCAGCAACATTTTTATTTGTTTTCTTAATCATAAAAGTTTTAATGCTTATAAAAACAAGATGATACTAAAAGTATCAACACTGTGACAAAGCGTTTCTTTAAATTTTTTAAACCTTCCTTTAATGTATAAAATGGCAAATACCAATATACGTAAAGGAAGGTTTTTTTAATGAAAAAGGAAAATAAAAAAAGTTTTTTAATTGCGGTATTTTTTCTTACTGTATTTATACTTTGGACAGTATTAATTCGCTTTATTGACGTTAAAGCAATAGGTCCGCAAAATTCAAGCATAGGCTTTTCGACGCTTAACGCATTTTTCCATAAGCTTACGGGTGTTAATATGATGCTTTACACCATTACAGACTGGTTAGGATTAGTTCCCATAGCCGTTTGCTTAGGATTTGGTGTTTTAGGTCTTAGCGAGTGGATAAAGCACAAAAACATCTTAAAAGTTGATTTTAGTATACTAATTTTAGGACTGTTTTATATCGTTACAATAGCGGCATATTTATTTTTCGAAGACGTTGTAATAAATTATAGACCGGTGCTTATAAACGGATATTTAGAGGCTTCTTATCCGTCTTCTACAACTATGCTTGTAATGTGCGTTATGGCAACCGCAATGATGCAATTTAACACCCGTATAAAAAACGAAATATTAAGAAAAATAGTTCTTATAATAATTACAGCCTTTATTGCTTTTATGGTAGTGTGCAGACTGATTTCAGGCGTACATTGGCTTACTGATATTATAGGCGGCGCTTTGCTCAGCACAGGACTTGTTATGATGTATTATGCATTAACTAAAAGCCATACTACAAATTAATTTTTTTCAAATCAACACTTTTAATGTTTCTTGTTGTTCATTAACTCTCAAAATATTTGTAAAATGTAATCACAAAATTTAAAGGAGATTTTAATATGAACACAGACAAAATTTTAGCCGAATCAATCGCAAAGGACTATGCACCCAAGGATAACTCAAAAATCGTTGCTCTTAAAAAGCTCGACAACCTTGCAAAGCTTCCCGCCACAATTTTCACCTACACTTGCGGCATTATATCAGCACTTGTTTTCGGCACAGGAATGTGCTTGGCAATGCAGGTTATCGGTAATGGTATATTAGGCTTTGTAATTGGTATTATTATCGGAATTATAGGTCTTATTGGTTGCGGTGTAAACTACCCGATTTATAAGAAAATGCTTGAAAAAGGCAAGGCTAAATATGCTTATGAAATTGTTGAGCTTGCACGCCAAATAAGTGAAGAATAATATTTTCTAAATTTCGTAAAGGTGGAATTCTTTTGAATAAATCTGAAAGCAAATATTTTAATACCGCAATAAAATTCAATAAAGCGCTTCTTTTTTTATTAGAAAAGAAATCGTTTGAATATATTACAATAAGTGAAATTTGCGAAACAGCAGGTGTAAACCGTTCCACCTTTTATCTTCATTACGAAAACACTTGCGATTTACTGCAAGAAACTACACGGTATGTACTTGATAACTTTATGTCGTATTTTTCGGTTGATACTAAAAACATAACCTCAAAATTCGAAATTTGCAATTTAAAAGAGCTTAATTTTATAACCGAAGAATATTTACATCCATATTTTTCTTATATCAAGGAAAATAAATCAATTTTTTCGGCAGTACTATCCCAACCTATCGCTTTTGACTTTAACTCAATTTTTCAAAGGCTGTTTACTAATATTTTTAACCCCATTCTTGATAGATTCAATTATCCGGATGACGAAAGAAGATATGTAATGATGTTCTATCTCAACGGACTGACGGCTCTGGTTAAAGAATGGCTTAAGGATGATTGTAAAAAAAGTATTGAAGAAATGTCAGAAATAATTCAACATTGTATTTTGGGTAAACCGCCCTACAGTATTTTACCTCAAAAATAGCTCCAACCCCCGAAACCAAATGAACAAGTCCAGTAAAAACGGACAATAGAAAAAATCCCCCTCCTATGGTAGAATTTAAACAATTACCATAGGAGGGTATTTTTATGTCACGAATATATCAACACACATTAGAATTGCTGCCGCAAATCAAAGAAATGTT
>JAZOTR010000091.1:0-51389 GCA_045657745.1 Acutalibacteraceae bacterium
ACCGACTGTGCGATTTCAAGTGAAATGCTTAAAAAAGCACTTTCTACCGATATTCAGACCACCTTTAATATGGTTTCGGTTGACGGCGATACCTCTACTAATGATATGGTAACCGTTTTAGCAAACGGTATGGCAGGAAACGAAGAAATTACTGCTGACGGCGAAGCTTTTGATACCTTTATGAAAGCGCTTAATACAGTTTGCGTAAATCTTTGCAGAAAGATTGCGGCAGACGGTGAGGGCGCAACAAAATTACTTGAATGTAAAGTAAGTGGCGCGGAAACTTTAGATATTTCAAAAACTGTTGCAAAATCGGTTATTTGTTCTTCTCTTACAAAGGCTGCTATGTTCGGCGCTGATGCTAACTGGGGCCGTGTTCTTTGCGCAATAGGTTACTCGGGCGCAAAGGTAGATGTTGAGAAAATTGATGTTTCGTTCCGTTCGAATAAGGGCGAAATTTCGGTTTGTGAAAACGGCGCAGGAGTAGAATTTTCTGAGGAAAAGGCAAAAGAAATTCTACTTGAAAGCGAAATAGAAATTTTAGTAAACCTTAATAGCGGCGAATTTTCTTCTACCGCTTGGGGTTGCGACCTTACTTACGATTATGTAAAAATTAACGGCGATTACCGTACATAAAAATAAGGCGAGCAGACTGCTCGCCTAAAAAACTTTAAAGGAGAATGTTTATGTCCTTAAATATCACTAATGCTCAAAGAGCCGAGGTGCTTACCCAAGCGCTTCCTTACATACAAAAATATTACAATAAAACTGTTGTTATTAAGTACGGTGGAAACGCTATGATTAACGAAGATTTAAAGCAACAGGTTATGGAAGATATTGTGCTTTTACACCTTATAGGCGTTAAGGTTGTTTTGGTACACGGTGGCGGCCCTGAAATTACCGAAATGTTAGCAAAAATCGGTAAAGAAACCAAGTTTGTTGACGGTCTTAGAGTTACCGATAAGGAAACTGCTGAGGTTGTACAAATGGTTCTTGCAGGTAAGATTAATAAAAGCCTTGTAAACTTGCTTGAAATTAAAGGCGGTAAGGCTATGGGTATTTCAGGTATGGACGGTCACCTTATTACCGCTACCGCTAAAGACGAGCGTTTGGGATATGTAGGTAAAATAACAGGCGTTAATGTTGAACCGATTTTAGACCTCTTACAGCACAATTATATCCCTGTTGTATCTACTGTTGGTTGTGATAGCGAAGGTAACGTTTATAATATTAATGCCGATACTGCAGCCGCCTATATTGCAGGCGCTTTGGAAGCAGAGTGTTTGATTTCTATGACCGATATTGCAGGTATTTTGCGCGATAAGGACGACCCGTCTACACTTATTCCAAAAATCACAACTGCCGAGGCTATCGACCTATTTAACGACGGTACAATTTCGGGCGGTATGATACCTAAGGTTGAATGTTGCTTGGAAGCCATTAACCGCGGTGTAAAAAAGGTATTTATTATGGACGGAAGAATACCCCATTCACTTCTTATAGAAACCCTTACAGATGAGGGTGCAGGTACAATGGTAACAGGTGAGTAAAATGAGTATTATTGAAAAGGATAAGCAGTATATTGCTTCTACTTATGCGCGTTTTCCCGTTGTTTTAAAATCGGGTAAAGGCTCGCTTATAACAGATGAAAACGGCAAAGAGTATATAGATTTATCTTCGGGTATTGCGGTTAATACCTTTGGTATTGCGGATGATATTTGGGTAAATGCCGTAACTGAACAGTTGGGCAAATTACAGCACGCATCTAACCTTTACTATACCGAGCCTTGCGTAAAGCTTGCCGAAATTCTCTGCGAGAAAACAGGGTTAAAAAAGGTTTTCTTTTCAAATTCGGGGGCAGAGGCTAACGAATGTGCAATAAAGGTGGCAAGAAAATACGCGGCTGACAAAAAGGGAAAAGAATATAATACAATAATTACCCTTAAAAATAGCTTTCACGGTAGAACATTAACTACTCTTGCGGCAACAGGGCAGGATGTTTTCCATAATGACTTTTTACCGCTAACTGACGGGTTTATATACTGCGAAGCAAATAATTGTGAGCAGTTAGAGCAACTTGTTAAAGATAATAAAGTTTGCGCTATTATGTTCGAGCTTGTACAAGGCGAGGGCGGTGTTTTACCGCTTGAAAAGGCTTTTGTTGAAAAGATTTTTGAAATCGCAAACGAAAATGATATTTTAACTATAACCGACGAAGTACAAACAGGTAACGGCAGAACAGGTGAGCTTTATTGCTTTATGAACTTTGGAGTAAAACCTGATATTGTTTCTACTGCAAAGGGTCTTGGTAACGGCTTGCCTTTGGGCGCTACTTTGCTTTCAGAAAAGGTACAGGACGTTTTAGGCTTTAGCTCACACGGTTCAACCTTTGGTGGCAACCCTATTGCTTGCGCAGGCGCATTAAGCGTTGTAAATAGAATAGATAGCGAACTTTTAAATTCGGTTAAGGAAAAATCGGAATATATAATAAATTCACTAAAAAATGCAAACGGTGTTAAGAGTATAAGCGGTATGGGGCTTATGCTTGGCATTGAAACCGAAAAGGATGCAAGTGAGGTTATAAACTACTGTTTAGAAAACGGCGTTTTAGTGATTAAAGCCAAAAACAAGGTAAGACTTTTACCTGCTTTAAACATACCGTTTGATTTACTAAAGAATGCAGTAGAAGTAATTAAGAAAGGCTGTGAAATATAATGGATTTTAAAGGAAAGAGCTTTTTAAAATTATTGGATTTTTCACCTTGTGAAATAGAATGCCTTATTGATTTGGCAAAAGAATTAAAGAACAAGAAAAAAGCAGGTATTCCGCACCGCCTTTGTGAAGGCAAGAATATTGCTTTGATTTTTGAGAAAACAAGTACAAGAACCCGTTGCAGCTTTGAAGTTGCGGCTTATGATTTAGGTATGGGCGTTACTTATTTAGACCCACAAGGCTCACAAATTGGCAAAAAGGAAAGCATTGCCGATACCGCAAGGGTTTTAGGCAGAATGTATGACGGTATTGAATACCGCGGCTTTGGTCAAGAAATCGTTGAGGAATTGGCAAAGTATGCGGGCGTGCCCGTTTGGAACGGACTTACTAACGAATTCCATCCAACGCAAATCTTGGCAGACTTTTTAACCATTAAAGAGCACTTTGGAAAACTTAAAGGTATTAACTTTGTTTATATGGGTGATGCCCGTTACAATATGGGTAATTCATATATGGTGGGTTGCGCTAAAATGGGACTTAATTTTACCGCCTGTTCGCCCGAAAAATATTTCCCCGATAAAGAATTAATTGCTACTTGTCAGGAAATTGCAAAAGAAACGGGCGCTACAATCACCTTTGAAACAGACCCAATGAAAGCCACTAAAAATGCAGACGTTATTGCTACGGACGTTTGGGTTTCTATGGGTGAACCCGCTGAAGTTTGGGAAGAAAGAATTAAGGAATTATCCCCATATCAAGTGAATAAAAAGATAATGGAAAACGCAGGGGAAAAGGCAGTATTTATGCACTGTTTACCCGCTTTTCACGACCTTAATACTACCGTCGGTAAAGAAATTGCCGAAAAGTTTGGCATAACTGAAATGGAAGTAACAAACGAAGTTTTCGAAAGCAGTCAGTCAATTGTGTTTGAAGAAGCCGAAAACCGTATGCACACAATAAAAGCAGTTATGGCGGCTACTTTGGTTTAAAAATTGGAGTTTTTAAAATGCGAGTTGTAATAAAAATCGGAACCTCTACCCTAGCGCATAAAACAGGGCTTTTAAATATCCACAGGGTAGAAGAATTATGCAAGGTTATGAGTGACCTTAAAAATGCAGGGAACGAGGTTATTTTGGTATCCTCGGGCGCTATCGGTATGGGAGTAGGTAAACTTTCTTTACCGCAGAAACCTACCGATATTCCCACAAAGCAAGCGGCTGCGGCTGTGGGTCAATGCGAGCTTATGTACACTTACGATAAGCTTTTTTCGGAGTATAACCACACAGTAGCGCAAATACTTGTAACGGGTGACGATATCGCCCACCCCGACCGTAAGGCAAACTTTATAAATACAATGCGCCGTCTTTTAGAGCTTGGCGCGCTTCCGATTATTAACGAAAATGACTCGGTTTCAACAAACGAAATCGAAATAGGCGATAATGATACTTTAGGTGCTATTGTTGCAACCGCAGTTGATGCCGATTTACTTATAATACTTTCGGATATTGACGGACTTTATACTGCTGACCCAAGGAAATGTAGCGATGCAAAGTTGGTACATACCGTAGAAGAAATCACTCCTGAAATTGAGGGTATGATTGGCGGTGCGGGTTCAAGTCTTGGCACAGGCGGTATGATAACCAAGATTAACGCCGCAAAAATTGTAACCGAAAATGGTACAGATATGGTTATTGCTAACGGCGAAAACCCGAACTTGCTTTACGATATTATTGACGGTAAGGATATAGGCACAAGATTTCTTGGAAGGGTAAAATAATGACTACTTTAGAAATACTTAAAAAAGCCAAAAAGGTAAGCCAAAGCGGAATGCTTTTTACAGAGCAAAAAAATAAAGCATTAACCGAAATGGCTAATGCTTTGGTTCAAAATACTGATTTAATTTTGTCCGCTAATGCAATAGATGTGGAAAATGCAAAGGGTAAAATAAGTGACGTTATGACTGACCGCTTAAAACTTACCAAAGAGCGTATTTCAGATATGGCAAAAGGTATTACTGAAGTACGTGATTTGCCAGACAGTGTGGGTAAGGTTTTAATGACAAATACTTTACCTAACGGACTTGTTGTAAACAAAGTTTCAGTGCCTTTTGGTGTTGTTGCAATTATTTATGAAAGCCGACCCAACGTTACTTCCGATGCGGCGGCGCTTGCCTTTAAAAGCGGTAATGCTTGCGTACTTCGTGGCGGTAAAGAAGCGTATAATTCTTCAAAAGCAATTGTAGATGCGCTAAAACAGGGACTTGTAAAAGCAGATATTAACCCTGATTATATTAATCTTGTAGAGGATACAACAAGACAAAGCGCGAACGAACTTATGACGGCTGTTGGTCTTGTTGATTTACTTATTCCGCGTGGTGGTAAGGGTCTTATTAAGGCTTGCACCGAAAATGCAAAGGTGCCTTGTATTGAAACGGGTACAGGTATTTGCCATATTTTTGTTGAAAAAACTGCCAATATAGATATGGCGCTTAATATAATTAACAATGCGAAAACAAGCAGACCCTCGGTTTGTAATGCAATGGAGGTTTGCCTTGTTGATAAGGCTATTGCAAACGAATTTTTGCCTAAGCTTTATGAAATGTTCAATGGTAGGGTAGAGATTATCGGTTGCGAAGATACTTTCAAAATAATTGATGCCGTTCCCGCAAATGAGGATGATTTTGATACCGAATTTTTAGATTATAAAATGGCGGTAAAAATTGTTGACGGTGTAAAGCAAGCGGTAGAGCATATTGCAAACCATTCTACACATCATAGCGAAAGCATTATAACGAGTGATGATTCTGCGGCACAGTATTTTACAGATATGGTAGATTCTGCGGCAGTTTATGTTAATGCTTCAACCCGTTTTACCGACGGCGGACAGTTTGGTCTTGGATGTGAAATGGGTATTTCCACCCAAAAATTACACGCCAGAGGACCTATGGGACTTATGGAGCTTAATACCTACAAATATATTATTAACGGTAACGGACAGGTGAGATAATAATGATAAAAATCGGATTTATCGGTTGCGGTAATATGGGCGGCGCTTTAGCAAATGCGGTAAGCAAATCGCAGAAAGCAGAAATATTTTTAGCCGATACTAATTTAGAAAAATCCGAAGCGTTGGCTAAAGAAATAGGCGCAAAGGTTTGCGAAACCAAGGATATTGCAAAGAACTGCAAATATATCTTTTTGGGTGTAAAACCGCAAATGATGGCAGAATTATTAGATAGCATTTCACCAATTTTAAAAGAACGTGACGATAGATTTATTTTAGTAACAATGGCGGCGGGAATTAAAATTGAAAAGTTTAACGTAATGCTCGGTGCTAAAATGCCGATTATTCGTATAATGCCTAATACACCCGTTGCAGTGGGTGAAGGTATGATTTTATATTCACTTTGCAAGGCTATTACAGAAGGGGAAGAAACCGAATTTTGCGAAGCGTTGAAGTTTGCGGGCAGACTTGATAAACTTCAAGAAGAATTAATTGATGCCGGTTGTGCAATTTCGGGTTGCGGCCCTGCGTTTGTTTATATGTTTGCGGAAAGTATGGCAAAAGCGGGTTGTGACTGCGGTTTACCGCAGGATAAAGCAATTAGCTTAGCGGCACAAACACTTTTGGGCGCGGCAAAATTAATGCTTGAAAGTAATAAATCGCCCGAAACTTTAAGGCAAGAGGTTTGCTCACCTAAAGGTTCTACGATTGAGGGTGTAATTTCTCTGCAAAATTCCGATTTTGATAATTCGGTTAATAATGCTATAAAGGCATCCTTTAAAAGAACAAAAGAATTAGGAAATTAAAAAAATCCACCCGCTTCTGAACTGACCCAATTTGTGCGGACAGCATAAAAATTCCTCCTATGGTAGTTGTTTTTATTCTACCATAGGAGGGTTCTTTTTTTCTATTGTCCGTTTTTACTGGACTTGTGCATTCAAAGCGGGTGGTTATTTATTTTAGAACTTTTTCAATTTCTTTGGGATTTCCTAAAACGAGAAGATGCTCGTCAAGCGAGAAAACATATTCGGCATTTGGAATGGGATATGCGGTGCCGTTCTTTTTGTAGGCTATAATATTAAGGTTATAGCGATTTCTAAAATCAAGGTCGAGAACGGTTTTACCAATCCATTTTTTCAAAGGCTCAATTTCGCAGATTGAAAAATTATCCGAAACATTAATATAGTCAAAAATACGCTCGGCGCATTCTACATTTGCAATTCTACGGCATATATCACGCTCGGGATATATAATTTTATCGGCACCGCTACGAAGTAAGAATTTTTCTTCAATTTGGCGATTGGCAGTGCTATAAATCTTTTTAGCGCCTAATTCTTTTAGTAAATCGGTTATTTCAAGACAGGCTTGGAAATAATCTTCAATACAAACGAAGCAAACGTCAAAGTCTTCAACGCCAAGGCTTTCAAGTACAGCACGATTTGTACAGTCGCATACGCGAGCGGTAACAACCGAAGCGGCTGTATTTTCAACCTTTGAAGGATTAATGTCAGCTATCATTATTTCGCAAGAGTTTTTGCTTAATTCCTCGCAAAGATGATTACCTAAAGAACCCATACCTATAATTAAAAAAGATTTCATAATAAAACTCCTTATATTTTAACCTACTGTGATTGCTTCATTGGGATATGAAACGGGTGCTGAATGTTTTTGCTCGAAAAGCGCCGTAGCAAAGGAAACACTTCCAACGCGACCGCAGAACATTAAGAACATTAAAATTATTTGAGAGGCAATGTTTAAATTGGGGGTTATGCTTGCGGTAAGACCGACTGTACTCATTGCAGAAAAGGTTTCAACAAAAGCATCTGCAAGAGAAATCGGCTCAAGAGCACAAATTACAAACGCGCCGCTTAAGGCTAAAGAAAGATTTACAATAGTTATTAATAGCGCCTTATTTAATAAGTCGTTTTTAATGCTCTTTTTAAAGGCGGTAATACTGTTTCTTCCGCGTACCGAAGAGAATACAAATGCAAAGAATATAAACAAAGAGGTAGTTTTAATACCGCCTGCCGTTGAACCTGAGCTTCCACCTACAAACATTAAAGTAACAGTTAAAAGCTTTGAGGATTCTGTAAGTGAAGCAATGTCTACCGTGTTAAATCCCGCAGTTCTTGGGGTTACTGCGCTGAAAAAACTATTTAATAATTTTGTACCAAACGGCATTTCTTTGAATAGGTTATTGTATTCTAAAATAAAGAATAAAATTGTACCTATAATAAGCAATGCGGTACTGGTGGTTAAAACTATTTTACTGTGTAGGTTTAGCTTTTTGAATTGAAAGCGTTTAATTGTTAAATCATCCCACACAAGAAAGCCTAAACCGCCTAAAATTATAAGAATAGAAATTACTATTATAACAAATGGGTCATTATTAAACGCGCAAAGAGAATTAAAGGGTTTAGGGGCTCCCAATAGGTCAAAGCCTGCATTACAAAAGGCTGAAATAGAATGGAAAACGCCGTAATAAATACCCTTTGCGATACCGAAAAGTTTAATAAATTTTATGGATAGCAAGGCGGCGCCCGAAAGCTCGATAATGACTGTTCCCAAGAAAATCTTTTTAATAAGTGAAGTAAAATTGTTCATACGGGTAGTATTTATGCTTTCGGCCATAATTACCTTTTCGCGCAAGCCGTGTTTTTTAATTATAAGGCGGTAAAATACGGTGGCAATAGTCATATAACCAAGACCGCCTAACTGTATAAGGAATAAAATAACCAACTGACCGAAAAGCGACCAATAGCTTACGGTGTTTTCTAAAATAAGCCCGGTAACGCAAGAAGCTGAAACCGAAGTGAATAAAGCGGTTCCGAATGGGGCAGAGGTGCCGCTTCGAGTGGCAATTGGCAGTTTTAAAAGCAAGGTGCCGAGTATAACTATTAAAAAATATCCAAGGGCTATAATTTGAATATGTGATAATCCTCTACGCTTAATGTTAAACACCACCTTTAATTACTTTAATAATTATACTACAAATGGTAAACTATTTCAATAAATAAAAAACATTGTAATTTTTAAATAAAAGTGATAGAATAATTGTATATATTATCATTTGAAACCAAGAGGATTTTATATGAAAATTGTTATAAATGGATGCGGAAAAATAGGTAAAACAATCCTTGCAAGCCTTGTGGCTGAGGGGCATGATGTAGTTGCTATTGATAATAATCGCTCGGTTATATCTAATATTACCGATATTTATGATGTTATTGGTGTGTGTGGCAACGGTGCGGATAATGATGTTTTATCCCAAGCAGAGATTAATAATGCAGAGCTTTTTGTATCTGTAACAGGCTCGGACGAGCTTAATATGCTTTCTTGCTTTATGGCAAAAAGAATGGGCGCAAAGCATACTATTGCCCGTATTCGAAATCCCGAATATAATGATGACGGGTTGGCTTTTATGCGTAAGCAATTGGATATTTCGCTTATTATCAACCCCGAGCTTATGGCGGCTCACGAGCTATATAATATACTTAAATTACCGTCCGCGGCTAAGGTTGAAAGATTTTCTGCAAGAAATTTCGAAATGATTGAGCTTAAATTAAAGGCAGATTCCGTTTTAGATGGTGTAAAGCTTATTGATTTGCGTTCGAAATTCAAGTCTGAATTTCTTGTTTGCGCGGTTCAGCGTGGGGAAGATGCATATATACCTGACGGTAATTTTGTGCTTAAAAGTGGCGATAAAATTGCAGTTACTGCAAAGCCCGCACAAATAATTAAATTACTGAAGGAAATGGGAATTCAACAAAACCCCGCCAAAAAAATTATGATTTTAGGTGCAGGCAGAACTGCTTATTATCTTGCTAAAAGGCTTTCACAAATTAATAACTCTGTTACCGTAATTGAAAAAGAAAAAAGCATTTGTGAAGAATTTTGCGAAGCTTTACCAAATGTTTTGGTGGTTAATGGTGACGGTAGTGACCGCGAAATTTTAAATGAGGAAGGTATTCAAAATATGGATGCCTTTGTTTCTCTTACAGGAATGGACGAACAAAATATACTTATTTCTTCCTATGCGGCTTCAGAGGACGTTCCAAAGGTTATTGCTAAAATTAACCGTGAGGAATTAGTGCCGCTTGCGGAAAACTTAGGGCTTGATACCTTTGTTTCGCCTAAAAAGCTTATTTCTGATGTTTTGGTTAAATACGCAAGAGCGCTTGAAAATTCACAAGACAACAGTATGGAAACGCTTTACAAGGTTATGGACGATAAGGTTGAAGTGTTGGAGTTTTTGGTTAAAGAAAACCGCGATTTTACGGGTGTTACATTTAAAGAGTTAAAACTAAAACCAAATATACTTATTGCAGGTATTATAAGAGATAAAAAGACAATTATCCCTTCAGGTGAAGATATGATGCTTCAAGGCGATAAGGTTATAGTGCTTGCGGCTAATCAGCGAATTAATGATTTGTCTGATATTGTAAGGTGAAAAATTTATGAATCGTAAAATGGTTTTTTATATGCTCGGGCAAATTCTAAAATTGGAAGCGGCACTTTTGTCCTTACCACTTTTATGCTCGGTAATATATTCGGAAAAAGAAGTTTTTTCTATTTTAATTACTATTGCGGTTGCTTTGGCATTAGGTTTTATACTAACAGTTTTTAATAAAGCTAAGGATAAAACAGTTTACGCTAAAGAGGGATTTGTTATAGTTGCGCTTTCGTGGTTAGCTTTGTCGGCTATTGGCGCATTGCCGTTTGTTATAAGCGGAGCTATTCCGTCTTATGTAGATGCTTTTTTTGAAACGGTAAGCGGATTTACTACAACGGGTGCTTCAATTTTACCTAATGTTGAAAGCATAACCTCAAAGGGATTGCTTTTTTGGCGAAGCTTTACCCATTGGATAGGCGGTATGGGTGTAATTGTGCTTATTATGGCTATCGTTCCTACCGATTCGGGCCGTTCAATTCACATAATGCGCGCAGAAATGCCCGGACCTATTGTTGGTAAATTAGTGCCTAAAATTAAATCTACTGCAAAAATTCTTTATTTAATTTATATTGCGCTAACATTTTTACAGGTTGTTTTGCTTTGTTTGGGCGATATGAGCTTGTACGAGTCTTTAATTCACGCTTTTGGTACTGCGGGTACGGGTGGTTTTGGTATTAAGGCAGATAGCGTTGCTTCCTATAGCCCTTATATACAATGGGTAATAACAATATTTATGCTTATTTTTGGCGTGAACTTTAATCTTTATTACCTTATCCTTATAAGAAAATTTGCAAATGCCATTAAAAGCGAGGAACTTTGGACTTATATAATTCTCGTTCTTGCAAGCGTAGGACTAGTAACATATAATATTTATCCTACGTATAAGAATATAGGCGAAGCCGTAAGGCTTTCAGCGTTTCAGGTTTCTTCTATAATTACAACAACGGGCTACGCAACGGCTGATTTTAATATGTGGCCGTCGTTAGCTAAAGCGATACTATTTATATTAATGTTTGTTGGTGCCTGCGCGGGTTCAACGGCGGGCGGACTTAAAATTTCAAGAATTGTATTAGTATTCAAAAATATAAGAGTAAATTTAAAGCATATGCTGCATTCACGCTCGGTAGAATCGGTAAGATTCGAGGGGGCAAGAGTGGAAAAGGATACAATAGTGGGAACACTTGGCTACTTAGCGGTATACCTTTTTTGTTTCACGGCAATATTCTTACTTTTGAGTTTTGAGCCTTTTGATTTAGAAACAAATATATCGGCGGTAACGGCTTGCTTTAATAACGTGGGCCCCGGTTTTGAGGGTGTAGGTCCTACAAGCAGTTATGCTGCATACTCGGCTTTTTCAAAGGTATTGCTTTCCTTTGCAATGCTTTTAGGCAGACTTGAAATTTATCCTATATTGCTTTTATTTACACCAAAAATTTGGGCAACAAGTAAAAGGAAATAATGAAAATCCCACCTAAACTAAACGTTAGGTGGGATTTATAATACTATGTGGATTAACTTAATTAAACTTGACTTTATTTAAGATTTAGAATATAATCTCTTATGTTAAATATGCACCTGTGGTGAAACTGGCAAACACGTACGGTTCAGGTCCGTATGTCGCAAGACTTGCAGGTTCAAGTCCTGTCAGGTGCACCAAAGCAATATAATCCGAACCAAATCTTCCCTGTGGGAGACGGGTTCGGATTATTTGTTTATTTCAAGCGATATGAAGAAACGTTTTTTCCTATTGGTGCACCGATAAAACCAAATTCAAAACCACGAGGACCAAGAAAAAAGAAAAGTATATAAAAACAGCGAGAGCCGCCGTATCGGTAGCTCTCGCTGTTTTATTATGTACTTTTAATGCGGCTTGTTCTGCCTTCCAAGCGGCGAACTCGCGCTGTCCTTCTTCGCTATCGTAAAATGCCCGAATATCATCGAACACACAACGTGCGAAGCGCTCTATTGCGTACTGAGGGACGTTTGTTTTATTTATTAACTTTTTCTTTCTTGCCATATAAAAATTGTTCCTTTCTTATGTATTGGAACATTAATATATGGGAAACGATATGCGGGTGGCGGTTAGTGAAAATTGTGTCTTATATATTATATATGTGAGCAATCGCACAAATACCGATTGCACCTGCCTTTAGGTAAAAAAGGAAAGTAAGTAGTAGCACATACATCAAGTTATTATTTACCATTGGATGACGACACCAATATAAAAACGCGGTTTGGCACAGCCGATTCAGAGAATGTGCTCGTCGTAGTCACGTCCTAACTGTCGCGTGGCTATGTTGGTCAGGGGTTGGAGTTGGAAGATAGACCTCATTAAGCCTAACCCGATATTATATCGGTACATTGGTTAAAACTATCCCAAAAGTGAGGGCATGGCCACCGCGCTCATGTATGGAGGGCGCAGGGGATGCACAGACATACCGAAAGGTTACGCACGTGGAAAAGTGTGGCTTGGCGCGTGTAGAAAGTGTAGTGGATTTAATAGGTTGTAAACTTATTAAAGATACAGTCGGACAGTAATATATTAGGGCGGCTTCTCAGAGTGCTACAGGAGAAGTCTGCCCAAAAGATGCCGTTGCTGCTTAATCTTCAAACGTCAATAGCAGTACATTAGTTTTTTCTTATTCATACATTTCACCTCTATCAAAATCCTTACAGAAAAGGATAGAAAACGCAACCATCTGCAAGCCGAATTAAATTCGCCTTAGATGGTTGCTTTTCCTTATACAAGAGGAAAAAACTTGTGGTGAGTTGTGGGCGTGTTGGCTTGCAGTTAACTTATCAAAAAATTGCAACGGCAACGGCATCTTTCTGAGGCGAACTTCAATTCAAAACAAAACCATAACAGCAATGATTCAAAGGAGAGCTGAGGAGATCGGTGACCCGACGAAGCTCTCCTATAGATATACACATAACATTAGCAATAATATAAAAGGGTAAGGCTCAAAACCTTACCCTCTTTCTATGTCATCAAGATCATAATCATATTCAATTTCTCTTTCCAAAGGTTCTTTCTCTTGCTCGAAAACGCCAAGTTCTTGTGCTTCAAACTGCGCTTCCCAAGAGGCGCGCAACTGTTCAAAATTTCTACCCATATAACTGTTAAAGCCGTCTATAATGTGTTTGACCTCGCCGTTTTCACCACGAACTTTGGCTTTTTTTATAAATTCAAACATACAATACTGTATGAATGGTTGCTCAACTTGTTCAGCAAGAAGATTGCTCATTTCTTGCAGTTTTTGATTTTTAAAGGTAAGTTTCTTGCACTCTTTACGTAATACCTCGGCTTGTTGTTCAAGACCTTCAATCTCTAATAAGTTGGTGTTTTTCTTGTATTCTTGTACCGTTAGGTGTTCGCGTCTATGTTCGGGATCTTGAGTTTCGCCACGTTCCATACCTCGCGGCTTGCCGACTTGCTCATAAAAATCGTCTTGTCGGCGGCGGTAGTCGGCACGACCACCCATAATATCACGCGCAGACAAACGATTTTGACCGTCATCGCCGTGTATTACGGCGGGAGAAATACAAGCTAAATGGGGAACTTTTTCGTCGAAATGAATAACCGCATTCATAACCTTACCGTATGTTTTTTCGTGGTATGCAAGACAATCCTTGAAATATGAAACGATTTCTTCCAAACTTTTGTCAGCGAACCACTCGGGCGAAGCACCATAGAAGCCCTCAAGCACAACAACGCTGTTTTTCCTTTCTTGGACTTTTGCTTCTTCAAGTGCTTTGGTTACAGCTTTGCCCCAATTATCTGCTTTTACCAAAAATATGTTAAAATCGGTAAAATCCCAATTTATGTCCGAAGCGGCAAAATCTCTGCCTTTCTTAAAATCTTCGGAAGTTCGATTTGCCTCAATTTGTAAGCCGTAAAGGGCTGAACGTTTACGCTTTTCAACTCTCATTATACAGTATGCCATAGGAATCTCCTTGTTTTAGCAATCGGGGGCGTGTGTCAGACTTCCGCTTTCCGTGTTTTGCCACTCAACCGATAATTCAACCGCTCGACAGTTGCCGTGCCGTTGGTTATCGGTTTCGTTGACACTTGCAAATTTTCCTCGTTGCCGAAAGCGTATATTCGGCACTCGTCAACTTTGCAATTGCGTCAACACTCCAAGCAAAGTCTAACACACTAGACAAAGCTCCGCTTTGTTCGTTGTGGCAAGGGCGTACCCCTGCACCCCTCTATATTGCTTTTGTTTCAAAAACAATATAGAATACAAACATCAATATTGCTTGTAAAGGATAGCGTATTGATATTTGTATATGTTATAATAAATTTAGTGCGTGATATTTGTGAATAAAACAGTAGTATATTGTTGAGGCAGAAAGGATGGTGTTCCATTGGAAGATAGTAAAATAGTTGAACTGTTCTATGAGCGCTCAGAACAAGCAATCATTGAACTATCAAGAAAATATGAAAGACTCTGCAAAAAAATTGCTAAAAACATATTAGGAAATAGTCTTGACGCTGAAGAATGTGTGAATGATGCGTACTTAGGAGTATGGAATACGATACCGCCTCAAAATCCAAACCCCTTAATTACCTATGTTTGCAAAATTGTACGAAATGTTGCGGTCAAAAAATATCATAACAATACAGCAATCAAAAGAAATACATCCTATGATGTGTCTTTGGACGAGCTTGAAAATTGCTTTTGTGAACTTAATACTGCCGAAGATGAGTACAGTTTAAAATTACTTTCAGAAGAAATAGACAAATTCCTTGATACCCTTGAAAGAGAAAACCGTGTTATATTTGTGAGAAGATATTGGTATGCAGACTCAATAACTGATATCGCAGAAAGAGTTTCTATGAGCAGTCATAATGTTACAGCTCGTCTTTATCGTATAAGGGAAAATCTAAAAAAACATTTAAAAAAGGTAGGTTATAGTATATGAAGCGTGAATCGATTTCAAAAGTTATAAGCAACTTAAATGAACACCATATTTCAGAAGCTGAAAATTATACTTCAACAGTAAAGCGATATAGCATTAAAACATTTTTTATAAAAGCTCCTGTTGCCGCTTGTTTAATTCTGTGCTTGTTGGTTGGAACAGTTGCATATGCAGCGTATGAAGCTTATGAATGGTCAACATCCATTTTGTTTGAAGACGGCTCTAAGGTTCAGCTTGTAGAAAATGCGGCCTTTAAAGAAATCCCCGACAGCGCACCCAAAACTGAACGCACTGAAGATAGTATAGGAACAATCAAAATGACTCATGCAGAAGTCGAAAAGGTTCTTGGCTTTAATATTCTTGGTTATGATAAGGCAACATCAGATGAGATGGGTTATAAAACCATGCAAAATGAAGATGAAACAATAGGCAGAATAGACTTGTGGTGGGCAGACTTTTTAGAGATTAGTGAAGATAAGCAAATGACTCTTCATATTTCAATGCTTAATAAAGGCGCAGACGAAGGATTTATTTTAGCGTTCGAGGAAGGTCAGGATGCAGCAGGTGGAAAAAAACTTGAAAATGTAGTAACTATTGATTCACTTGATACAAAAATTGTTGTGTATAAGTCAGATTCGCACGATAACAAAATTACAATGACATTTGTCTACGATAATGTGTTATATCAGTTTGGAGGATTTGATTTCACCGAAAGCGAAATGCTTTCTGTGATAGAACAAATGAAATAAACTCAAGTTTGTCGAATTAAAAACCGATCTCTTCGTTGACTAAAGTGTCCCCTTATGGTATATTTTAATTAATATACCGTAAGGGGAATTTTTATGGAAAGTATAAAAGCTGTAATTTACGCAAGATATTCATCGAGCGGTCAACGAGAAGAATCTATCGAAGGTCAGATTAAAGATTGCACTGCTTTTGCAGAACGCAACGGCTACACCATTATAGGAACTTATGTAGATAGAGCGTTGACGGCAACAACTGATAAACGCCCCGAATTTCAAAAAATGATTAGCGATAGCAAAAAGAAGCAATTTGATTTAATCATTGTATGGAAACTTGACCGCTTTGCTCGAAACCGCTATGATAGTGCAAAATACAAGTATCAGCTGAGACAAAATGGAATTAGAGTTGTTTCCGCAACTGAAACTATTGCAGAGGGATCGGCTGGTATATTAACTGAAGCCATGCTTGAGGGTATGGCAGAATGGTACTCCGAAAATTTAAAGGAAAATGTTCTTCGTGGCTTAACAGTTAATGCAAGTAAATGTAAGTGGAACGGCGGCACACTTCCTATCGGTTATGTAGTTGACGAGGAACGGCATCTTCAGGTTAATGAACTGACCGCCCCTTATGTGCTTGAGGTATTCAAAAAATACGATAGCGGCAAAACTATAAAAGAAATCAAGGACTTTCTTAACGAAAAAGGTATTACTAATACAAAAGGTAAACCTGTGAGTTGGGCGGCAGTTCAACATATGCTTTCTAACCGCCGTTATATCGGTGAGTATTCTTTCCGAGAAATAGTTATACCTGATGGAATACCTTCCATTATTCCACTTGATTTATTTGAACGAGTTCAAGAAAAACTTGAAAAGAATAGTAAGGCTCCATCACGAAACAAGGCAAAAGAAAACTATTTACTGACAACTAAAATATTCTGCGGTAATTGTGGTACCTCTATGAACGGAGAAACAGGAACTAGTCGCAACGGCACAGTTCACCGCTATTATAAATGCCATGCAGTTAAGAAAAAATTGAACGATTGCAAGAAAAAATCTGTTAAAAAAGAGTGGATTGAAGATTTAGTTGTCAACGAAACAATGGCTATGTTGATGGATGATGATATGATAGAAGCAATCGTTTCAATGCTTATGAGATTGCAGGATGAAGAAAATACCGATTTACCAATGTATGAAAAACAATTACACCAAACCGAAACAGCGATTGATAATATTGTTACGGCGGTTATGGGCGGCATGGTTTCCAAAACATTGCAAGAAAAATTAACGCAACTTGAAGCAACAAAGGAAGAATTGCTTGTTCGGATAGCAGAGGAAAAATTAGAAAAACCCAAAATTTCTACCGAGTTTATGACATTTTGGTTGCACCGCTTCCGTAAACTTGACGTGCGACAAGAAGCCCACCGACAAATGCTGATTGACACCTTTGTCAACGCAATATTTGTTTATGATGATAAACTGTTGCTTACTTTCAACTTTAAAGATGGTACACGCACAATCTCGTTGACCGATACAAAAATAGCGGTTGATAAGAATATTGGTTCGAATTTGGATTGCTCAGGCGCACCATAATTCGTGGTTAATTTGGAACCACAGTCGAAAACCCTTGATTTTTCAAGGGTTTTCAGCGTTTTTAAGGGCAAAACTCATTTCCCAATTTTGAAGCACCATTTGGGTGTGTTTTTAAGTCTTAAGGGAGTCGAACTCACCATTTTTGCTCAATTTCACAGAAATAACCGAATTTTTATTACAAAATAATGTAATGAGGGTTCGGTTATTAATTTTTTACCGAATTTCTCAAAAAAGGAGTATTTATGAACGGTAAAAACTATGAATCTGTGTTTAAAAATGTCGGTGAGCCTATTGATCTGTTTCTTATAGATGATTTTCCCGGTCATCCGTATAAAGTAATAGATAATTCAGACATGACTGAACTGACCGAAAGCATTAAGGCTAACGGCCTGCTTAATCCCATAAAAGTAATATTTATACCGCGTAAATTTAGTGACAAATAAAGTACAATCAAAAAAGCAAAAGCGGACGGGATTTAAACCGTCCGCTTCAGACTGTTGAATAACCCCAAATCTCAAACGAGGTTTGGGGTTAAACATTTGTAGTTCTCAAAAGCAAAGTAAAAACAAGCAAAAAAGTCATATAGGTGAGACATTTTCCACCTATGAATTGCATATTTTTTCAGGTTCATGGCAGCAAATTTGAGCCTAACCCAGTTAGTCACTTGGGATAAGCCTCGGTATGGTGTGTATCGCATTGCATGTTTTTCTTTCGCATCTGCGAATACTCTTTCAAATGTCTCTTTTCGTCGCTCGTATAATTCTTTGTATTCGGGAGTGTATCTAATATCTTCTACCGTTTCAAGGTAATCTAACCAAACATGTTTAGTTACTGTTTTTTCATTCTTTTGGTTTTCGGTGCATAAATGTTTAGTGGGACATTTCTCGCAAATATATCCTTTGCTCTTAAATTCTCGGTAGCCTTCTCGGTTTGTGGTGGCATAGTTTAATACTTGGTTTTCAGGACATACTACACAATCAAAATACTCATCATATACATATTCGTACGGTGGATAATTTCCTTTCTTTCCCATTGGTCTTTTGTATGGAAGTACGGGTATTCTGCCATCATCTAAAACTCGTTTGCTTATCCACGGTGTTTTGTAGCCTGCATCAGCTACTATGTTTTCAATTTCAGGATTCTTTTCGGTTAATCTGTCATATAATCCGTCAAATGCTACACTATCGTGTACATTTCCTGGATTAACTGTTACATCCATTACATAGCCGTTTTTATCGCAACCTGTTTGTGCGGTATATGCAAAGCATTTCTTATGCTCGCCCTTATGAAATACTCCGCTTTCGGGGTCTGTAGTAGATGTTGTAATTTCTTTATCTTCGGGTGGTTTTGGTCCGTCAAATGGTTTTTTGTCGTGGTCTTCTCGGTCTTGGTTTATCTCTGCCATCAGTTCTTCTTCATAGCGTTTAGCCGCTTGAGGTACAGCTTTCTTTACTACCTTTTTAATGTTTGCATTTGCTTTAATGTGTGTGCCGTCTATGAAGACTGTTTCGGGCGAAAGATAACCTGCTCGTCCTATCTCATTTAATATCCAATAAAATATTCCCTCTATGGTTCTTTCGGTGTATCTATGCTTAAAGTTATAGCTTATTGTAGAAAAGTGCGGTATTGGTTCATTCATTAAATATCCTAAAAACCAACGGTATGCTACATTCATCTTAATTTCTTCTACTGTTCTTCTAAGTGACGGAATCCCATATATATGCTGTATTAACACCATTTTAAATAATACCACTGGGTCTACGCTCGGTCTTCCGTTATCCTTACAGTATAAATCTTCCACCAAATCATATATGTATAAAATCTACTGCTCTATCTATTTTTCTTAATAAGTGGTCTGCCGGTACAAACTCTTCTATGCTGAACATTTCAAGTTGGTCTCTATGTATTCTGTCTTTTACTATCATTTTTATCACCAACTTTATTATACCATAAAAAGCAGAAAAAGCCCAGTAAATACTGGACTTTTTCGACAGACTGAAAAGCGGTAGAGAAATCTACCGCTTTTATACTTATATCATTGTTTTTCTGTATTCCTTCAAAGAAACACCAGTGTGATATTTAAAGAATTTTCGTAACAATTCCGCTGATTCAAATCCTAGTTTAAAGGCGATTTCTTTGGTTGAGTTATTTGAGAATTTAACAAAGTGCTTAATAGCTGAAAGCCTTTTTTCTGCTATTATTTCACTTAAACATTTGTTACTGTATTTTTTTACAGTACGATTCAAATGCACAACAGTACATCCCATTGCTTCAGCAGTATATTCAGCTGTGATAGGGCGGGACACATTTTGTTCTATCCATTCATTACATTTATGGTAAAGGCTTAATTCCGCTGAATAAGAATTATACAAAATATTGAGTGTGTTAAGAATACTCAGTAGTAATCCCTCGTTGACTCCGGGCAGATTACCGCAAAAAGAATGGTTTCGGTATATTTTATTAAACAATTCTTGGGTATCTAACGGAGCTTTAAATATATAGGATCTATTTGAGGAGAAAAATAGGTTTTCGGAATATTCAAAAACAATCTCAAATAGTTCTGTGGGCTTTGTTGCAAAGAAATTAAAATCGGAATATTTAGAAATATATACAATATTCCCGCTTTCTATTATTTTGTTTTCAGATTCTATAGAACCTGAAGATACCAAAAACAGAGCATCGTTCTCCGTTGAATTCGTATGGTAAACGAACGAGTTTTCCAAATGGAGTTTTTGTAATTTTAGAATAGTCAGTGAGGTTTGCTTTGGTTCTCTTTCACCGGAAATATATTTTTTGTTGCCAACTATGTATAACATATCGTATTTTTTCCTGTTTTATAAATATTTTTCTCTATCAAAAATGAATTAAGTATGTTATAATCATAACATAAATCAATAGGATTTTCAAGTATAGGGAGGTTTTGAAAATGAAAATTGAGATTAAAAATAAATATTTAATTTTTCCTGTAAATAATTTGTCTACAAAAAAGACTTTGACCTTTAAAAGAAATTGTGAAACCGTATACCAAATTAATATTAAGTTGGATAACTGTAATCCTGATTTTTATGCTTATATTGATATGTCAAGATTTATTGGACAAACAATGGATATCATCGTTTCACCCGATATGAAGCTTGAATTTCGTGAGGCAGATGAAATGAAAATTGATAACCTGTATCACGAGCCTATGCGTCCGCAAGTTCATTTTACAACAAAAAACGGTTGGATTAATGATCCTAACGGTCTTGTATATATTGATGGAATATACCATATGTTTTATCAATATAACCCTACTGAACCTAATTGGGATAATATGCATTGGGGCCACGCTGTAAGTAGCGATTTAATTCATTGGGAGCAAAAGCCGATAGCGCTTTTCCCCGATGAGCGTGGAATGATGTTCTCGGGCAGTGCTGTTATGGATTATAAAAATTTTCTTGGCAAAAATGAAGGCAATAACAAAGCTGCATTACTGTTTTATACTACAACCACGCCTTTTTGCCAGCATATGTCATATTCAACCGACAATTTCAAAACAATTAAACGATTTGTAGAGAAACCCGTTGTACCACATATAGTGGCTGCTAACCGTGATCCTAAGGTCGTGTTTTGTGATGAACTTGACTGTTATATTATGGTGCTCTATTTAGATGAAGATATATATTGTATTTTAAGTTCCGATGATTTAATAAACTGGGAAGAATTGCAGAGGATACATTTGGTGGGCGATAGCGAGTGCCCTGATATTTTTCCAATTTATGATAGTGAGGGAACCCGTAAATGGGTTATCATCGGCGCTCACGACAAATATTTGGTAGGTAACTTTGAAAACGGGAAATTTGTAGCCGAACAATCGGTGTTATCACTCCATTATGGAAATTCAGGGTATGCGGGTCAATCTTTCGGTAATTTGCCAAATAACAGAATTGTAAGAATGGTTTGGGATAGATGGGGGTTGCCGGTATTTAATTTTAACGGACAAATGGGTATCCCGATGGAAATGACGCTTTGTAAATACGATGGGTGCTATTATCTTCAAGCAAATCCCGTTGAAGAGATTAAAGGCATCTACAAAGAAACAAAAACGTATAGCAATGTTTCACTTGCACCCGAAGAAATGTTTAACGAAACATTGCAGTGTACTGCTCAATTGGTGAAGCTTAAGGGTGAAAATCTAGAAAGCGGTGTACTAACCGTCAGTATATTTGGAAGAAGTATTGGTTTCGATTTTGCTAACAACAAAATGCATATAGGGGATTGTACGGCACCTATCTCTTTGACCCGCAGCGTATTGGACATCACTCTCCTTGTGGATCGGTGCAGTATCGAAGTGTTTGCCGACGGCGGAAAAATATTTATGTCCTGTTTGAACAACGATACAGTGAGTGATTTTAATATTCCTTATTTATCTATTCAGGCTGACAGTAAAATCGCATTAGAAAACGTAGAAATCAATTCTTTAGACTCTATATGGGGCAAATAGGATGAAAGTTTTATCTTTTGGAGAAGTTTTGTGGGATATCTATCCCGATAAAAAATATATAGGCGGTGCGCCTTTAAATTTTGCGGCTCATCTTGCAAAGCATGGCGAAGAGGCATATATGCTATCTTGTTTGGGGAAAGATAGCTTGGGAGATGAGGCTTTATTGTGTATTAAAGAATTTGGTGTTTTAACCGATTTTGTTTCTCAGTCTACTGTAAAGCAAACCGGTCGATGCTTGGTAACGCTTGATGAAAATGCGGTTCCGTCCTATGATTTGAAAGAAGATGTTGCATACGATTATATTGATTGTGATAATCTTAATGAAGATTATGATGTGTTATATTTTGGCACCTTAGCTTTGCGCAACAAATATAATTTGGATTCGCTCGGTAGACTTTTGAAAAAACAAAATTTTAAAGATGTTTTTGTTGATGTTAATATACGAACTCCGTTTTATAGTTACGAGTCGGTCACATTTTGCATGAATAATGCAACAATATTGAAAGTTAGTTCTGAGGAATTACCGATTGTTGCAGATTCACTTTCAATGGATAGTTCGGTTGGATATGAAGAGTTTGCAAGAATTATTAAAGACAAGTACGCAAATATAAAAATGGTAGTTATTACTTTAGGGGCTGACGGTGCTTATTGCTATGACTGTAACCGTGAGGAAGAATATAGTTGCGAATCGCAAAAAGTTAAAGTTGCTTCAACCGTAGGAGCAGGGGATAGTTTTTCTGCCGCTTTCCTGTATCAGTATTTTCGAAAAAAGGATATCCAATCATGCTTGGAATATGCCGCAAAAATTGCCGGATATGTTGTTTCGGAATATGATGCGGTGCCAGCTTACAATGTCAAAGATTTTCTTTGAAAATGTTGGTCCTATATTGACACACTCGTGTTGGACAGTCACATATTTAAAACAGCAACGGACAGTCGAGGATGCCTGTCCCTACAAAGTACCGTAACCCACGTCCTTACTGATGACCCGTTCAAGGGCTATGCAATTTTTGCAGAAAATATGCTTGAAACGGCGTAAAGAGTGCCTGAATACAACAAAATTAAAGATGCATCATAATGAAGCGGACGGGATTTAAACCGTCCGCTTAAATAATCATTAGTTGTTTACAGCATCTTTAAGAGCTTTTGCAGCCTTGAAAGCAGGAGCCTTGCAAGCAGCAATTTCAATCTTTTCTTTTGTAAGAGGATTGATTCCCTGACGTGCAGAGCGCTCACGAACTTCGAAAGAACCAAAACCGTTGATTGCCACCTTTTCACCGGCAATCAATTCATTTTTGATTTCAGCAAAAACAGCATCAAATACTGCTTCTGTATCCTTTTTGTTTACATTTGTTTTTTCTGCGATAATTTCAATAAAATCTTTTTTTGTCATTGTTTATACCTCCACTATTTTAAGATTTCAAGTAATTATATCATTTTAAATATACTTTGTCAAATTACGCAGATTTTGTTACATATGTAGAATTGCTGTTTTCTTTAATTTTAAAAACTCTTCGTTATAAAATATATGATTTTTAAATTAAAGTTGAAGGAGTTTTTTAAATGTTAGGATTAAAAATGGCAAGGGAAATTTTAAAGATATGCACTAGTAAGGAACAAGTCATCAAAAGGTTTTTAAGTATTTACGGGTGTAAAAAGGCAATCAGACTCATAAAAAAAGAAACTGTACGTATTCCGGATGAGGAAGGAAATCTGCATTCTGATTACAAATCAACCTTTAGTTGTGATAACTGTGGTGAGTTATTTGCAAGAATTGCTTCGGATAAATCAGATATAAAATGTCCTAATTGCGGACATAGCATCAAAGTCGAAAATCATTGGGGCGATATGGCATATATTGATGAATCTTATGGGGAATACTCTTATGTTTTTTCAAAAGGAAATAGGAGAATTGAACCATGCACGGTTCTCCACGAAATAGTTAAATATGAAGGTGTGGATTATCATGTTATGCGAAGATTTCATTTTTCGTTAGAAAAAGGAAAAATTATTGATATACAAATTGCAAAGTGTATTATCGCTGGTTTATGTAAGGTGCGAGGTTCTATTCTTCTTTACGAAAATAATGAAGGGGTATTAAGAACATCAAGACCCAGTAATGCAAGTAATTGGTTTACAAATTATAAGTATCGAGAAATCCCATGTGACAACTTTATGTTTGAAGATGATGACGAGAGGAGTTTTTCTGACCATCTTGAAGAAGTATCAAAGGCATATGTTGCAGCACGACTATATTACAAACCAACGATTGTAAAGGCACGTGAGATGATAGAGAAATTTCCTGTGAACAAAAATTTATCATTTAAACAATATGGTTCTGAATTAGAGATGTATGATACATATTTCGTACACAGAATTTTCAGGAACGGAAAAGAAAACGAACGTTGGATTTATTCCTACCGAGAAAATGTAAATGTTGTGATGGAGTATTCTGATGATGAATGGGTTGTTACTGAAGAAGATAATCCAAGTGAATATTATGACGATATCTTCATTCGTAACCGAGCAAAACTAGTAGGTTCTTTTATAGATAAGCTAGGTTTGTTTTGTGTGATTAAAGAAACTGACACTATTTTTGACGAGAATAATAATGACAGAGAAGCGGTTAGATATCTGACCAATATTCGTAAATATCCTATTATAGAAACATTGGCAAAGATCGGATTGAAACGGCTTGTAATTGGTGTGTATACCGGAAACATACGTGTTGATGAAGCAAAAACAAAACTGTGGCAAAGATTATGTTTATCTAAGGCGAATTACAATCTGTTATTTGAGTTTGATGTAACGAGCGATAACTGTCAAACATTACAGCGAATTAATGCTTTTGATAAAAATGTCGATTTAGAAGCGTTTGTAAAATATTGTGATAGCGAAATATATTTCAATATGTATTCTGCTGAGAAATTGATGTCGGCAAATAAACTCAACTTCAAACAAATTGTAGATTATCTTATTGATGTACGGGAAAATCAAGGATTCAAACCCGAACAGGCAATTGATACATGGAAAGACTATCTTTCAATGTTTGAGGAGTATTACGGATATCGTCCAAAGAAAAAGGAAGATAAATTTCCGGAAAGCTTGAAGAAAGCACACGATTTGCTATCGATGTATATTCTTCGCAAAAATGAAAATTTAGAAGATGAAAGCTTTTCTGCTATGAACGAAAAATGGAAGAAACTGAATTTTTCTGATGATAAATTCTGCATATCAATGCCCGAAACTTCTACCGAACTAAAACTTGAAAGCAAAGAGCTAGGACATTGTGTTCATACCTATTCAAGTTATATTAGAAATGGACATTGCATTATATTGTTTTTGCGAAAAGTGAGTGAACCGGACAAACCGTTCTTTACAATGGAATTCGACTGCTGTGACCGTCTCGTACAGATAAGAGGTAAATCAAACAGAGAGATTACGGATATCAATGATAAACACAAGGAACTCCGTGAAGATCTGATTTCTTTCCTGCGAAAGTGGGGAAGGCTTAAACATATCACAACAGGATTTGAAAAAGAAACTGCGCAAGCAGCTTAAAGGAGATAATTAAAATGGGTATGCAAGATATGGATATCATGTTGAGCAGAGAATTTCTGCAAGATTTTTAGATTTGGATTTTTCATATTTCAACTATGTTTTATCGAATATTTTTTCTGATCCGCAAGTGGCAGATTACCTTATTAATGAAGTTAAGGTTGGGGAAGATGTAATTGTTGTTGATGAAGATACCGGATTTACGATTGCTGCAAATATCGGTATTGAAAGTATATTCATTAAAACTATTTACAATCTGTATGAAGGTACAATGCGTATAAGAGAAAACCAACCGGTACTTCGATATGGAAAGCGCAACGGATTTAGGACCGAAATTTTTACGAGAAACAAGGAGAAGTGTTATGCTTAAGATTAAAAACGGAGATATGGTTCAAATTATTAAGCCATTATGTGTGAGACGCAGTAACGGAAATGTTGAAAATTTCTTTAACAGAATTGTTCGTGTGGATAAGGTTGAATTTAAAACCTGTAAGTGCGATTTAGGATTAACTCGTCTTATTTGCATACCAAAAACACATTTGAAAAAGGTGGCGTAAATGAGCAAGCAAATAAAAATAGTACCATATAATGGTGCGAAACATGATACCTTTTTCTCTAACGGAAGATATATGGGGTGTATTCATATTAGAAGTAATGAAACAAACGATATCTGTGCTTCTAGTCTGCTATTTGACAGAGATATGGAATACGGTGAGCCCAAGCAAGCAACCGAAGAATTTTTGAGGTTTTTTTTAAAACTAAATTGTCTCAAATCGGTTGAAGCATTTAACGATTTGTGCCAGGAGACTTTTGGTGATTTACAGGGTGAAAAAGTATTCTTTTTCAAGGATGTGATGAATGCATATAAAATACAGGCATTCTGTAATGAGGAAACATTCAATATAAATGTGCATATAAATAAACTTTAAGAAAAAAGGGAGCAAGAGTTCATTATGTGAACGATTGTTCCTTTTTTTATGTCGAAATAAAGCATATATTATTTATGGATGAGATTAAAAGTCGATTCTGCTATTATAATGTTATGAAAAGGAGTCGGAAACACACAACGATTTTAAATATGCCAAATCGCACATTTTACCGCCAAATACGTCCGAAATAAAGATTTTAAATCACTGAGTTGCAGACGAAAATATGATAAAATAATTGTAGGTGGTAGATATATGTACGAAAATTTCATTGCGGAAAGAATAGAACAGTTGTTAAAGACAAAAGGTGTATCTGCGTATAAGGCGAGCTATGACCTTGGTCAAAGTAAAACTTACATAGGAAAAATCACAAAAGAAAAAATAATGCCGTCTATGAAAATGTTTTTGGCAATTTGTGAATACTTTAATGTTACACCTGTTGAATTCTTTGATCCGTCCCTTAATAAAGAAACTATGGCATATTTGAATGAATTTTTTAGACTCAGCGAGGAGGATAGATGCTCTGTAATTAAGATTACAAAAGCGTTTGAACATTATAATAAATAAGGGGGATTTTCTATGTTAAAAAAGCAGGAAATTTTGTCTATCGGAAGTATTGTCAGGATACATTTTGGGAATGATGAAAAAGATACTATAGCAGTCATCATAGGACATCTATCACTCACCAAAAGATTTAAATGCCATTATGATTATATCTGTGTTGAACACCCTTATGGACTTGAAAGAGGAATCTTTTACATAAATCATACTGATATAATAGAAATTATAGAAAACTGCAAGAATAATAATGCACAGCATTCAAATTGGATGGAACGCAAGTATCCGGAGTATATGGCATACTATAATCAGTATAACCACGATGAGCGCCCAGATAAAGATAGCCTTCGAGAACAGTTTGCAAATGCAGAGGAATACCTGACTGCAAAACAGCATAAAGGATTAAAGATAATATTAAATATAATAATCGGCATCATGCTATTCGCATTGACAGTATTTGACTGGCGAATAGGCATAGGTGTCGATATTTCTTTTATTGTAGGAGTTTTGATTGGAAGATTATAAAAAAATCCCGATGAGTTTAGTCATCGGGATAGGAAAGGGAATTGTATATGTTTTTCTTCATAAGCTCATATAATTCTTTTTCAGTTATTCCGGAAGATTTTTGATTTTCCATATCCGGATATAAAGGAACATATTTTGTTCTAAGGTTAGCGATTGATGTTCCACTTGTTTCATACAGTTTTGCAATTTGGCGCAGGGTGAGATTTTTATTTACATATAACTCATAAAAGTCTTCAGCAGATAATTTTTTCTCAAGAGTAATGCGGTCTTTTGCGGTTATCTTGTTTTTATTTAAAAAAGAAATAATAGTATACAATGTAACATTTTGGTCTTTAGCAATCTGTTCCTTTGTCCAACCGCATTGTATGAAAAGAAATTTTACACGTTTAGCATCGACTTTTTCTGAAGCAGGAACGATACTGATGTTGTTTGTATTTTTTAAAGACACTATAAAAGCATAACTAATATAGTAAGTTTTACTTATTTGCTTAAGGCTCATTTGTTTTAGTACGACTTGTAGCCATTCTGCAGAAAAAGTAGTAATTCCTTTTTCTGCAGGGGGTATAATTTCGTACATTTCAGCAACCTGTGCCAAGGATTTGTCTTTAAGCATTTCATATAGTACAGCAGGTTCAACGGCTTCCATCACTTTACAGATAAGTTCTTTGTAAGGTGATGAGCAATTATTGGTGGCAATATCTTCAGCCAATTTTCCACCTTGCGCAATATATTCTTGTTTCAACCGATATAAATAGAAGGGATTGCAACCTAATAACATAATTAGTTGTTCATTGGAAAATCCTATTTCAATTGCAAGTTTATGAAAGTATTCAATGCTGGGTTTACATTTGTTTTGCCTGCGGCTCTCATGAGAAATACCGTATTGTTTACGTAAATTTTTAATGGTAATTATAGAACATTTATATTTATCGGCTATTTCCGTGTCTGCCATATTTTCTTCTACAAATAGTTTATATAAAAGTTCTTTTGTCAGAATTGACTTAAGAGTTGGTTTTGTAGGAATATCATAAATGGCGAGTAGTCTGTTGATAATTGAAACTGAAAGATTGTATTCACGACAAATCTGAGCCACTTTTTTTTGTTCCAATTCTTTTTTTAATTGTTCCTTTGGTATTAGTAGGTGAATAGGAAATGCGTCAGGATTAGTATTGTAGCAAGAAAGATAAAAAAGGGAAATTTTTTGATAACTTGCATTTAACTTTTTTGACATTTCAAGAACTGTCAAACCTTGTGAAGCAAAGTTTGCAATAATATCTTTATTAAAATTATTTTTGCCCATTTATTACACTCCCTTCGTTTTTGTTAGTAAATTATACACTATTTTTTTGAATTAGGCAAGAATTAAAATGAATTTTTTTTAATTTTATATACTAAATTTCAACATATTAGTTATTTTGTATGTTGTCAAAGTATATTTCGTGTGCAAAATGCACTAAATTTTAGAAAATATACTTTTACTATTGACAAACGCACAAATATATCGTAAAATGAGTTTGCGAATTAAATATACTTTCGCAAACGATTGAAATACATTTGAACTTCAAATGAGTTTGACGGGCTCTCTAAAGAGAAAATGAATTTCTGTATTTTTCAAAGAAGGAGATGTGATAAATGAAGGTAACGCAGATACATGTTATCCCTATTAAAGGATATCCGAGGATGCGGGCAAGCGTAAACATTGTTCTTGATGAAGTGTTAAAGGTTAAAGATATTCATATTATAGCCAAGAAGAATGGTCAAGGCGTTGATGTGATTTTCCCTGAAAGGCGTACATCAAGAGGAGATTACTTTGCAGTAGTTTATCCTATTAATAAGGAATTTCGTAAAGAAACTGTTAAAGCAATTTTGGATGAATACTACCGTGTTCTGAAGGAAAGCAATAATAATGATGTTGCAGATGCTCCAAGTGAGATTCCTGCTGAGGCGGAAGATTCTGATGACACTGCTGATGCAATGCCTGAAGAAGAACCGGACCTTGAATGACGGTAAAATCAGGAGATAAGTTGTACGAAGGCTGCGAGACAGTAATGAAGCAGCTTATCTTAGATGAATCGAATACAAACAATAAAATCTATGCGGACGAATATGATTTAGGATTGGCTACTTTGTCCTCCTGCTTGACAGAATGTATAGATAATGATGTGATGTATTTTAATAAAGATACGGCGAAGGGAATCTTATATTGTCTCACGGCGCAGTTCGCTTGTATTAAAACGCCATCGGAAGTTAATTATGATGCTATTTCAGGTGAAATAGTAGAACTCTTTAACATAGGAAAAAACGGATAAAAAAATTTAATATTTTAATAAATGATATTTGTACAGACTCACATACGATTAGCGATCATTTTGATTTTCGGTATGAGAGGGCTGTCTTTTTTTATCCTTTTTTAGTAATATGCGGAGGTGAGTACGGTCTATAAAAGTTAATAATAATGTTTCTAAAGCAAATCCCTGATATTTTTGAGGTGAATTATGGATATAGTTATCTATTCTTTAATGTTTTTTGCACTCACCTGTATCGGAAGTTTTATCGGTGTATGTTTTGAACGTATACCCGAAGGAGAATCGATCATTAAGGGAAGATCTCATTGTGAGAGCTGCGGAAAAACTCTAAAAGGTTACGAATTGGTTCCGATTATTAGTTATCTGTTTTTAAGAGGCAGATGCTCTAAGTGTAAGAAGAAAATACCTCTTCGTTGTCTTGGAATCGAGTTTTTTACAGCTGTCTTCGGAATTATCCCGTTGATCATGTACGGAGTAAGCGTTCAGGGCTTTGCGTATTGTGCAATAAGCTGTATTTTGTTTGAAATTGCCCTTTTGGATTATAGAACAATGGAAATATCCGATTTTGCAAATCTTTTGATTGGACTTATTGGTATTGCATTGATGATTTATGAGGGTAGTTATCTTTCATCGCTGATAGGTTTGGTGTGTGTAAGCATTCCGTTCTTAGGACTCGCACTTTGCGGTGTGATGGGCTACGGCGATGTTAAGTTAATGGCTGCAGTCGGTGTTCTACTTGGAATAAAAGGCGTTTTGTTTGCCGCGTTTGCCGGGATTGTAATCGGTTGTTTTGCGGCGATTATTTTGAAATTCAGAAAAACATATGACTGGAAAAGCGAAATTGCATTTGGTCCGTATCTTTGCATCGGCAGTTATCTGTCTATGCTTATTGGACCTCGTTGCATTGAGCTTTACCTATCACTAATTCAATAATAAGGAGAATCATCGACATGAGATTTTTTAAATCAACCCCTAAAAAGAAAAAAACAAATTCTAAGCGCAAGGGCTTTACCCTTGTAGAACTCTTGGTTGTAATCGGTATCCTTGCAGTACTCGCTGCAGTTGCTATTCCTAGCGTTGCCGGCCTTATAGAAAAGGGTAATGTGTCTACCGACACCCAGAACGCAACCGAAATGACAAATGCAGTTACTCGCTGGGTAAGTGAGTACGAGCTTTATATCGCAGAGGTTAACTCCGGTACCGTTGACGACGACGATCCCGTTGCCGGTCGTGTTTCTAACACAATCACGACTGTAGATGCGGACTTTGACGCAACTGACCGTGAAGTTGTTAAGCTCTTCGAAAAAGGCGTAGACGGCACAGCTGAAAGCGCTACTGTCGGCAGTATTGATTACCGTACCAAGTATCCTACCAGTGAGGCTATGGTTAAGGCCGTTATTTCCAACTACACCCAGATCAAGGGTGAGTCCTTCGAGCCTAAGCAGAAGACTATGAGCTTCTTCTATTGCCCGAGCCTCGGCGCTATTGTGTTCGCAGACAGCGATGCAACCGTTTCTGACTTGAATGCACAGTATAAGAACGGTATTGACGCTAAGGGTAATGCCCTTGACGATGACACTGTATGGATTAACCTTACCACTGACACTGCAAATGATGTTGTAGGCAGCGGTTCCTAACTTCAAGCAGCGACACCGCTGCAGCCAAATATATTAAGGAGTCTTCGGGAGCGTTATGCTCCCGAAGATAGCCTGATTTTCGCGGAGGACATATGAAAAAAGGTTTTACTTTAGTCGAACTTCTGTGTGTTCTCGGTATAGTTGCCATTTTATCGACAATATCGGTACCCGTGCTGAAAAGAGCAGATGAAAACAGCCGTGACAAAGCCGATAACGCCATGATTTTGGTCTATACTAAGGCTTTGGAAAGTTACAGACTTAATGATTACGGTGCTTTTACTCGAGTGCCAAATAAAAGAGTCACCTTCGAAGAAAACGGAAAAGAAATAGTAGAAAATATATGGAACGAGCTTTAAGAAAAATTCCGGTATACAGAGGTATCAGCGATGCGAAGATCATGGGTAAATATTCCCGTGTAGTGTCTTCAATGCTCGATAGCGGTGTTTCTGTAGTTAAGACATTATCTATTGCCAAGGGCTCACTTCAGAATGTTGATTTTGAGGATAGCTTTGAGAATGTTATTGCTGATGTAAAAACTGGTGTACCAATTTATCAGGCATTGGAAAACACAAATAAGTTTATCTTGAGAACGGAGAAACAGGTCAATACGATATTTTATCAGGGCTTATAACTAAAAACTTCTGTGAATTTATAGGCTATAAAAATACGGCATATATAGACCTTAACAATTCACCTTTTGCCACAGAACTATTACAAAGAGGTTTTGCTGAAGACACAGGATTCTACAAAGATAGTGGTTTTTGCAAATATCCTTTATGGGAATTTAAAGAAGAATTTTTAAAACAGATAGGCGAAGAAAAATACAAGCAATACTCCGATGAGTATGATAAGTATATGAAAGAAATGTTTTCGCCGGATGAATAAAGAGAAAGTAGGTAAAATATAATGGGAATTGATTTTCACAACACTAAATACGGTCAGATATTTTTTGAGGTACAGTTACCGCAATTGACTCGTGAGATAGGCCGTTTGGCAAATGCAGTAGAGAATAATAATCAATTGTTGTTTGATGCACAAAAGGAGAACAAGTCAAAAATCTATTGCGATGTTTTGACTTGCGCAAACCGTTCAAAAGATGGATTTTGTACTAAAGAAGCAGTTGCTTTAAACAGTGACAGTATCTGTGAGGATAAAGAAAATGAAGAAACAACAACATAAAGGTAAAATAGTAAGCGGGCTGATTTTCAGCCCGCAAGCTTATTTAGAGGTTGCAACAGGTAATTGTTATTGTCTTACACACAATATGCCTGTATGATATAAATCAATATATTGAGCACTTGAATAACAACTGATTATTTGTTATCGTAAACGGCAAAGGTATTAGCGGACTTTGAGAGCACAATATCTATAGACACCCGTTTTGCTCTCTTGTTAAAACCGACAGTAATGCTTGGGATAAATGTATACTTTCTCAGCAAAAGATTTTCAAACAATACAGACTAGACTTCCTGTTCGGTATGTGCCACGTGGGAATGGAAGAATTTGTTTTCTTTGCAAATGAAAAGACCTTTGTGAGTGTAAGCGGATATGGCATCAACAAAAAGAGCGAGAAAGCTTATAAACCGTTTGTCGCAGGAATTTTTTTAATAAATCAGAGCTACTGCAAATATACGAAACAACTCTTAAATATCAAACAGAGGATAAATATTGCTTACGGACATTCCCAAAACAGAAAATGCAGTGTTCAATTCGCTGTTAGCTTATGTACAGCATAACTTTATGAATGACATTACCATTTGGGATATCGCACATGCTTGCGTTTGCTCGGAATCCACCGTGAGTCATCTCTTTCGGCAGTATATGGGCAAGTCGGTAAAAAAATATATTGCCGAGCTTCGCATTAATCAGGCAAAGAAGCTGTTAAGCACCAGCGATTTACCTATAGGCACAGTTGCACAGATGTGCGGCTTTTCAAATATCGGATATTTCCCGACAGCCTTCAAAAAAACCGTCGGCGTGAGTCCTACAGAATATCGCACTCAAACGAGCGGTCGGCGACCTGATACAGGCGGCAGTACCAAATTTGCAATTAAAAATGAAGCAAACCGTGTTTCTCCACGGTAGCCGGTTGCCGATCATCTGTATAAATGCAGAAGGTTTCATTGAAATCTGTCACCGCAACGGTGCAGAGCCGTTGTACTTTAAGGGAGATAAAGCGTTCATCGAAAGCAATGTTAATTTTTGTCGCTTTACAATTGTTTTAGCTTGTGCTATAATTAAAGAGCGATAATATTGCAAAAGGCATATAATTTTCGGGGGGGTATACTGTTGGAAGTATATTACGAACAGAAGAAAGTAAGGCTGTCTTGCTATAACGTTAAATCTCTTTCGGAGGTTCCTCACTTTCACTTGGAGCTTGAAATGATAGTCTGCTTTTCGGGAAAAGTAAATTGCTTTTTAAGCGGACAGAATTTCGATTTAGGGGCAGGGGATATTGTCCTTGTTTTTCCGAATCAGGTACATAATTATAAGATGATTGAAAGCGGAGAGTTTTTAGTTGTCATATTTTATCCCGAGCTTATTCCAAATATGACAAGCTATTTTAAAAGTTGTCTGCCCGAACGATTAAAGATTAATATCAATGAATCCAACGAGTTAAAGAATGTTCTGTTTTCCCTCAAAGATAATTACATCAAAGAAGTCGATAATTCGGAATCTATGCTCATCGGCTATCTTAATCTGGCTATGTTTTTGATGAAACCTCTCATGGGGTCTAAACCGATTGCGAATATCAGCACGGGTAATTTTGAAAAAATCTGTAATTACTGTATTCATAATTACAGGAATAAAATCACATTAGAAATACTGTCAAAGGAGCTGCATTTAAGCACTCAAAGAATTTCGCATATATTTAATCAGAATATGCGGATTACTATACCAAGGTATGTAAACTTCCTGCGAATCAGCGAGGCATGCCGGTTGCTCACAAAAACCTCAGACACCGTTGCTAAAATCTCAGAAGACGTCGGTTTTGACAACCTGCGTAACTTTAACAGAGCTTTCTATAAAGTAATGCAAATGACCCCGACGGAATTCCGTGATAATAATGAGAAAGAAAAAGAAAAAAATGACCCCGACGGTATTTTCGTATAGTTTTTTTATAATCCGAAAGCGCTCATGCTGAAAAGCATGAGCGCTCAGACTGTAGACAAAGCAGGTTTTCTAAGTGGCAGAAAATCTGCTTTTTTCTTTTTGTGGATTGAAATAGAAAAAATTTAATAAAACATCAAATAAATCTCGTAAAAAGTCAGTATATCCTTGTCTTTTATCAAGTATTTTTGCTAACTTTTTGAGATTAAGGCAAGCAAAAGTAAGCCCGACCTTCATTTCCATTTTAGCCTTGCCTACCATTTGCGTATATCTGAAACCGTGGTGCTCTTTGGCTGTGCCGAACAGTCGCTCTATGGTTTCTTTTCTTTTTTTGTAAAGTTCTTTGTTACCTTTTGTACACGAATATCCTCACATATTTCTATGTAATTATCCCATATATGTTGTGTAACTACTTTTGTGTGGTTTTGGCTTTCGGTACACTTAAATAAATAAGGACTTTTTTCACAGTCCTGTGGACAACTCTTGTATTCTCGGTATCCCTCGCGGTTTGTTGTTGAGTATTTTAATACTTTATTATTGGGGCATATGTAACAGTCAAAGTATTCATCATAAACATAGTCATACTTTTTAAAATATCCTTTTTGGGTCTGTGGACGCTTGTAAGGCAAAAGCGGTTTTATCCCATCATCAATTAAAAGCTTCGCTATTGCAGGGGTTCTGTAGCCTGCATCCGCTATTATTGTTTTTATCTCAGGATTTTTTATCTTGTCATAAAGTCCTTTGAAGGTTCTTCTGTCGTGAAGATTACCTCTGTTTACTGTATAGCCTAATATCCATCCATGCTTGTCACAAGCAGTTTCTATTGAGTGTGCAAATACCTGTTTATGTTCGCCTTTATGAAACCAACCGCTTTCAGGGTCACTTGTGCTGCACTTTTCTTCCTTGAAAGTTCCGCCTGATGAAGACTTTCCATTATTGTTATCGTCATCATCCTTTTTATCTTTAAGGGGCTTTTGCCATGTTTCTTACGGTCAAAATTTATTTCTTTTTCTAATTGCTCTTCATAAAACAAAGCTTCTTGTTTTACGATTTCTGTTGTTACTTTTTTGTTGTTCGCGCATGCTTTTACATGAGTGGCATCTACAAATACTTCTTTCGGTTTTACCAATCCATGCTTAATACATTCTTCAAGTATGCTGCTGAATATTTGCTCAAATATATTGGTATCTTTAAATCTACGTACATAATTCTTACCAAAGGTTGAGAAATGCGGTACTCTATCTGTTAAATCCAAGCCCAAAAACCAACGGTATGCTACATTTACCTCGATCTCATTAATCGTCTGTCTCATACTTTTTATTCCATACAGATACTGTATGATCGGTATTTTTATGAGGGTGACAGGATTTATGCTTGGTCTACCGTTATCTAAGCAATATTTATCTTCTACTAATTCGTAGATAAAGCTCCAATCTATGGCTCGCTCTATCTTTCTTAGCAAATGATCTTTCGGCACTAAATCCTCTATACAAAACATTTGTATTTGATTCCGTTTTTCTTCACTTTTTATTAAGCATTTCCTACACCTCTTTATTACTCTAATTATACCATATTTTTACTTTCTTTTCACCCTTTTTTGCAAAAAAAACAAAGCCCCTTTCGGGACTTTGTCTACAGTCTGAGACAAGTCGAAAGACTTGTCTTTTTTCCTCATTGTGCCTTAACCACTTTTATGCTATAATATATATATACTATTCAACTTTAAAAAGGTGGTTTTTATGGATTTTTTAAATTTAAAAAAGTGTATGGATAGAATAATTGATTATTATAAAACACCCGGTGTTGACTGCATTGTTTACAAAAACCATGAAATGATTTTCAGATATACAGCAGGTATGAACGACATTGAAAAAAACAAAAAATTAGACGGCAATGAGTTGTATATTATTTTTTCTATGACAAAAATGATTACTTGTACTGCAGCATTACAGCTTTTGGAAAAGGGGAAGTATAAGCTAAGCGACCGCCTTTGCGATTATATGCCCGAATTTGGTAAGATGAAAATTGCCGCTAATGCGCTTAATACTGCAAATGCCGCCGATATCACTACCGGTAAGACTTCGGGTGAGGTGGCAAAAAATACAATCAGCGGTTACGCACAAAATCCTATTACAATAAAGGACCTGTTCACTATGAGCGGTGGATTGGATTATGACCTTGGAGATGAGGCTATAACTAAAGCTAAGGCACAGGGTAAAACAAGTACACGTGATTTGGTTGGTGCTATGAGTGAAAAGGTTTTGGGATTTGAGCCTGGAACCCGTTTCAGATATAGTCTTTGCCATGATGTTTTAGGTGCATTGATAGAAATCTGGTCAGGCAAAAAGCTTGGAGATTATATGCAAGAAAATATTTTTGAGCCACTGGGCATGAAGAATACTTTTTTTGGAATTCCCAAGGATGAGGAAAGGCTTGAAAGGATGGCGGCACTTTATCAGCGGGATAAAGACGGAAACCCCCAAAAAAAGCCCCTTGTATGCGCCTTTAATCTTAGCGACGAATATCAAAGCGGTGGTGCGGGTCTAGTTTCCTGCGCAGAGGATTATGCTGTTTTTCTGGATGCACTTGCATGTGGCGGTATGGGTAAAAACGGCAACAGAATTCTTAATGAAGAAACCATTAGGCTTATGGGAACTAACCATTTAACTGATATGCAAAGTGAGGACTTCTTTCAATTAAGACAGGGATACGGTTACGGTCTTGGGGTTCGCACACATATCGATAAAGAAAAAAGCGGTTCTTTAAGTCCGTTGGGTGAATTCGGTTGGGATGGTGCTGCAGGCGCATTTTCGATGGTTGACACAGAGAATAAATTATCATTTACATATTTTCAACATATTCACGGATGGGATATTGCAATTCAGTCCGAAATGCGAAATGCATTGTATGAGGATTTTTCTTCAAATTGAAAACTTAAATATAATGTTTATGCGTTTAAAAGCATAAATCCGAACAGGAAGAAAAGCGGAATGCAAAAAAACTTCACTATCAAAGCTATTAAAATATAAAAATGTCATTCTAAGCGTTAGCGAAGAATCTCGTAGCCTAAAACATAAGCAGTTCCTTCGTTGCACTCAGGATGACAAAAGTATAGGTTGAATATCTATTAAGCTATACAAACAAAAAAACATGGAAAGAGCAAAATTATAAGCTTTTTCCACGACTTTTTTATTTAGTTGTCTGATTTAGTGGTTTTATGTTGAAAAATATTTACATATTGATTTTTCAATATTCAATTCTGCTGTAAGAAAGGGCTTTTTGCCCGATATTACTAGCACGGATATTACAAAAGAACAGGAGTATATCGGCAAAGAAAATACGGTCTTGCGACATGTATGAGTATTGCGGAAAAATGTGGAATGAGCAAGGAGGAAATTTTCAAGACGGTAACCGTCAATCCTGCCCGTATGCTTAGCGGCAAAAACAACGGCGGCTACATAACGGTTGGAGATAAGGCAGATATTGCCGTTTTTTAAAAGGTACCAAGCAACTTGCAAATTACCGACCGATACAATAATTCAGTTATCCTTGACAGTACCTATAAATGTGTTTTAAATATTTTCGGGGATGAATTGTTCTTATCTGAAGAATACAGATAAGTCAGGACCTCCTGCTAAGTGCAGGAGGTTTGAATCGCCTTTCTAAGGCGGTTTCTTTCGATCATTAGGCGCAAGCCTTATGCTAAATAAATTTTATATACCGATGCTCCTAAGGCAAATAGCTGTAATTAGGATAAACTTGAAGTCAACATTTAATGGTGCTGTTTCGGCGGCCCCTGTGACCTTTCACTCGGCGGAAAGGAAATGTATTGGGAAATACCATTATTATTTACGGCGAAAGCGATATTTCGGTTTCAAAAGAAGTTGCAGATTTTTTAGAGAACGACAGGAAAAGGCAGGCGGCTGAGGCAAGGAGCGACCGAAGACACACGAGTAAGAGCGATTCCGAAACAGTGCCGACAACTGCTCGACAGCTTGCTTTCAGTGATCCAACCTGGAACGCCGTTCTTAGAAACCTTTGCTTTGAAAAGTTGCATAGCGCAATAGCATTGCGTCTTCCCGATGAACGGCTTTTACTTCAGCGTTATTTCTTTGAAAAATATACATTGGAGCAAATCGGATATGAGTTTGGAATAAGTAAAATGGCTGTATCAAAGCGGCTGAAAAAATTGCTGAGCCAATGCGGAGACTTATGGAAACATAGGTCTCTGTGTTTTTTTGAAAATTATTTTGTGATTTGGTTTACAAACCGCATTTAACTGTCCTAATAAGTAGAGGGATAAATTTCGGAGCACAGATAGCGCCATATATTTTGTCTGATGCCTTCTGTAATTTATCTTTCATTAGTTTATACAAGTGAGCTGATGCCGAATGATTGAGCCGCAATCTAAAAACTTGAATTTGAATAACAAGATTTTTTGAGATGTTATTGCTTATTCATAACACACAGTAAAATGCTCTAAAACCATTGAAAATAAAGGATTTTCCGCAAACGACTCATTTCATCCCATCATATGGTGTTACGTCGTTTTACCCTCGCCCGACCGATTATAAGGGCAAAATCAAGGGAAAGAATCATAAAAAATTTAATTTTTAGATTTGGAAAACGAACTGTTGCAATGTGAATTTACAAATGAATTGAGGACTTATCGTAAAAAGATCCCAAATATTTGCAATCAAATTGCAGTCGAAATCCGGTCTTATTTTCTTTTTCGTCCTGGCAGCATACAATCTGCTGTTGGGCGTGTATCTGAAAGACTTTTTTGTGCTTTCACCAATGCTGTTGACATTCTATTTGCTCTCAGCATTACAGACATTATTTTTCGTCCTGAAAATACGGTCAATGCCAATGCGTGCAATCGTACTCGTTGTTCTGTTTTTCGTCCTTGGAATGAGTTTGGTCAGTTCTTTTTATTGCCGCAGGCTTCTGACGATGTTGACGTTTATTGTTACGGCTATAGAAATGATGTACTTGGTATTGTCGATAACAGCTCCGGCAAAGACAAACTGCTGACGAAATTTGTGCCGGTTGTGAAAGCGACGAGGAAAAAGTGCAATCATTTTATGATTGGATCGTATCTAACTTTGAGTACGACCATGACTGCTATCCCATTTTCCAATACTTTGATGTTCGCAAGACACTGCAAACCAAGCAAGGAATTTGCTTTGACTTTTCCCATCTGTTCACGCGCTTGCCGAGTTCTATATTGCAAACAAGCAGGAGCAGAGCGAATGGGTGATCTTGCCCGTGACCAATATCGGCGCATATCTCGGTAGCTCGTCGCTCGGCAGGCAATATTTGAGCAAGATACCGCCCGAACTTATGGAACGTAAGCAGAGTAATTTGGGTGCGGCGTTTATAGAATGTTTCTCTAACTAATAATTTATGTTTTTTAACTATCGCCCTCGTTCAATCGAAACGAGGACGATAGCTATTTGTCGTTATAGCGAGTAACTATCTTTTTAGCATAGTCGCGGGGAGATAATCCCATGCGACGCTTGAAAGCATGGCTGAAATAGGATTGTGAGGAAAATCCGCATTCGTAGGCAATCTGCGTAAGTGTCATATCGGTAGATATCAGCATATTGATAGATTTTTTGATTCGTTGCTCTTCGATATATTCGTGCAGAGTTTTTCCGGTAGAAGCTTTGAAAAGCTTGTGAAAATATATTGCATTAAAATTTGCCACACTTGCCAGCTTCTCAAGCGTTAAATCTGCGGATAGGTTACTGTTTATATATTCAAGTACCCTCTCTATTGTTTTATGGTTATTACTTTTTTGAGTTAATTTTATGACGTGAGTGGCATTTTGGTTCAGTATATATATAAGCTTCAGAATTAGACTTTGAAACAGTATATCATCATTTTCAATTCCTGTATTATAGTGTTCGCACAGCGATATAAATATCTCTTTAATCTGATCTGTATTTGAAAGATCAATATAGTTTGGAAGAGTGGTAAGTATGTCCCCAAGATACCCGTCGCTCACAATCATATGAATATAATAACACTTAAACGGCAAACGGGTGTGTCGGATTTGCCCGGGTTTTGCACAAATGACTGTATTCTCATTGATCAGGTGAGATTCATCATCGATATATGACATTCCTCCGTTGCCAATGGGTAGTTCAAGCTCAAACATCGTCGTTTTTCTGTTTTTGGATATTGTTCGGTTCTTTATTGCAATTTGGGCATTGTATATTCCGATCGCAACGATCTGTGGCAAAACAATTTCTTTCATAGCCCCTCCAAAATAACAAGATATCTAATAAATACGGCAAATAATATGTAGTTCAAAAGCAAGAAATATTATATAATGAAATAAATGCGATGTCAATACAAAGGAGGGAATTTTATGAAAATAACGTGGATTGGTCAAGCCGGATTACTTTTTGACAACGGAAAAATAAAAATTATGATCGACCCATATTTGTCGGACAGTGCGGAAAGAATAGAACCTAAAAATTTTCGCCGCGTGCCGATACAAATGGAACTCTTTGATATTGAGCCGGATATTATGATATTCACGCACGATCATCTCGATCACTATGACCCTGAAACAGCTCCTCGTTTTTTTGCAAAGCAAGAGAAGCAAATGACAGTTCTTAGCCCAACTTCAGTCTGGCAAAAGGCGCGAGTCCACGGCGGTGCTCACAACTATGTGGAGTTTAACCGACATACCGAATGGACAGAGCATGGATTCCGTTTCCGTGCGGTCAAAGCCGCACACAGTGACCCCTATGCTATCGGTGTTATCATTGAGGACATCTTGAAAAATAAAAGATACTACATAACGGGAGATACGCTTTACAATACTGAAATATTTAACGATCTACCCGAAAATATCGACATTGTTTTTCTTCCAATCAACGGAGTTGGCAACAATATGAACGAAGCCGATGCCGTAAGATTTTTCCGTGACTGCGGCGCAAAGCGCGCAGTTCCTTATCATGTAGGTATGTTTGATGGTAAAACCCCTGATATTTTTGATGATGAAAATAAAATAATTTTAGAAGTATATAAAGAAACGGAGATATGATTTTATGAAAGTAACAGATATCAAGACCTTTGTGGTCGATTGTTTCCGCACAAACTGGGTATTCGTAAAGGTATATACCGATGATGGAATCACGGGTGTCGGAGAGGGAACTCTCGAATATAAGGAAAAGGCGCTTATAGGCGCAGTTGAGCATATTAAGGAATATCTTGTCGGTAAAAATCCGCTGGATATCGAGAAGCATTTCCACGATATTTACAGGGACGCCTACTGGCGCGGCGGCGCGGTTTTAATGAGCGCGCTTTCGGCTGTGGAAACGGCGCTGTGGGATATTTTGGGTAAGCACTTAGGCGTGCCTGTTTATCAGCTTTTGGGCGGCAGGGTAAACGATAAGGTGCGCATTTACGTAAACGGTTGGTTTGCGGGTGCAAAAACTCCCAAAGAGTTCGGCGAAAAGGCAAAAATCGCCGTACAGCGCGGGGTTACGGCAATGAAGTGGGATCCGTTCGGCAAATCGTATCTTGAAATATCCAATAAAGACCTTAATACCGCGCTTGAATGTGTGGCGGCGGTAAGAGAGGCGGTCGGGAACGAGGTCGACCTGCTGATAGAGGGTCACGGCAGATTTAATGTGCCTACCGGTATTAAAATAGCAAAGGAATTAGAGCAGTTCGGTCCTATGTTCTTTGAAGAGCCTACACCGCCCGATAATTTAGAGGCTTTAAAGGCGGTAAGAGATAAGTCGCCGGTTGCGATTTCTGCGGGCGAGAGACTTTATACCTTAAAATCCTATAAAGACCTCTTTGAAATGCGTGCGGCGGACTTTATTCAGCCCGATATCTCACACGCGGGCGGAATTATGGAGCTGAAAAAGATTGCCGCCGTTGCCGAGGCCTATTACATACCCTTTGCTCCGCACAATCCGTCGGGTCCTGTTGCTAATGCCGCGACTTTACAGCTTGCCGCCTGTTGCCCGAACTTCAGCATACTTGAAATTATGTACAGCGACGTTGAGTGGAGAAAAGAAGTTACGAATGAAAAATTGGAGTATAAGGACGGCTATATCACAATCCCCGATAAACCGGGTCTCGGAATTGAAATCAATGAGGAAGAGTGCTTAAAGCACCCGTATCAGCCCCACACGCTAAGGCATTATACAGGCGCACTTACCGATATACGCCCTGCGAAAACCGAATTTTATTTTTGATAGGAGAACCAAGTATGAACTGTACTGCAAAGGTAGTAAGGGATAACGGAATATTAAAAATAAGCATCAACGGTGAGCTTTACAATCCGCTTTCCTTTAAGTCGTTCAGACCAAATCCGAAAAATGTATCTGAGTTTTACGCGGCGGGCGTTCGGCTTTTCAGCGTTCTTTCAAGCGGAATAACCTCTGCCTTGGGAGTACCGTATTCGCTTTACGGGGAATCCTGGGTAGGGGACGGGAGGTATGATTTTTCCGCCATTGACAGGCAGATGGATATGTTTATAGAAAATGCCCCCGATGCCTATTTTGCCCCTATGCTCCAGCTTGACACGCGGGATTGGTATTTAAAGGAGCACCCCGAGGTTCCAAATTCCTTTACCCATTTATCCCAAATTGCCTGCGACAGTAATTGGAAAAGAGCGGCGGCAGACTATATGAAGGCGGCTATTACTCATATAGAAGAAAAATACGGGGACAGAGTTTACGGGTACTTTATGCTTTGCGGCACTACTACCGAGTGGTTTTCCGACCATGATTATGAAGCGCCGCACCCGATAAAAAATGCGGGCTATAAAAAGTGGCGCAACGACCCTGACGCTAAACTGCCCGAGACCGACGCACTTGACAAAACAGGAGACGTCTTTTTAGGCAAGGATGAAAATGAGGTCTATTTAGCGCGCAAATTCCACAATGAGCTTATAGCCGACCTTATACTTTATTTTGCAGAAGAGGCTCAGTCGGTTATAAAAAAGAACAAGCTTTTGGGGGTCTATTACGGCTATCTTTTCGAGCTTGGCGGAAAAAGGCTTTATAACGCGGGAAGTCTCGGATATGAAAAGGTGTTTGAAAGCCCGCTTATAGATATGATATCAAGCCCGTCCTCCTACGGCTACCGAGGAATAAGCGACCCCAGCGCCTTTATGGTTACCCAAAAAACCCTTGATGCGCACAATAAGATTTATTTTCTTGAATTTGACCACATTACCCATGTTGCGCCCGAAAGAATAACCGACGGCTTGGACGGCAATGCGGACAACTGCAAAATGGTTACTATCCCCGGGGCGGGCAATAAGTGCAAAACCGAAACCGAGTCCTTAAATCTTATGTACCGCGACTTTATTCTTTGTATGTCAAAGGGCGCCGCACTTTGGTGGTTTGATATGTTCGACGGCTGGTTCCGCTCGGAGGGTATGATGAACGCCGTCAGCAGGATGCTTGAAATTGCGGGCAAGCTTACACAAAAACCTGCGAAAAGCGCCGCTCAGATAGCGGTATTTGCCGAGGGCGAGTCGATGTACAGGGCACGCAAAACCGCGAATCTTGCTTCTGTGTGTCTTGCAAATATCAGAAGGACCCTTGCGGAATGCGGAGCACCTTACGATCTCTATTCAATCTCGGATTTAGCGCTCGGAGAAGCCGACGATTATCAGATGTATATCTTTGTCAATCAGTATGATGTATCAAAGAAAACAAGAGCACTGATTGAGGAAAAATGCAGGCGTAAGGGAAAAACGGTTTTATGGCTTTATGCGCCGAATTACGCAACCGACGGCAGCTTGAATGTTGAAAATATATCCGACATTACAGGAATGACCGTCACATCGGGCGAAAGCAGTCACGGCGGAATCGTATATGATGAAAAGCGGTTCGATTATCCCCTTAATGCTCCGTATTTCTCAATATGCGATAAAGAAGCCGCACCGCTTGCCTTATTTGAGGACGGTGCCGTAGCGGTTGCAAAAAGGGAGATTGCCGGCTTTAACAGCGTTTATTGCTCTACCTGTGATTTGCCCTCGGGACTGCTTCGGGATATTTTGGTTGATTCGGGGATTTTTGTTTACAGCAAGAACAGCCTTGTATATACCTATGTAAATTCCTACAGTATAGGCGTATATAACGCCACAGGTAAGGACGCCGAGATATACTTAAAGGAAGACGGAGTGTATTCGGATCTGATAAGTGGCGGGGAGCTAAGAAGTGAAAGCGGTACACTTAAAATTAAAAATCGTGAAATAAACGCCTTTTTACTTATCAAGAAACAGGAGTGATATTTTTATGAACAGAGCAGTATTTGTGACAGGCGGCACCGTCGGAAGCGGGCTTGCCTGCGCGGAGCGGTTCGCAAAGGAAGGCTATGATGTTTTTATAACCTCAAGAAACGGAGAACGCGCTAAGGTTGCGGCAGACGGGGTTGCCGAAAAATACGGAGTTTTCGCTAAGGGCTATGCGCTTGATATACGGGACGAACAGCGAGTTATCGATGTTTTTAACGATATTGACGGTCTTGACCGTTTTGTAGAAACAGTTGTACTTAATTCTGCGGATATGGGCTTCGGCACAGACCCCGCAAAGGGAATGGACTTTTTCACCGTGCCTGTTGAAGAGTTCCAGCGCGTTTTTGAAACAAACCTTGTCTGGAATTTTATGATTGTCCGTCAGGCGGCATTGCGTATGAGGGAGCATCATAAGGGAGCGGTGGTGTTTATCGGCTCAAACACCTCATACCGTGCAATTCCCAACCGCAGTGCATACGGCGCTTCAAAGGGCGGAATAAACGCTATGTCCAAGGCGTTTGCGATTGATTTAGGACCTTACGGCATACGCTCAAACGTTGTACTCCCCGGTACTATTAAAACCGCACGCTGGGTGGAGATGGGCTCAAAGCAGATTGTAAACGGCACTCTTACCCCTATCGGCGATATTTCCGACTTTGAGGATATAGCCAATGCCGCGTGGTTCTTAGGCTCGGACGAGTCCAAAAATATTACGGGAGCGGAAATTATTGTTGACGGCGGTATGAGTTCACAGCTTTATCCGCAGCTGCTTAACGCATTAAAGCGAAAGGCATAGCCTAAAAACTGCAAATTAATATATTGTAACAACCTCAGTAAATTGTAAAAATTTAGTCGATTTACAGTTGTTTAAAAATATGTTATAATTTTTCTGTAATATTTTTTTGCAATTGTACTAAAATTTTCGGGGGGTACACTGTTGAATACAGTGTATTACGAACAAAAGAGTGTAAAGTTGTCCTGCTATAACAAAGAAAATCTTACCGAGATTCCTCACTTTCATTCGGAGCTTGAAATGATAGTTTGCTTTTCGGGAAAGGTCAACTGCTTTTTAAGCGGACAGAATTTCGGCATGACGGTGTTAGGCTATCCGCAATCGGAGTGTAGGATCAACCCGGGCGAGAAATTTGATTTTACCGTCAAAATACAAAGAAGAAAATAAAAAACGTCCCATTGGGAGAATACCGAAAGGAGTTAAACGGAGATTACTATGATTTTTAATATAAAGGATTTCGGAGCCGTTGCAGACGGCAAAACAATGAATACAAAAGCAATTCAAAAAGCAATAGATACGTGTTTCGAGAATGGCGGCGGTCAGGTGTTCATTGAAGGGGGACGTATATGTTTGGAACGATCGTTCTCCGTTCAAACGTAGAACTTCATATCGCGGCGAATGCAACACTGCTTGGTTCACCTCGGTGCGAGGATTATCCCGAACGTACAGACGTGCGGCACGTTGATTCTTCCAAGCTTCCTCGGTGGAGAAATGCTTGCTATATCTATTGTGAGGAAAGTGAAAACGTGTCTATTACGGGAATGGGCAAAATCGACTGCAACGGAAAAGCCTTTGTTACGACCGTTGAAAATCCCACTTCCTGGACTTACCAGAGAATCGAGGCTCCGACGCCGCCGAGAGTTGTATTTTTTGCGGGTTGTAAGAATGTAAAGATCACCGATATTACCATGGTCAATCAGCCTGCGGGGTGGTCGTATTGGATTCACGATTGCGATTACGTTTCCTTTGACAGAGTGAGGATATTTGCCGAGGTGGAATATCCCAACAACGATGGAATTCATATTAACAGTTCAAGAAACGTAACGATTTCCAACTGTGATATTACCTGCGGAGATGACAGCATTATTGTTCGCGCAAATAACGCATCTCTTTCTGAAAATAAAGTGTGTGAGAAGGTCTGTGTTACCAACTGTAATCTGACCAGTTATTCGGGCGGTATTCGTATCGGCTGGAAAAACGACGGAGTTATTCGAAATTGCACGTTTTCCAATATAGTTATGACAGACACGTCAGTAGGTGTTGATATCATGCTTCCGCACTTTCTGTTTGATCCCGAACAGACTTATACGGCAGATATGGGCAGAGAGGCGACGCTTATTGAAAATATGACTTTCAGTAATATAATTATGGATAACGTCTACGGCGAGCCGATCAAGATACAGATGGCAAAAAATCCCGAAACCCGTATAGACGCGATCAGAAATCTTTATTTTTCCGGAATACGCGCGAGAGGACCTCGCGGTATCAGACTTGAAGGAAGAGACGAAAATCATCTTGACAATATCCTCTTTTCAGATTGCAGCTTTGAGGTGACCGATTACTCGGCATTTAACAATAAAGAGTATCACGGCGCACAAGGGGTGCAGCAGAGTCACGGAGGTTATCCTTACATCTCTTGTTGTGACAGGGTTGTTTTTGACAACATAGAATTTCAGGTCAAAAATTAACGAAACGGAGAGTATATACGATGCAATCAAAGGTATGTCGTGAAAACGACAATTTATTTCTCGAGATTAACAGCAAAAATACAGTTTTGCCGCGACGAGATCCTTTCGTCCCGAAGGTCGCATTTTAAAGCAGTTTTCGGATCACGGATTGAAATTTTTCAACATCTTTCCAAGCGGAATTATGACGGCACTTGAAAAGAGGACCGTTCCGTATTCGCAGTTCGGGCCCGTTTGGATAGGTGAGGGCAAGTATAACTGGGACAATCTCAGAGCGCAGTGCAAAGAGGTGTTTGACAGTATCTCTCCCGATGCCTTCGTTTCTGTGAACGTGCATCTCGATCCGCCAAATTGGTTTATCGAAAAGTACCCCGAACACGTTGACCACTGGGAGCAGATGATACAAAATATCGGAAGCGACAAGTGGAAGAGTGCGGCGGCAGATTATCTGCGCGCACTCGTTTCAAAGCTTGATGATTGGTATCCCGAGCGTATTTACGCCATTTTCCTTATGTGCGGCGGTACGACCGAATGGTATTCATATCACGTTGATACCGTCATAAAGCATCCGACCGAGCTTCAAAGACAGACATACCGCGATTTCTGCGGTGACGAGTCTGCCGAGATACCCTCTTTTGATGCGCTTCACTCGGGAAATGACGGTGTTATAAGGAGCAGTAGCGAGCAAAAGGACGCTATAAGATACTTAGAGTTTGTAAACGAAAGCGTTACCGACACTATCCTCTATTTTGCAAGAGTGGCAAAGGAGCATACCAAGGGAGAAAAGCTCGTCGGACTTTTTTCGGGTCATATCTACGGACAAAATCTTGATTTCGCGGTACAGACCTCGTATAACCATCTTGACAGACTGCTTGAGTCTCCCGATATTGATATGCTTTTCTGTCCTGCATCTTATATAGTCAGAAAGCTCGATTCGACGAGTGCTCACAGAGTGCCGATAGACTCAATATCTCTTCACGGCAAGCTTTTTTCTCACGAGATAGATTCTTCAACGCATCTGCTTAAAAAGAATAAAGAGGCGGCGGCGAGCTCGCACGCCGTCGGACGTGACGAAGCGTTTGAGTGCTCGGAGGATACCGTTATGTATATCCGCCGTGAGGTCGGTATGACGCTTGCCAAAGGGCAGGGATATTGGTGGTTCGATATGTTCTCAGGCTACTATGACGATCCTGCTCTGATGAACGAGATTTCGGCTATTCGTAAGGTACAGGAAAAGGTCGCAGAGCTTCCGAGAAAGAGCGTGAGCGAGGTCTGCGAGATGCTTGATATAAAATCGAATTACTATCTTAAAACGGGCACCTATTATCCAATGGTAGAGCATCAGAGTGAGGCACTAAACAGTGCGGGTGCGCCGTGGGAAATGAACATGACCTTTGATTTTGACTGCGAGAGTTTTAATGAGGATCAGTACAAGCTCTTTATTTTCCCCGCACTCTTTTCACCCGATCAAAGGGTGATAGATAAGATACAAAATCTCCGTAAAAAGGGTAAAAATATTCTTTATATGCACGCTCCGTACTATGCCTTAAACGAGGAGCTTTCGGTTAAAAATATCGAAAAATATACAGGTATTGAGTTTGAGAGATGCGAGCTTTCCGATAATACCGTGCGCCTTGCATTTGACGAAAAAGTTACTTTTGATTTTACAAACAAAACGACGAAGAGCGACGTGTGGCATCACGACGGCTGTGAGAATATCACACCGATATTCTCACCTAAAAATCTTGACATCGCTCTCGGATATTTTGTAGAAAATGGACTACCTGCCTGCGGCATAATAATTCCGTAGTGACGGAGGATTTGACGCGTTCTCCGCCTGTGCTCCGATACCGACCGCTCTTGTACGGAAGATATACGAGTACGCAAAAATATTTATGTATGCAGACAGACCGACACCCGTTTATACAAGCTCGTCCTTTGAGTGTGTGTATAGCTTTGAGGGCGGAGAGCTAACGCTCTACCGAAAAGAGCCGTCACTCCTCACCGATTGCTTTAACGGGGATAAAATATCGGTAGATGAAAACGGTACAAAAGTTACCTTCAAGCCGCACGAAACGAGATTTTTTACAGTTGAGAAGGAAAATACAAAATGAAAACAGCACTTATAACAGGCGCCTGCATCAACACAGGCGTTGCGATAGTAGAAAAATTCGCCGCCGAGGGCTATAACGTAGTCTTTACGGGAAGAAATATTGAAAAGGTTCACGAAAAGGAGAGGCAGTACAGGGAAAAATATCCGAATGTCGAGATAATCGGCTACCATATCGACTCTCTGCTTGACAGTAGGACTGTTGATGAACAGAGCGTTCACAATATGTTTGCCGATATAGAAAAAAAAGGACTTTTTATCGAAACTCTCGTTCTTAACGCCGCAGATCAGGGACTCGGAATTACCGTTTTGGAAAATCCGCTCACCGATTTTATGAGAGTGATAAATACAAACGTCGTCTGGAACTACTGTCTCGTCGAGCACGCCGCACGGCGTATGAAGGAAAACGGCGGCGGGAATATCGTGTTTATTAACTCAAATACCGCGTACAGAGCGATACCCGACAGAGTTGCATATGAGGCATCAAAAGGCGGTCAGCTCGGTATGATGCGAGGACTTGCGCTTGATCTCGGAAAATATAATATCCGTGTCAACGCTGTTCTTCCCGGAATGATAAAGACTGATCGCTGGGAGAAAAATCCTGAGTTTTATAAAAACGTACCCTCGCGCTTCACTCCTCTCGGTGACGTTGCAGTCGGTGAGGATATTGCCGATGCCGTCTGGTATTTTGCCGCTTACGCAAGAAATACCACGGGAGCCGAGCTTGTAGTTGACGGGGGAAATACCATTCAGCTTTATCCCATAATACCAAAGACATGAATTATTAACGTACAGAAGGCGGTAGATCTTTGACCTGCCGCCTTCTGTTTATTCGTCGTATGATTTTCCGAAAAGTATCTGCATAAAGTTCCGTCTGCCGTAAAGTACACGGATGATGTGAACCTCTTGGGAACAACCCTTGCTTTCGGTTTATGCGAGTATCAGTTCACGCATTACGGCTTCTTTAGCAGAGTTGCGAACATTGTTCATCATCTTATTTCTTTAGGGATAACTATACGACCAAGGACGTCCCGAAAAAATATCGAAACACGAAACGGGCTGTCGAGGGCGCCGACCCTTACACAAAATTTTCAAATCGTGATGTTTAGTATTTGTATTTTGAGGAGATTTATTCTCGAGTGATTTAAAACGAGTTATCGTATTCTCTTTTTATCGGATTGCTCATTATAATATTTTTCCATTTTTAAATCTTACATATATCTACAAATTTTGCGTCGATGGCACCAATGAAGGCGGGATTGAAAAAGACATATTCGGGATAATCGCATTATCCAAATCTATGTTTTTTCATTTTTAGGAAGCAGTTATTTGTTCAGCAGCCAGTCTGCCACGTCAACAACTCTAACACCCTCATATTGATATTCGGGGTTTCTTGTTCGTGCTATCACCATCTTGGGATAGGCACCATGATACGCGGGACGGTGTGGGCATCGTCCTGCAAGGGTGTCAAAATAACTTGCGCATTGAATTGCGGAATGCATAAACCTCAATTTACCCGGTCTAATATCTAACGTCTGACATCTAATGTCTAAATTGCAAGCTCCTGCCATACGCAAATATGAAAATTTCTCAACATAAGTTGAATTCAAATATGTATATTTTATGTGCAAAATATAAACAGCGATTTTTGTCTACATAATCGACTATAATTGAGTTGAAAGAGTCTATTGCAAATCGTCTAATATTATTGAAGAATAATAAGATTTATTCGTGAAAATGTCGAATTGACCGTGTGAAACTGTCAATGTGGAGATTTCTTTGAACGATAGCTTCAAACATAATGCTCACTGTCCTTGTTTTGTTTTCAGTAAAAGATTTTCACGTAAGAGAAGAAAGCCTACAAATAAAAAGTCAAGAGAAAAAATTTAAAAATCAGAAAAATTTTGTAGGCAAGTAGGGGGAATAAAAAGTGAGCATAACAAAAAGACCGCCCTGAAAAGCCGGTCAAAATTAGTAGCACAGTTTTGTCAGTC
>JAZOTR010000092.1:0-6910 GCA_045657745.1 Acutalibacteraceae bacterium
CGACTTTGCCTTTGGACGCTTTGCGCCGTATTTGGAACGTGCCTGCATACGCTTTGCAACGCCTTGTGTGTCAAGTGTACCTCTGATGATGTGGTAACGCACACCGGGGAGATCCTTAACACGTCCTCCACGAATAAGAACTACGCTATGCTCCTGGAGATTGTGACCGATTCCGGGAATGTAAGCAGAAACTTCAATTCCGTTGGAAAGACGTACTCTCGCAATTTTACGGAGCGCAGAGTTAGGCTTCTTAGGTGTGGAAGTCTTAACAGCTGTACAAACGCCGCGCTTCTGTGGAGAATCGTTGTCGGTAAGTTGACGCTTCATAGAGTTGTAACCCTTTAAAAGAGCCGGAGCCTTAGCCTTCTTCTCAACAGTTTCACGACCACTGCGAACCAATTGGTTAAACGTAGGCACTACTGAATCTCTCCTTTCTTTTATATTGCGAAAATTACTGCAAAACATAATTTCGCATAATATTTCACGCTAGAGTATTCTATCACACTAAAGTCAATATGTCAAACCTTTTTTTGCACTTTTTTATTTTTTCTAAAACTTCCAAAATTATACAACTACATATTGTGTTTATGCGGGTTTTAAGGCACAACCAACTCTCTTAATTCGGAATGCGGAATGCGGAATTATATATATTAATATATATGTAGGCTTCTTCAAAACTTTATAGCTCGTCGCTCGTGCCGCGACCGGCACACCCTTTCTTGTGTGGGCGAAAAGAAAGGGTGGAAAGATTCGCCCTTAGGGGAAAGCATTCCCCTCGTTGTCGGAAATAAATAAAAACAAAAACGTCTTTAAGAGCCGCTATGCTTGCCATTTAAAGACAAGTCTTTTTCTTTATTTAAAATCCCATCTCCGACAACTCACCTCTTCTTTAAATTGTATGCAAAGACTTTCCGTACCATTTTAATTTCTAAATTTGTTTATCTCTAAAAACTCGCATTAAATTAAAACGGGAGGCGAAACGCCTCCCCTACATATTACTTATTCGGTTTATTTTCCATATTTTCTAAAGCGTATTTACAGCACTGAAGAACTAATAGATTAAACGAAACATTATTTTCCTGTGCAGTTTGATTTAATTTTTCAAAAAGCGGTTCAGTAAAGCGAACAGTGCGCGCAATATTTGCGCTTTTTAATTCATTATCAATTTTAAACATTTATATCACCCAAAATAATATTATGCTCATTTATGGTTGCATTTATATAACCAAAAATGGTTGCAGAATAAAATATAGTATGTTATATTGTAATAGGGTGGTAAATTTGAAATGTGAAAATGAATTTTGTATATACCAAGATAACGGAAATTGTATTTTAGAAGATATTAAACTTGATATACTCGGACAATGTACTGATTGTATATATGTGGATATACCCAAAAGTCAATTAGAACAATTTAAAAACCAACATCGAAAAAGAAAAACCGACCTTTTCTAAAGGTCGGTTTTAATTACGCATTACGAATTACGAATTCCGCATTAATCTATGTCTTTTCCGCAGCAGCGCTTATATTTTTTACCGCTACCGCAAGGGCAAAGAGCATTTTTGCCTACCGCACCCTTGCCTTTAACGGTTTGGGGCTTGCCTTCGCCTGTTTCGTTCGCAACCTTTTCGCGTTTTACCTCTTCATCCTTACGGACACGAACAGATAAAACAAGCTTTGCGGTTTGTTCGCGAATAGTATCGGTCATACCCTCGAACATATCGTAGCTATCGTTACGGTATTCAATAACAGGGTCGTGCTGACCGTAAGCGCGTAGTCCTATGCCTTGGCGCAATTGGTCCATAGCATCTATATGGTCCATCCAGTTAGTGTCAACACTTCTAAGCAACATAACGCGCTCGATTTCGCGCATCATATCATAACCGAATTCATTTTCGCGAGCCTTGTAAATCTCATTTGCTCTATCTTTGAGCATCTGAGCAACTTCTTCCTTAGAGGTGTCGCCAAGTTCTTCGGGAGTAAAGTGCAAATCCTCTGGGGTGGTTATCCAACCCAAGAAATAATCTCTTAGTCCCTTTAAGTCCCAATTATCGTGAATGGTGTCGCTAAGGAAAATCGAACAGTAGGAATCAATAGTCTGCTCAATCATCTTAATAACAGTATCCTTAATATCCTCGCCGTTAAGCACCTTGTTACGCTGTGTGTAAATAATTTCACGCTGTTTGTTCATAACATCGTCATACTGAAGCGTGTTTTTACGGATAGCAAAATTCATACCCTCTTTCTTCTTTTGGGCAGACTCAATAGTTTTAGAAAGCATACCGCTTTCAAGCGGAGTGTTTTCGTCCACTCGCATAGTATCCATTATTGTAGAAATACGCTCACCACCGAAAAGTCGCATAAGGTCATCTTCCAAAGATACGAAGAATTGGGTGTTACCGTTATCGCCCTGACGACCCGCACGACCTCGAAGCTGATTATCAATTCTTCTCGAATCGTGGCGCTCGGTACCTATAATACAAAGACCGCCCGCTTCTCTCACCGCTTGGGCTTCAGGAGCAATTTCTGCCTTGAATTTATTGTAATATTCAGTATACTTATCACGCGCTGCAAGAATTTCTTCATCGGTTGTTTCCGCAAAACCGGTAGCTTCGATAATCATTTCTTCGCTTAATCCGTCGTGACGCAAAGCAGATTTTGCCAAATATTCAGCATTACCGCCAAGCATAATATCGGTACCACGGCCTGCCATATTGGTAGCAATGGTAACGGCGCCTAATTTACCCGCTTGAGCTATGATTTCGGCTTCCTTTTCGTGATGCTTCGCATTAAGTACATTGTGCTTAACGCCCTTGCGCTTAAGCATAGCCGACAAAAGCTCGGATTTTTCAATAGTTACCGTACCTACAAGTACGGGTTGACCTTTTTTGTTAGCCTCAATAATTTTTTCAATTACCGCTTCAAACTTGGCTTTTTCGGTTTTATAAACAACATCGTTTTCGTCAATACGCGCGATTGGCTTGTTGGTAGGAATTTCAATAACATCCAATTTATAAATTTGTTGGAATTCGGCTTCCTCGGTCATAGCGGTACCGGTCATACCCGAAAGCTTATTATATAAGCGGAAGAAGTTCTGGAAGGTAATGGTGGCAAGTGTTTTAGATTCCTTTGCAACCTTTACTCCCTCTTTTGCTTCAATTGCTTGATGAAGACCCTCGTTATAGCGGCGGCCATACATAAGACGGCCTGTAAATTCGTCAACAATAATAACCTCGCCGTCTTTTACAACATAATCAACATCTCGCTTCATAATACCGTGAGCGCGGATAGCCTGATTTATATGGTGCGCTATTGCGATATTTTCACTGTCGTTAAGGTTTTCAATATCGAAATATTCTTCGGCTTTTCTTACGCCGTCGGGTGTTAAAGTGGCGCTCTTTGCTTTTTCGTCTACAACATAGTCACCGTCGTAATTGGCAGTTTCGTCGCTTTCCTTATCATTCATTTCCTTAACCTTAACCATTTTAAGCGACTTAGCAAAACGGTTAGCGGCGGTATATAAATCGGTAGATTTATCGCTCTGACCCGAAATAATAAGCGGTGTTCTTGCTTCGTCAACCAAAATAGAGTCAACTTCGTCGACAATAGCAAAATTATGCTCGCGTTGAACCTTTTCGTTTTTATAAATTACCATATTATCGCGCAAGTAATCGAAGCCTAATTCGTTATTTGTACAATAAGTAATATCCGCCTTGTAGGCTTCCTGTTTTTCTTGCTTGTTCATACCGTGAACAATAAGTCCAACAGTTAAACCCATAAACTTATAAAGCTTGCCCATCCATTCCGAGTCACGCTTTGCAAGATAATCGTTAACCGTTACAATATGAACACCTTTACCCGAAAGCGCATTCAAATAAGCAGGTAAAGTAGCAACCAAAGTTTTACCTTCACCTGTTTTCATTTCGGCAATTCTGCCTTGGTGCAAAATTATACCGCCCAAAATCTGCACAGGGAAATGGCGCATACCGAGTACGCGGTCACCCGCTTCTCTACAAGCCGCAAATGCTTCGGGCAAAATATCGTCTAAGGTTTCACCGCAAGAAAGTCTATTCTTAAATTCCTCGGTTTTTGCTCTTAACTGCTCGTCCGAAAGCGCCTTATATTCAGGCTCCAAATCCAAAACCTTTTGCTGTAAAGGCATTATTCTTTTAATTTCTTTTTGACTGTAATTACCAAAAAGCGCATTAAATAAACCCATAAAACATAACCTCAATAATTATAATTAATGTTATTATACTATAAACAAAGCAAAAAATATAGTATAAATTGTAAATTTTTCAAATAAATAAATTTTTCCGCTTGGGAAACAATATTTTTAAAAGGAGGTTTTTAAAAATGCAAAACAGTTCAATGTCATTTATGAAGGGCTTAGGCGCAGGTATGGTAGCAGGCGCTGCGGCAGTTGTTGTAGGTAAGGTTATGATGAAAGACCACAAGAATATTGAAAAAGGCGGCGCCAAGCTATTAAAAGCCGCAGGCGATTTTGTAGACGGCGTACAAACTATGTTTCATTAAAAAACTCCCTTGAAAGTATTGTTTTGTGCTTGCAGTTTAAGTTTTATAGTGTTATAATATTATAATGTAAAAAATATTTTCAAGGGGTACATATTATGACAAAATATTTAAACTATTCCTACGAACAGCTTGAACGCTTTTGTGTAGACTGCTTTAAAAAATACGGCTTCACAGAAGAACAGAGCAAAATCATTTCGGACGTTTTACTTCTTTCCGACCTTTACGGTATCGAATCCCACGGTATGCAACGCTTGGCTCGTTACTACAACGGTATTAAAAAAGGTTTAATTAAGGTTGAAGCTGATCCCGAAGTTGTTTTTGAAACTCCCGTTTCCGCAGTTATTGAAGGTAACGACGGTATGGGTCAATTAATTTCTCACAAGGCTATGAACCTTGCTATTGAAAAGGCAAAGAAAACCGGTATGGCAGTAGTTACTGTTCGTAACTCTAACCACTTCGGTATTGCAGGCTACTATGCAAAAATGGCTTGCGACCAAGGTCTTATCGGTATGGCTATGACCAACAGTGAGGCAATCATGGTTCCAACCTTTGGCAGAATGGCAATGCTCGGCAGTAACCCAATCGCTATTGCCGCTCCTGCAGAACCTTATGATTTCTTCTTCGATGCTTCTACCACTGTTGTAACCCGCGGTAAGCTTGAAGTTTACAACAAAGCAGGCAAGGCTTTACCTGAGGGTTGGGCACTTAACGCGCAAGGTAAGGGCAGCAGTGACGCTAAGGACGTTCTTACAAATATTGTTGCTAAAAACGGCGGTGGTATTATGCCACTTGGCGGCGAAACCGAACAACTCGGCAGCCACAAGGGCTACGGCTACGGTATGTTCTGTGAGCTTTTCTGCTCTATTATTTCAATGGGTATAACCTCGAACCACACCCATATCGGCGGTAAGGGCGGCACTTGTCACGGCTTTATTGCTATTGACCCGAAGGTATTTGGCGACCCTGCTGCTATTAAGGAGCATTTTTCTACATTCTTACAAGAACTTCGCGAATCTCCCAAGAGCGAAGGTCAAACCAGAATTTACACCCACGGTGAAAAAGAAATCATTGCTAAGGCTGACCGCCTTGAAAATGGTATTAATGTTAACATTAACACCGTTGCAGAAATGTTTGATATGTGCCGTTATGTTGGTCTTGACCCTGTTGAATACTTGGGCGAGGTTGAATTCGAAGGCGCTACTGAAAGTTCATACAAATAATTAATACAAAAACCGCGAAGCGTTTTGCTTCGCGGTTTTATTTTATAAATACTGCTTTAAAATTTCTATTGCACTAGATAAATCTTCAAGTTCTTTAAACAAAATTTGTTTAGTTTCGGAAGAAAAGCTCACAATATCAGGAATGCCGATAGTTTTCATACCTGCCGCCACCCCTGCTTTAATTCCGTTTTCGGAATCTTCAAACACAAAGCAAGTTTCAGGGCTCACACCCATTTTCTGTGCAGTAAGAAGAAAAACGTCGGGCGCAGGTTTTCCGTTTTCAACTTCGTTACCCGCTACAATAGCGTCAAAAATATCCATTATTTTCAGTTCGTTCAAGTGGTGTTCTACCGAGCCTCTTGAAGTGCCCGAGGCAAGCCCGATTTTAACCTTGTTTTTCTTTAAAAATTCAAGTAGCTCTTTGGCGCCTTTTTTATACTCTACTTTGCCATTCTCTAAAATGTATTGACGCGCGGCTTGTATAAAGGCATCGGTATCAAGGGTTGGAAAATTTATTTTTAAATAACCCATCCACCCGTTTTGGTTCATTCCACAAACATTTGGAATATGTGCGCCCAGATTTTCAAATCCCTGCCTTTCACCCGCATAATCCCAAGCGGGAATGCAAATACGTTGAGTATCCAAAAGGGTGCCGTCCATATCAAAAATAACACTAAACAAAATATCATCACCGCAAAAAATATAGAATAAAAAGCCAATCCTTATGACTGGCTTTTTGTTGGTGGAGATAAGCGGGATCGAACCGCTGACCTCTTGAATGCCATTCAAGCGCTCTCCTAATACACCTAAGAACGCACCCCAAAAAGGCACCAGTTGCTTATCGGTATTATTATACTTTAGCACGCGGAAAATTGCAATCCTGAATAAGATATAAAAGTAAATATGATAAATCCTCCTCATACATTTGTAAAAAAAGTTGTCGATTGCTACAATGAGCAAAAAGGAGGAAAATACTATGGAACAATTAGCAAAATTTATTACAGACGAGAGAACGGGGTTGAAATATGAGCTGTGCGGTGATTATTATATCATCGCCGGCGAGGATGAGCCTGAACGTGAACCGATCGGCGTATGGGGTAGGCGGCATTTGAACCATATTCAAAAGCACAGCAAACCCTTCTACAACAAAATG
>JAZOTR010000093.1:0-3020 GCA_045657745.1 Acutalibacteraceae bacterium
AACTCGAATGGGTTCAGGTAAAGGTTCACCGGAATATTGGGTAGCGGTTGTTAAGCCGGGCCGCGTTATGTTTGAAATCGGCGGTGTTAGCGAGGAATTAGCTCGTGAAGCTATGCGTCTCGCTGCTAACAAACTTCCTATTAAATGTAAGTTTGTAACCAAACAGGAAATGGGTGGTGAGCAATAATGAAAGTAAAGGAAATCAGAGAGAACACTTTACCCGAGCTCAATGAGCAGTTGGCAAAGTTAAAGGAAGAATTATTCAACCTTCGTTTCCAACTCGCCATTAATCAGCTCGAAAACCCAATGCGTATAACTGCTGTTAAAAAAGATATCGCTCGCATTAAGACAATTATTCGCGAGAACGAAATCAAAGACAGCAAGAATGCTTAATTTTGGGAGGTAAAGCGAGATGAGCGAAAGAAACCTTCGTAAAACAAGAGTAGGTATCGTTGCAAGTGACAAGATGGACAAAACTGTTGTAGTTGCTATTCAAGACAACGTTAAGCACCCACTCTACAAGAAGATTATCAAAAACACTATCAGACTTAAGGCTCATGATGAAAATAACTCCTGTGGCGTAGGCGACAGAGTGCTTATTATGGAAACCAGACCGCTTTCTAAAGATAAGAGATGGCGTGTGGTAGAAATCATCGAAAAGGCGAAGTAAGTCTTACAAGGAGGAAACCACTGTGATACAACAACAGAGTTACCTCAAGGTTGCCGACAATACCGGTGCAAAAGAAATTATGTGCATCCGTGTTCTTGGAGGCTCCAGAAGGAGGTATGCCAACATCGGCGATGTTATCGTTGCTTCTGTTAAGAAAGCTGCTCCCGGCGGCACTGTTAAGAAGGGCGATGTAGTAAAGGCAGTTGTAGTTCGTTCTGCAAAAGGTCTTCGCCGTAATGATGGCACATACATCAGATTTGACGAAAATGCGGCTGTTATCATCCGTGAGGACAAAAACCCACGCGGTACCCGTATTTTTGGACCAGTAGCCCGTGAGCTTCGTGAGAAGGATTATACAAAGATTCTTTCTCTTGCTCCGGAAGTACTTTAATGGGAGGTAAGGAATAATGAGTAAGCTTCACATTAAAACTGGTGATACCGTAGTACTCCTTACAGGAGACAAGAAAGACCGCAATAAAACCGGTAAGGTTCTTGAGGTTAGCCCCAAAGAGGGTAAAGTAATCGTTGAAGGCATTAATCTTGTTAAAAAGCATGCTAAACCGCGCAAGGCCGGCGATCCTTCGGGCATCATCGAAACCGAAAGCGCAATCTATGCTTGCAAAGTACAGGTTGTTTGCCCTAAATGTAATAAACCGACCAGAGTAGGCACTAAAGTTTACGAAGACGGTAAAAAAGACCGCGTTTGCAAAAAGTGCGGCGAGACTTTTTAGAGTAGGAGGAACTAATAATGTCATATTTAGCTAATGAATACAAAGCATCAGTAGCACCTGCTTTGATGAAAAAGTTCGGCTATAAGAGCGTTATGCAGATTCCAAAGCTCGATAAAGTCGTAATCAATGTTGGTGCCGGCGAGGCAAAAGACAACGCTAAGGTTATTGATGCTATCATCACTGACTTAGGCAAAATCACCGGTCAAAAGGCAATTCCTTGCCGCGCTAAAAAGTCGGTTGCGAACTTTAAGCTTCGTGAAGGTATGCCTATCGGTGCAAAGGTTACTCTCCGTGGAGAAAGAATGTATGAATTTGTTGAAAGACTTTTCAATGCAGCTCTCCCAAGAGTACGTGACTTCAGAGGTATTAACCCAAATGCTTTCGATGGCCGTGGCAACTATGCTATGGGTATCAAAGAACAATTGGTATTCCCTGAAATCGAATATGATAAGATTGACAAGGTACGTGGTATGGATATTATTTTCGTTACCACTGCTAACACAGATGAAGAGGCTCGTGAGTTATTAACTCTTATGGGCGCTCCGTTTGCGAAGTAAGGAGAAGGAATTATGGCTAAAACTGCTATGAAAATCAAACAGGCTCGTCCTGCAAAGTTTTCTACAAGAGAGTATAACAGATGTAAAATCTGTGGTCGCCCCCACGCTTATCTTCGCAAGTACGGCATCTGCCGTATATGCTTCAGAGAACTCGCTTACAAGGGCGAAATCCCCGGAGTGAAGAAGGCAAGCTGGTAAGGTAAACGAAGGAGGTTGACGGCATGCAAATTACCGATACAATCGCTGATATGCTTACGAGAATTCGTAACGCTTCTTCAGCAAAACATGATTCGGTAGATATCCCTGCGTCTAACGTAAAGAAAGCTATTGCTCAGATTTTACTTGACGAAGGATATATTACAAGCTTCACCGTTGAAGAAGACGGTAAGCAGGGCGTAATTCATATTACTTTGAAATACGGCCAGAATAAATCGCAAATCATCAACGGCATTCGCAGAGTTTCGAAGCCAGGTTTGCGTATCTACACAAATGTAGAGGATATGCCAAGAGTTATGAAGGGTCTTGGTATAGCAATCCTTTCCACCTCTAAAGGTATTATGACAGACAAAGCAGCTCGCAAAGCCAACGTTGGCGGCGAAGTACTTGCTTTCGTTTGGTAAGGAGGTAACATTCAATGTCAAGAATAGGAAAGAAACCGATTGCAATTCCTGCAGGTGTTGATGTTAAGATCAACGGCTCTGAGGTTACCGTTAAGGGACCTAAGGGCGAACTTAAGGACACATTCAATGCTGACATGAGCATTGCTATGGAAAACAACGAAATCGTTGTTACTCGTCCTTCTGACAATAAAGAACACCGTGCATTACACGGTCTTACCCGTACCCTTATTGCTAACATGGTTGAAGGTGTTTCAGTTGGTTACAAGAAGGAACTCGAAGTTAACGGCGTAGGTTACCGTGCACAAAAGCAGGGCAAAAACTTAGTTATGAACTTAGGTTACTCACATCAGGTTATTATGCCTGAGGTTGACGGTATCACCGTTGAAGTACCTAACAACAACTCAATTATTATTAGCGGTGCCGATAAGCAAAAGGTTGGCCA
>JAZOTR010000094.1:0-8468 GCA_045657745.1 Acutalibacteraceae bacterium
ACCTCTTTTGAAAGACCGCCTGTTGCAACAACTGTGGGTGTTTCGCCGAGCTCTGCAATAATTTTTTCCAAAAGTCCGTCAATCATAGAAGCGGTGCCTAAAACAAGACCTGCTTGCATTGATTCGGTTGTGTTAGTGCCGATAACCGATTTTGGTGCTTCAATGGGAATGGATGAAAGTAATGCGGTGTTTTCGGTTAATGCCTTTAGAGTAAGTCTTACGCCTGCGGCAATAATACCGCCCAGGAAGGAGCCCTGCCTGTCCAACACACTTATAGTTGAAGCGGTGCCCATATCAATAATTACGCAGGGCATTTTATAAGCGTCAATTGCGCCTACCGCACCTGCAACTAAGTCGGCACCTAATTGGGCAGGGTTGTCTATTTTAATATTAAGTCCTGTTTTAACACCGGGTCCTAACGTTAAAGGTACAATCTGACAAAGCTTGGAAACCGCACGGCCTATACTTTTGCCGACGGCGGGTACAACCGAAGAAATAATACAGTCTTCAATATCTTCGGTTTCTATATTGTAAAGAGATAATAACTGTTTAATTTCAACTGCGTATTGGTCGTCTGTCTTGCGGGTGTCGGTAGCAAGACGGGCGGTAAAATTAAGATAATTTGAATCATAGGCACCTAAAGTGATATTGGTATTGCCTATATCAATAGCAAGTAGCATATTATCATTCCTTTCCATTAACCATTATATATGATTTTTATATAAAATCAAGAATTTTATTGACAAAAGGGTGTATTGTTGTTATAATACTTTAGTGCTAAATGGGACAGTATGGTCTCATTGGCTCCTTGTTCCGTGAAAATCGCGGGACCAAAAGTCCAGAAGGAGGTGCAAAGTAAATGACCAATAAGTATGAGGCAGCTATGATCTTCTCCGTAGCTAACGGTGAAGAAGCAACACAAAGCTTGAAAGAAAAGTTTAATGACCTTATTGCTAAAAATGGTACCATTGAAAATGTTGATGATTGGGGCAAGCGTCGTCTTGCATACCTCATTAACGACGAAGCAGAGGGTTACTACGTTTTCTTCAACTTTGAAAGCGAAGCAAACTTCCCCGCAGAATTAGAGCGTATTGCAAAAATTACTGACGGTGTTCTTCGTTTAATGATTATCAAAAAGTAATGGAGGAACAGTAATGTTTAATTTAGTAGTTTTGACAGGTCGCTTAACAGCAGACCCGGAACTTAAAACCACTCCAAACGGCATTACGGTTACCACATTTTCAATTGCTGTTAGCCGTAACTATGGTTCAGGTGAAGACCGCCAAACAGATTTTATTAATATCGTTGCTTGGCGTAAAACCGCAGAATTCATAACAAAATATTTCAAAAAAGGTTCTATGATTGGTATTGAAGGTTCTATTCAGACCAGAAGATATCAAGATAAGAACGGCAACAACCGTACAATATTTGAAGTTGTTGCAAACAATGTGCAGTTTGTTGAATCTAAGAGAGATTCTGCTCCTGCAGTAGAGGGTGCATCATTCAGCAATGCCGATGTTGACGAATTTTCTGAAATCGGCGGCGGCGACGATGATTTACCATTCTAATTCTATTTTATATTAATTGTAAGGAGGCTTTATAATGGAAGAGAGAAACGAAAGACCTATGCACAGAAAACCACGTAAAAAGGTTTGTCATTTCTGTGTTGACCGTGTTGAAGCCATTGATTATAAGGATGTAGCTCGTCTTCGCAAGTTCATTTCTGAACGCGCTAAGATTTTACCTCGCCGTGCAACCGGTACTTGCGCTGCTCATCAGCGTGAATTAACCACCGCTATCAAGCGTGCACGTCAGATTGCATTACTTCCTTATGTTAATGACTAATCTGTAAAAATTTAAGACCGTCCGTTTTTACGGACGGTCTTTTTTATAGTTTAAAGTCTTCGGGTTTATAATTTTCGCTTATTTGAGGCATTTTTGGTGTGCGCTTAAGCGGGTCATACTTGTATTGACGGCAAGAATCGCGAAGTTCAGTAACTCCGCGCTTTTTGCAAAGAATTTCATTATCAAATTCAAGCTGACTGCCGTATACGCAATACTCACAAGAGCGAGGTAATTTTTTATTAAAAACCGATTTTGGCATAAATACACTTCCTTTTAATATATCATACCAAATCTTCAAGTAAATTACTAGTAAAATTTTTAGTATAAAGGGATATTATGAAAATAATGCTCATAATTATAAGTGATAAAGAGGCAGAAACGGATGAATTTGAAAAATTATAAAAAGCGTCTATCCCATTTGAAAGGGTAGGCGTATTTATTTTAAAAATTTTTAATAACAAAAAGGTTAGACTACAGCTTAGAAATCCGTGAAGGATACGAAAAATTATAAATACAAGGTGATTTATTCTAAAGCTTTTTACTTGACTAAAGGTTTGAAACCAAACACAAAATCCCGAAAAGCCTAACAAAAAGGAGATAAGAAGTACATTTTTATTTTGTGTTACCGCGTTTGTGACTTCGAGTAAATAACTTAAGTTTTTGAGTATAGGAAATTTTAGAGAATAAAAATTGATATAGCTTAAAATTACCGAAAACACAACAATAAATGAGCATATTGATATAGTGGCATTAGCACTTTCTGAAACCGATAATACAAAGCTGTCAATAATATTAAGCTCTGTTTTTTGTGGTATGTAATGTTTGGATTTTATGCGTTTTTTAGATAGCAATGCTAATATAAATGAAGCTAAAATATGCGAAAAGAATAATATAATCCCAAGCTTTTTAGAATTAAGTATACCGCTTCCTACTGCTAAAATTATAAATGCGGGACCTGCGTTTACGCAGTAATTGAGCATAACAGTTGCAGTGGATTTTTCGGTTTTTTTAAGCAGTACCGCTTGGTTTAATAGTTTGGCGCCTAAGGGGTAGCCGCCTATTAGGGATAATAGAAAACAAGAAAATTCGTTTAAAGAAAAACCGAAAATTTTAAGGCACGGTTTATTAAGAAATTTGAATTTGCTTAAAAAGTCGGTTTTGAGTAGCAGTAAAACAAAAACCGAAAAAGGAAAAATACTTGGAATAATAATATTACAGCAAATAAGCAGTCCCGTTAAGGCGCCTTTTTTACAAATACCGGGATTAATAAGAATTAATATTAAAATAGTTAGGCTTAAAAATATACCAATATAAAATGTCAGTTTTTTCATATCATCACCTAAGAATTATTTTATAAAATTTTTCATAAGGTTATTACAAAGGGAGTGTTTTATATTGGGTAAAAAACTTAAAATTGAAAGGTCTGAAAAAAGCACAAAGTGGAATTTATTTAAAATGGATTCCGCTATTTTAGATAACGATTTAATAAAGGGTCCGCATATCGAGCTTTTTTACAATAACAGGGCAGTTGTAGAGGGGTGTATAGGTGTTTACGAATATAACGACACTTATTTGAAATTAAGACTTTCTAAGGGCGCCTTGATTTTAAACGGCGAGGCGTTTGATATTTTAACCTTTGAGGATAAAACAATGACGGTAAAGGGTAAAATAAATTCGCTTGAATTTTGCTTGTAGGTGGATGTATGCTTTATCTTTATAGATTTTTTTGCGGTTTTTTAGAGCTTGAATTCTCTGGGATATATCCTGAAAAAATACTAAACCTTTGCGCTGTAAATAGAATAACCGTTTGGAACACTCGCTTTTTAAAGCAAAAAATAATACTTAATATTACTGTAAGAGATTTTAAAAGGTTGCCTAAATTACTTAAAAAAAGTGGTGTAAAGCTACATATATTATCGAAAAAAGGCTTTCCGTTTTTTATAAATAAATATAAAAAGCGGTTAGGTATTTTTGCGGGAATTATAGTGTTTTTTTCGGTTTTACAGTTTATGAGTTCGTTTATTTGGACTATTGATGTTGTAGGTAATAAGAGTGTTCCTAAAAGCGAAATAATTAGTATTTGCGAGGAGTTAGGGATAAGTGTTGGTGCTAAAAGTAAAAGTATAGACACTAAAAACACCATTCAGGATTTATTGCTTAAATCTGATAAGCTTTCGTGGGCAAGCTTTAATATAGAGGGGTGTAAATTAACTGTAAATGTAACCGAAATAACCCCGAAAACTGAGGATAATTCCACCCCTACAAATCTTAAAGCCAAGGCAGACGGAATTATTAAAAGAATTGATGTTACTTCGGGGAATTGCGTGGTTTCGGTTGGCGATACGGTCCATAAAGGCGATTTGTTGGTTTCGGGAATAATTGAAAATATGAATGAAACGAAATTTGTACATTCGATAGGCAGTATTTTCGCTCAAACTGAGGAAGAGTTATTGTTAGAAGAGCCTTTTATAAAAGAAATAGAATACCCCATAGGTACCATTAAAAAAAGACGGGTTTTAGAAATTTTTACTTTGAAAATTCCGCTTTATATAGGTCGTGAAAAAGGGGAGTTTACAACCGAAAAGCAAAGTGAAAATTTAAAGCTTTTTTCACAAAGTATACCTATAAAATTTCACACCAAAAAGTTTATATTTATAGAAAAATCGAGCCAAAATAGAGATTATAAGAAGCTTTGCGATTTGCTCGAAGAAAGGCTTTTTACGGAAAGTGAAGCGCAAAATTTTACGGTGAAATCAAAGCAGTTTATAAAAAAAGAAAAAAGCGTGGTATTAAGTGCCGTAATTTCCAAAGAACAAGAGATAACTTATAGTGAAAATCTTATATTTACTATTGGAAAATAATGAAAATTGTGGTATAATAAAATAGTAAATAGCTAATAGGAAGTGATATGGTGTTCGAAAAGACAATTGACATTGAACGCATAGAACAGTTAATTAATTTGTTTGGAAATTTCGACCAAAATATAAAATTGGTTGAAAAGAAATATAATGTTACAGTCACCTCGCACGGCAGCCAAATTAAAGTTAAGGGCGAGGTGGAAGACGTTTTAAGCGCCATAAGAACAATTGAATGCCTTATCACTATGATTAACAAGGGCGAGCAAATAACCGACCAAACTATCGAATACGCCGCAGGTTTAGTACAAGATGGAGAGGATAATAAAATCGGTAGTCTTTTAAGTGCTGACTGTGTTTGCATAACCTCAAAGGGAAGACCGGTTAAGCCTAAAACATTAGGACAACGAAAATACCTTGACGCTATAAAAAACAATACAATTACAATAGGTGTAGGACCTGCAGGTACGGGTAAAACCTATTTAGCGGTGGCTCAAGCGGTTGCGGCTTTTCGCGCAAAGCAGGTGAACCGAATTATTTTAACCCGTCCCGCAGTAGAAGCAGGTGAGCGGTTAGGCTTTTTGCCGGGCGATTTGCAACAAAAAATTGACCCTTATTTGAGACCGCTTTATGATGCACTTTTTGATATGATGGGAGCAGAAAACTTTCAAAAATGTCAGGAACGCGGTGATATTGAGGTGGCGCCGCTTGCGTATATGCGCGGTAGAACACTTGATGATAGCTTTATAATTCTTGATGAAGCGCAAAACACAACAAGTGAGCAAATGAAAATGTTTTTAACCCGTTTAGGATTTAATTCCAAAGCGGTTGTAACGGGTGATATAACCCAAATAGATTTGCCTGACGGTAAAAAATCGGGCCTTAAGGATGCAGTAAGAATTCTAAAGAATATAGATGATATTGCAATTATTCGCCTTAACGACCGTGATGTTGTAAGACATAGACTTGTACAGGAAATTATCAAAGCGTATGAAAGAAGTGAAAAAAACTGTGAGCGTTAAAGTAAATATAACAGTAAAACAAAAAAGTATAAAATTGCCAACAGGAACCCGTTTGCTTATTAGAAAGGCTTGTAATGCTACTCTTAATTACGAAGGCTTTAATGATAATGCTGAGGTTGATGTTAGCATTGTTAATGACGATATGATAAAGGAAATGAACCGTGATTTCAGAAATATCGATGCTTCAACTGATGTTTTGTCTTTTCCTTTAGGTGAGGACGGCAATTACGATAAAAACCCCGAAACCGATGCGCTTATGCTTGGGGATATTGTAATTTCAATAGACCACGCGCTAGCCCAAGCGGATTTATACGGTCATTCGGTAGAGCGCGAAATAGCATTTTTAACGGTACATTCAATGCTTCATCTTTTGGGGTACGACCATGTGAACGGTGGTCTTGAACAAAGAATTATGCGCGACAAGGAAGAAGCAATTCTTGAAGCGTTAGGACTTGCAATAATAAAAATTTGAAGGTTAGGAATATGAAAGAAACATCTGCTTTTATAACTATAATAGGCCGACCGAATGTTGGTAAATCATCTTTACTTAATAGGATTTTAGGACAAAAGGTTGCTATCGTTTCGGACAAGCCGCAAACTACCCGTACTAAAATTATGGGTATTAAGACCGAAAACAAAAATCAGCTCGTGTTTATTGATACCCCCGGTTTTCATAAGCCGAGAAACGAGCTCGATAAAAATATGAACAAGGCGGTTGGCGACGGTATGGCGGATGTTGATGCCGCAGTGCTTGTTGTTGAGGCTAACCCTAAATTTAATTTTGACGGTGAAAATTTACCACCTGCTGAGGTTGAACTTATAAAAGAACTTAAAAAGCGTAAATTAAAGGCTGTGCTTATAATAAATAAAATCGACCTTTTGCCCGAAAAAGAAAAGCTTTTAGATATGATTTTGGCTTACACAAAGGAATTCGATTTTGAAACAGTAGTTCCGCTTTCGGCTAAAACGGGTGACGGAATTGACTCGCTTCTTTCAGAGCTTAAAAAGTTTTCAAAGCCATCGCCTCACTATTTTCCTGATGACGATGTAACCGACCAACCCGAAAAGGTAATGGTTGCTGAAATGATACGCGAAAAACTGCTTTTAACCCTTAGTAAAGAGGTTCCGCACGGAATTGCGGTTGATTTAGAGCGCTTTGTAGAGCGTGACACGGTAGACGGCGAGCCTATTGTTGAGGTTGAAGCCACAATTATTTGCGAGAAGGATTCGCATAAAGGTATAATTATAGGTAAAGGCGGCGCAATGCTTAAACGAATAGGCATTATGGCGCGAAAGGATATTGAAAAGTTTTTCGGTATTCGCGCAACTGTAAAATTATGGGTAAAGGTTAAGGAAGATTGGCGTAATAGACAGGGTTTAATTCATACCTTCGGTTTAGACTAATTTTTACCTTTTATATTTTGTGTTTATCATCTAAAACTAATTTTAGGTGATGAAAATGGAAACGGAAAATGCTTGGATTCGCTTTATGAAAAGCGGAAAGGTTAGCGATTATTTAACATTTGTAGATTCTTGCAAGGAGAATAAAATAAGTGACGGACAATCAAACTCGTTTTACAACCGAGGCACTTGTAATAAAGGAAATGAATGTAGGGGAGAGTGACCGTTTGGTTACTCTTTTTACCCGTGAACGCGGAATTATAAAGGCTTTTGCAAGTGGTGCTAAAAACATCAAGTCCAAAAAAGGCTCGGCAACAAGCCTACTTACATACGGAAGCTTCACAATAAAGCAAAAAAACGAAAGTTTTAGGATTTATGAAGCAACACCTATTACTATGTTTTTCGGCGCGGGTAGCGATATAGAGGTTTTAGCGCTTTCACAATATTTTTGCGAACTTGCAAATGTTTTTGCGATTGATGGAACACAAAACAACGAACTTTTGCGACTAATTTTAAATTCGCTTCATTTTCTCACTAAGGAAAAACGCTTTCCGTCTTTAATTAAGGCAATTACCGAGCTTAGAATAGCGGTAATTTCGGGATATAGCCCAAATTTAATCGCGTGTGACGGTTGCGGTAAGTTTGAAGACGATATTATGTATTTCGAAATAGACGGCGGCGAGCTTAGGTGCGAGTCTTGTGAAAAACACGGCGAATGTATAGCGATTGACCGTACAATGCTTTCTGCTATGCGGCATATCGTTTATTGCGAATTTTCAAAGCTTTATTCTTTTGAAATACCTGAAGATAAAGCAAAAATACTTGCCGATATTACGGGTAAATATATAACGGTGCAAACCGACCACAGATTTTCTACTTTAGATTTTTACGAAAGTATTAAGGAGTAACAATGTCGGATTTTAAGAGATGTTTAAAAACCCTAGAGCTTGATAAAATATTGAATTTTTTAGCCGATGAAACTGCGTTGGAGGATGCAAAAGACCTCGCTTTAGCTACTGTGCCGAGCAATGATTTTGCAGAGGTCCAAAGAAGACTTGCTAACACTAACGATGCCTACATATTTATGGCGCGCTATGCAGCCCCCTCTTTTTCGGGCGGTAAAAATGTTGCCGGGAGTCTAAATAGGGCAGATGCTTCGGCTGTGCTTTCAACACGCGAGCTTTTGGATATTGCCGAAACCTTAAGGGTTATAAGAAGTGTTAGGCAGTGGCGTGAAAATTGCAGCGGTATGGAAAACACATCGCTTGAAAATTTGTTTTCAAGTCTTGTGCCTAATAAATACTTGGAAGAAAAAATCACCTTTGCAATTAAGAGCGAGGATGAA
>JAZOTR010000095.1:0-17932 GCA_045657745.1 Acutalibacteraceae bacterium
GATACCACCGGTATGGAAGGTACGCATTGTAAGCTGTGTACCAGGTTCACCGATAGACTGAGCAGCAACGATACCAACAGCTTCACCAGTAGTAACAGGCTTGCTTGTAGCAAGGTTTCTACCGTAACACTTCTTACATACGCCGTGATGGCTATGACAAGTGAGTACAGAACGGATTGCGATAGAGGTAATACCTGCATCAACAATTTTCTTAGCAGCATCGGCAGTAACGATTTCGTCCTTTGTCCAAAGAACTTCGCCTGTTTCAGGATGGATAGCATCCTCAAACAAGTATCTGCCTTCAAGACGTTCTTCTAAGGTTTCGAGAACGTGGTTGCCGTCCTTAATTGCCGAAATGGTAAGACCTTCAGCGGTGCCGCAATCGTCCTCACGAACGATAACATCCTGTGCAACGTCAACAAGACGACGGGTAAGATAACCCGAGTCAGCAGTACGAAGCGCAGTATCGGCAAGACCTTTACGCGCACCACGAGAGGAAATAAAGTACTCAAGTACGTTAAGACCTTCACGGTAGTTAGCACGAATCGGAACTTCAATAACCTTACCTGCGGTATTTGCGATAAGACCACGCATACCTGCAAGCTGACGAATCTGGCTCATAGAACCACGCGCACCGGAGTCAGCCATCATAAAGATTGGGTTGAACTCATCAAGGTTGCCCTTAAGTGCATCTGCAACGTCTTCGGTTGCTTTGTTCCAAATTTCAATTATATGGCGGCTACGCTCGTCGTCATTAATAAGACCACGGCGGTAGTTTTTGGAAACTCTATCAATCTGTTCTTCAGCGGCTGCAAGAATTTCTTTCTTTGCAGGAGGAATAACAGCATCGATAACCGCAACGGTAATAGCACCCTTTGTAGAGTACTTAAAGCCTGTTGCCTTAACATTATCAAGCACTATTGCAGCTTCGCTTGTGCCGTGCTTTTCAATACATTTATCAATGATTTTACCAAGTTGCTTCTTGCCAACCTTGTTTTGAACAACATCGTCGTTGCTGTCAACAGTGAGCTTAGAAGCATCCTTAAGCTTAAAGCACCATTCAAGGTCAAATGCGGTATCAGGGTTTGTTCTGTCAACAAAGCCTAAATCCTGTGGAATAGATTCATTAAAGATAATGAAGCCTACTGTACACCAAACAAGCTTTGATTCGCCGTTTTCATTGGTCATACGAACACGAATAGGTGCGTGAAGACCAACAATACCGTCATTATAAGCCATGATAGCTTCGTTTTTATCTTTAAACACCTTGTTAGCGCCTTGTTCTTCAGCCTTAACAAGAGTCAAGTAGTAAGAACCTAATACCATGTCCTGTGTAGGAACGGTTACAGGCTTACCGTCAGACGGTTTTAAAAGGTTGTTTGCAGCGAGCATTAAGAAACGTGCTTCTGCTTGAGCCTCTGCAGATAACGGTACGTGAACAGCCATCTGGTCACCGTCGAAGTCAGCATTATATGCGGTACATACAAGAGGATGGAGCTTAAGTGCCTTACCTTCAACAAGCACCGGTTCGAAAGCTTGGATACCAAGTCTGTGAAGTGTAGGAGCACGGTTAAGAAGAACAGGATGTTCTTTAATAACCAATTCTAATGCATCCCAAACTTCAGCAGAGGCGCGGTCTACCATCTTTCTTGCAGATTTAATATTTGTAACAGCCTTAGTTTCAACAAGGCGTTTCATAACGAAAGGCTTAAAGAGTTCAAGTGCCATTTCCTTAGGAAGACCGCACTGATACATCTTAAGTTCAGGACCAACAACGATAACCGAACGACCTGAATAGTCAACACGCTTACCGAGAAGGTTCTGACGGAAACGACCCTGCTTACCCTTAAGCATATCTGAAAGGGATTTAAGAGCACGGTTGTTAGGACCTGTAACAGGCTTGCCGCGTCTGCCATTGTCAATAAGAGCGTCAACAGCTTCCTGAAGCATTCTCTTTTCATTACGAACGATAATGTCAGGTGCGCGTAATTCTAAAAGTCTCTTGAGACGGTTGTTACGGTTAATAACACGTCTGTAAAGGTCATTAAGGTCACTTGTAGCGAAACGACCGCCGTCAAGCTGAACCATAGGACGCAAATCGGGTGGAATTACCGGAATAACATCAAGAATCATCCATTCAGGACGGTTACCTGACTGTCTGAATGCTTCCAAAACCTCAAGTCTTTTAAGAATACGGATACGCTTTTGACCTGAAGCATCTTCAAGGTCAGCACGTAATTCTTCGCAAACTTTTTCAAGGTCAATTTCGCAGAGAAGCTTCTTTATAGCCTCTGCGCCCATTCCTGCTTCGAAGTCATCCTCATACTTTTCGCGCATATCCATATACTGCTTTTCGTTGAGGAGTTGCTTCTTTTCAAGTGGGGTAGTACCCGGGTCGGTAACGATATATTTAGAGAAATAAAGTACCTGTTCTAAGTCCTTAGGTGATACATCAAGAACTAAGCCCATTCTCGATGGGATAGTCTTGAAATACCATATATGAGATACGGGAGCTGCGAGTTCAATAGTACCCATACGCTCACGACGTACCTTAGCACGTGTAACTTCAACGCCGCAACGTTCACAAACCTTGCCCTTATAGCGAATACGCTTGTACTTACCGCAGTGGCATTCCCAGTCCTTTTGAGGTCCAAAAATGCGTTCGCAGAAAAGACCGCCTTGTTCAGGCTTTAAGGTACGGTAGTTAATGGTTTCGGGCTTTGTTACTTCGCCGTAAGACCAGCTTCTGATTTGTTCGGGAGACGCAAGTCCTATTTTTATGGATTCAAATTCAATTTCTGCCATTATTTTGCCCCTCCTAATTATTCGTCAGACTCATCAGAGTCAGTTTCATAAGCGATAGCCTCGCCGTTTTCGTCTTCAAGGCCAAAGCCATCCAAACCGTCAACAACGGTTTCTTCGTGGAATTCACTATCATCAGGAATTGCAGGTGTGCCGAGACCGATATCGTCATCCTCTTCAAAGGATTGCTTCAAATCGATTTCTTCGTCATACTTGTCAAGCACCTTAACATCAAGGCCTAATGACTGTAATTCCTTAATAAGAACCTTAAAGGATTCAGGAACGCCCGGTTTAGGAATGTTCTGACCTTTAACGATTGATTCATAAGTTTTAACACGGCCTACAACGTCATCCGACTTAACAGTAAGGATTTCTTGAAGTGTATAAGCCGCACCGTAAGCTTCGAGTGCCCAAACTTCCATTTCACCGAAACGCTGACCACCAAACTGTGCTTTACCACCGAGAGGTTGTTGTGTTACGAGTGAGTACGGACCGGTAGAACGAGCGTGAATCTTATCATCAACCAAGTGGTGAAGCTTAAGATAATACATATAACCTACTGTTACAGGGTTATCGAACGGTTCGCCTGTACGGCCGTCATAAAGTTGGGTTTTAGCATCTTCTGTAAGCGGAATTCTTGAGAAGTCAAGCGCTGCGCTGTTTTTGTAAGCGTAATCGTCTGACTTAGTAGAATTTTCTGCTAAGCGGAAGCATTCACGGATGTCTTCTTCGTGCGCACCGTCAAATACAGGTGTACAGATATGCCAACCGAGAGCCTTAGCGGCGTAACCCAAGTGAACTTCAAGTACCTGACCGATGTTCATACGAGAAGGTACGCCGAGTGGGTTAAGAACTATATCAAGCGGAGTACCGTCAGGTAAGAAAGGCATATCTTCGCTTGGTAAAATACGGGATACAACACCCTTATTACCGTGACGACCAGCCATCTTATCGCCAACAGAAATCTTACGCTTCTGTGCAATGTAGCAACGAACAACAACATTAACGCCGGGGCTTAATTCAGAAGAATTTTCTCTTGTGAACACCTTAACATCAACGATTGTGCCGTATTCACCGTGAGGAACACGAAGTGAGGTATCACGAACTTCGCGAGCCTTTTCACCGAAGATTGCACGTAAGAGGCGTTCTTCAGCAGTAAGCTCGGTTTCGCCCTTAGGTGTAACCTTACCTACAAGTATATCGCCTGCAGTAACCTCAGCGCCGATACGGATAATACCGCGGTCATCCAAATCCTTAAGTGCATCTTCACCAACGTTTGGAATATCGCGTGTGATTTCTTCAGGGCCTAACTTAGTGTCACGGCATTCGATTTCGTATTCTTCAATGTGAATAGATGTATAAATATCTTCACGAACAAGACGTTCGTTAATTAAAACAGCGTCTTCATAGTTATAGCCTTCCCAAGGCATAAAGCCGATGAGGGCGTTACGTCCGAGAGAGATTTCGCCCATGCTTGTAGCAGGACCGTCAGCAATAACCTGACCTGCGGTAACCTTTTCGCCAACTTCAACAATTGGCTTTTGGTTAATACAAGTACCGTGGTTAGAACGTAAGAACTTGATAAGCTCGTACTCATCAATTTCGCCGTTCTTAGCGCGTACCTTAACAGTATCAGCGCTAACAAAGGTAACTTCACCCTCGCGCTTAGCAAGAACTACAACGCCCGAGTCAACCGCAGCCTTGTATTCCATACCTGTTGCAACGAACGGATTTTCAGGTTTAAGAAGCGGAACAGCCTGCTTCTGCATGTTTGAACCCATGAGCGCACGGTTAGTATCGTCGTTTTCAAGGAACGGAATCATAGCAGTAGCTACGGATACAACCATCTTAGGTGATACGTCCATAAACTCAGCCTTAGTTGATTCAACTTCCTGGAAGCCTTCACGGAAACGGGTATTTACCTTCTTATTAACGAAGTATCCGTTTTCATCCAAGGGTTCGTTTGCCTGTGCTACGATGTAATCGTCCTCTTCGTCAGCAGTCATATAAACAACTTCATCCAAAACCTTGCCGTTTTCTACCTTGCGGAAAGGAGTTTCAATAAAGCCGTACTTGTTAATCTTAGCAAAGGTTGCAAGATAAGAGATAAGACCGATGTTAGGACCTTCAGGAGTTTCGATAGGACACATACGGCCATAGTGGGTATAGTGAACGTCACGAACTTCGAAGGATGCACGGTCACGAGAAAGACCGCCGGGACCGAGTGCAGATAAACGACGCTTGTGAGTAAGCTCAGAAAGCGGGTTAGTCTGGTCCATAAACTGTGAAAGCGGTGAAGAACCGAAGAATTCTTTAATAGCCGCTACAACAGGACGGATATTTATAAGTGATTGGGGAGTAATATTATCAGGGTCTTGTGCCTGTAAGGTCATCTTTTCACGAACAACGCGTTCCATACGGGAAATACCGATGCGGAACTGGTTCTGTAAAAGTTCGCCTACGCTACGGATACGACGGTTGCCCAAGTGGTCAATATCGTCAATCTCGCCAACATTGTGTGGAAGACCCAAGAAATAGCTGATGGTTGCGAAAATATCGTCAACAGTGATGCTCTTAGGAATAAGATTGTCCACATTTGCGAGTAAGGCTTCCTTTAATTCTTCCTTTGAAGAAGCGTTATCAAGAATATCCTTTAATACAGCAAATGAAACCTGTTCGTTAATGCCAAGCTCATCAAACTCTGCTAATTCTTCAGCAGTAAAATCGGTAAAGTCTGCAAGGTTTACCATTCCGTTAGAAAGAACCTTAACCTCGCTCTTATTACCTTCGTTATCCATTACATTAACATAAACAGAGCTTACACCCTTGATTTCGATTTCGTTTGCTAATTCCTTAGTAACTGTGGTATCAGCATCAGCAATAATCTCACCTGTCATAGGATCGATAACAGGGCGTGCCAAAACTGCGCCTTTAATACGGGCGCCTATTGATAACTTTTTATTGTATTTGTAACGGCCAACGCGTGAAATATCATAACGGTGTGGGTCGAAGAACAATTGGTCGATATAAGTCTGCGCACCTTCAATTGTAACAGGCTCGCTTGGACGAAGCTTTTTATAAACTTCAACCAAAGCCTCTTCTACTGACTTTGTATCATCAGCATCCAAGGTTGCAGCTAAGCGTTCATCTTCACCGAAAAGGTCACGAATTTCCTGATTTGTGCCTATACCTAAAGAACGAATAAAGGTTGTAATAGGCAACTTGCGGTTTTTATCAATACGAACATAAAGAACATCGTTAATAGATGTTTCATATTCAAGCCAAGCACCGCGGTTAGGAATAACGGTAGAGGAATAAAGCTTTTTACCGGTTTTTTCGTCCATCTTAACAGCGTAGTATACGCCTGGAGAACGAACTAACTGCGAAACGATAGCGCGTTCAGCACCGTTAATTACAAAGGTGCCTGATTCAGTCATAATGGGGAAATCGCCCATTGAAACTTCGCTTTCTTTAATTTCGCCTGTTTCGGCATTCACAAGTCTTGCAGTCACACGCAAAGGTGCTGCGTATGTTGCGTCACGGGCCTTACACTCGGTAACGTCATACTTCGGTTGTTCGTTAAGACGGTAGTCAATAAAGCTTAACTGAAGATTACCACTATAGTCTGTAATAGCGGTCATATCTCTGAAAACTTCCTTTAAGCCCTCTTCAACGAACCATTTGTACGAATCCTTCTGGATTTCAATGAGGTTAGGCATATCGATAACTTCATTAATTTTAGAAAAAGTCATACGATTATTTTTGCCCAACGCAACAGGTTTTACCATTGAAGTAGATTCCATAGGTTTACAATCACTCCTCCGTATATTTTACGGCATATATAGTGCCGCAATAGAGCCATAGATAACAGATATTGTGGGTATTTCCAAATATCGCCAAACGGCAAAAAAGTGAAAATATCGCATAATACCCCATCATCATTAGTAATTTACAATTATATACCAAAAAAAGTGAATAGTCAAGCACTTTTTCGAAAAAATTTTATTTTTTTAAATGCGTAATTCGTAATGCGTAATTCGTAATTAAAAACGACATTTAAAGAGGTTTGAAAATTAAATTGGTACGAAAAATCTTTGCATACAATGTTAAGAAGGGGTGAGTTGTCGGATATGTGGTTTGAATTTAAGAAAAAGCCCGTCTTTAAATAGCAAGTGTAGCGGCTCTTAAAGACGTTTTCACCTTTACTTGTTCCCGACAACGAGGGGAATGCTTTCCCCTGAGGGCGAATCTTTGCGCCCTTTCTTTTCGCCTACACAAGAAAGGGCGTGCCAGTCGCGGCATGAGCGACAAAATAAAAAGTTTTTGATTATCCAAATTATAAACAAAAAATAAAAGCGACCAATCGGTCGCTTTTATTCTTTTTCTGATACAAATTCTGCAATATCTTCTATTTTACAATTTAAAGCATCACATAACTTGCTCAATGTTTTAGTTTCTATATTTTCATTCGCCTTTAATCTGCGAATAGTCTTACTGTCAATGCCACATTTTTCGCGTAACATATATGTCGAAAAACCTTTTTCTTTCATCGTCTTCCAAAGTCTATCAAAAACTATCATATATAACCCTCCTTGACTTATATTATTATGGGGGTTATAATCTTAATTATTAAGGGGATATAATCCCCATAAATTAAGGGTGGTTTTATGGTTTGTTGTTTTTTCGGGCATAGAGATACGCCAAAAGAAATTAAAGCAACACTAAAACAGGTGTTGGTTGATTTAATACAAAACAAAAATGTTAATATGTTTTATGTGGGCAATTACGGAAGCTTCGATATTTTAGTACAGCAAACCTTAAAGGAATTATCAAAAATACATCCTATTAAATATTATGTTGTATTGGCTTATATCCCTAAAAAAGACGAATATACCGATTATTCCAATACCGTTTATTTTGACGAACTAAACACAAAGCCGTACAAATCCCGAATAATTGAAGCAAATAAACTAATGCTCAAAAAAAGCGACTTTGTAATAACCTACGCGAACACTATCGGTAATGCAAAGGATTTCAAGGAATTAGCCGAAAAACAAAACAAAACTGTAATTAATATCAATATTAATATGTAGGGGGAGGGGTGCGGGTGTCCGGTGGACACCTCTGCAAAGCAGAAGCGCCGACCGAGGCGGCAGCCGAGACTTCTGCGCCCTCCAGTTATTCAAGAATCGGCTTTTTCAAAACCTTATAGCTTGTCGCTCATGCCGCGACCGGCACACCCTTTCTTGTGTAGGCGAAAAGAAAGGGTGGAAAGATTCGCCCTTAGGGGAAAGCATTCCCCTCGTTGTCGGAAATAAGTAAAAACAAAAACGTCTTTAAGAGCCGCTACGCTTGCTATTTAAAGACGGGCTTTTTCTTAATTTAAAATCCCATCTCCGACAACTCACCTCTTCTTTGCTTTGTATACAAAGATTTTCAGTACAATTTTAATTCCGCATTCCGAATTACGCATTACGCATTAAAAAAAGACAGCCCGAAGGCTATCTTTTTAATAAGCTTTTCCCCAATAGAGCATATGCTTAGCTTCTTTGCCGCAGCATACACACTTACCGTCGATTGTTTCTTGTTCAAAAGGAATACAGCGTGAGGTTACGCCTGCAATTTCCTTTAGTTTGTCCTCGCACTCTCTGTCCCCACACCACATTGCACGGATAAATCCGGGCTTATTGTCTGCAATGTCGGTCATTTCTTCAAGGTTGTGAGCATCATAGGTCATACTCTCACGACGGGCAAGTGCCTTATTGTAAAGACCGTCCTGTACTGCCTTTAGAAGCTCAGGGATTTTAACTTCTAACTCATCAAGGTTTACAACAACCTTTTCGCCATTGTCACGGCGAACTGCAACGCAAACATTGTTTTCAATATCCTTAGGACCGAGTTCAATACGAAGCGGAACGCCCTTCATTTCGTATTCTGCGAATTTCCAACCCGGTGACTGCTCGGAAACGTCAATCTTAGCGCGGCAAACATTATTAAGTCTAGCATATACCTCGTTTGCCTTTTCTAAAACGCCTTCCTTGTGGGTAGCAATCGGAACAACTACAGCTTGAACAGGTGCTATCATAGGAGGAAGCACAAGACCGCTATTGTCACCGTGTGTCATAATAACCGCACCGATAAGACGGGTTGTAGTACCCCAAGAAGTCTGGAACGGATGAATAGGTTGATTGTTTTTATCTGTATAAGTAATATCGAACGCTCTTGCAAAACCGTCGCCAAAGAAATGAGAGGTGCCGCTTTGTAAAGCCTTACCGTCATGCATTAACGCTTCGATTGTATAAGTATCCTCTGCGCCTGCAAATCTTTCCTTTGCAGTTTTAACACCCTTTACAACAGGCATTGCCAAATATTCTTCAGCAAACTTTGCGTAGATGTTTAGCATTTGGATTGTTTCAGCCTCAGCCTCTTCCTTAGTAGCGTGGAGAGTGTGACCCTCCTGCCACAAAAACTCGCGCGAGCGAAGGAACGGGCGGGTTGTCTTTTCCCAACGAACAACGCTGCACCACTGATTGTAAAGCTTTGGTAAATCGCGGTAAGAATGAACTATATTCTTAAAGTGGTCACAGAACAATGTTTCAGATGTGGGACGAACACAAAGACGTTCTTCCAATTCCTCTTCACCGCCGTGAGTAACCCAAGCAACTTCGGGTGCAAAACCTTCAACATGGTCCTTTTCCTTTTGTAAAAGACTTTCAGGAATAAACATTGGCATATAAACGTTTTCGTGACCTGTTTGTTTAAACAGATTATCCATATTCTTTTGAATGTTTTCCCAAATAGCATAACCGTAAGGACGAATAATCATACAGCCCTTAACCGAAGCATAGTCGATAAGTTCGGCCTTAATGCACACGTCGGTATACCATTTTGCAAAATCCTCTTCCATAGAGGTTATTGATTTTACTAATTTTTCTTTAGCCATAATAACAGTGTGAAACCACACATTGCCACCTTTCATAAACACATATATAAATTATTATAATGATTGTAGTTTGTCGAAACGCTGAAAAGCGCTTCGACAAGCCGATTTTATCGGCTTTGCACAAATGAGTTTTTAAAAATTCATTTGTGCACGACACTCATTTCAATGGATATAATCAAATTTTCAATGAAAATTTGCTCCCAAATCAAAGATTTGGTGGCGAAACAGAAAAACATTTTACTGTTTCGACTAACTATAACCATTATAGAATAAAAGGAATAATTTTGCAACTATTTTTATACATATAAAACATAAATAAAAAAACTATTGACAAATTGTAGTTTAACAAATATATTTGTAATAGTACCTGTCGTTTTTCGACAGATTATTCAGGAGGATTTTTATGATATTTGATAAAATTAAAGCTATTTTAGCAGAACAGCTTGACGCTGATATTGATGAAATGACTATGGACACCGATATTGCAAAAGACTTAGGCGCTGACAGCTTGGATGTTGTTGAACTTTTAATGTCTATTGAAGATGAATTCAGTGTTGAAATTCCTGATGAGGAAATTGAAAACATTAAAACAATCGGCGAATTGGTTGAATATATAGAAGCAAACAATTAATTGAAAATTTGAAAGACGGATGGTTTTCCATCCGTCTTTTTTTATTTCTTTTCATCTGTTCTGCCTAAAAGATAATCTGTTGAAACATTAAATACATCCGCCAAACGAACCAAAATTTTTAATTTGGGTTCGCGAGTCATTAGTTCATAATTCTGATACGTCTTTTCGGTAATATCACAATAAATTGCAACCTGACCCTGTGTGAAACCTTTTTCTTTTCTGCATTGCTTTAAACGCTTTGATAATATTTCTCTCATACTCGCCACCCACAATTGTTCTTGACAAATTAAGTATAAGAAATTAAAATATTAAATATACCAACAATCGTTGGTGTTATTGCAGAGAGGGTGGCTTTATGTCAGAAATTTGTCTTGATTGTTGGAATGAAACAAATAATCGAAATGACAGTCCTAAAAAATTTGTCATTTCTAAAGAATTAGATTTATGCGAAGAATGCGGAGAATACAAACCTGTTATTATCGCCTATCGCGAACCATTTTATATTCGCATTTTTCTTGTTATTTTTCTACCTTTTAAAATTCTTATAACCTTATTCAAACTATTCATTCAAAAATTATCTTTTAAGAGGCGTATAAAAAATAAACGGCAGGTTAAATAAACCTGCCGTTTTGATATTATTTACAAAAGTTTTCAATATATCGGTCTATTGCTTCTTTAACAATTTGTACCGCTGTTTCTTTGCCGCTCACTTCGTTTACAGCAGTTTCCTTGCGTTCAAGGTTTTTATATACCGTAAAGAAATGGCTCATTTCTTCAAATATATGCTTAGGTAATTGGTCAATATCGGTATAATGATTATATGTAGGGTCATTGCAAGGAATTGCAATTATTTTTTCATCATTTCTGCCGTTATCTATCATAGAGATAACACCAATCGGATACGCCTTTACAAGCGCCAAAGGCTCGAGGGTTTGTTCGCAAAGCAACAAAACATCCAACGGGTCGCCGTCATCACCGTAGGTACGCGGAATAAAGCCGTAGTTTGCAGGATAATGGGTTGAGGTGTGAAGAATACGGTCAAGCATTAAAAGACCTGTTTCCTTATCTAATTCGTACTTATTTTTACTGCCCTTTGGAATTTCTACAACGCACATAAATTCTTGCGGTGTAATTCTTTTGGGTGAAATATCGTGCCAAATATTGCCCATTTTTAACACTCCTTAAAATTCAAATAATTCGGTGCTGAAATATCTCTCACCGGTATCAGGAAGAACGGTTACAACCGTTTTGCCTTTACCAAGTTTTTTTGCCATTCTAAGCGCTGCCGCAACATTAGTTCCGCTTGATATGCCGCAAAGTATGCCCTCTTTGCCAATAAGCTTTTTAGAGGTTTCGATTGCTTCATCATCGGTAACGATAGCAGTTTCTTCAAAAATTTCAAGATTAAGGTTATCGGGTATAATGCCGTCGCCAATACCCATTTGCAAGTGGGTACCTATACTTCCGCCCGAAAGGATAGCCGCATTTTCGGGTTCGACCGCCCAAATAGTAATATCGGGGTTAGCAGCCTTTAGCGTTTCGCCAATACCTGTTAAGGTGCCGCCTGTGCCTACACCTGAGCAAAAACCGTCTATCTTGCAGTTTGCTTGTTCTAATATTTCCAAAGCAGTAGAGTTTCTATGAATTTGCGGGTTAGCGGGATTTACAAACTGTTGAGGAACCCATACATTTTCGTCCTCTTCAGCCATTCGAAGCGCAGTTGCAAGACATTCTTCAATACAAGCGCCAATATCCCCGTCATCGTGAATAAGTACTAATTCCGCACCGTAAGCGTTTACAAGTTTTCTTCTTTCTTCGCTTACCGAATCGGGCATAATTATTCTTACCTTAATACCCTTAACCGCTCCAATAAGCGCAAGACCTATACCTTGGTTGCCGCTTGTAGGCTCTACGATAATAGTATTTTCATTTATTATTCCGCGCTTTATAGCATCGTTCACCATATTAAGCGCGGTTCGGGTTTTAATAGAGCCGCCTATGTTTACACCTTCGTACTTTACAAGAATATCCGCGCTATCCTCTGGTACGATTTTAGAAAGCTTTATAAGCGGAGTATTACCAACCGCTTCAAGTACATTATTATAAATCAAAATTAATCCCCCATATAAGAGTTATACTAAATTTTATTCATTTTACCACAAAAGGTTACGCTATGCAAGTTCATTTACCATTTCGTTAAAACGGTAATAAACACCCTTTTTATCCAAAAGCTCATTATGCGTGCCCTGTTCTACTATTCCCTCATCGGTAAGCACCATAATTCTGTCGGATTTTCTTATAGTTGAAAGACGGTGCGCAATTGTAATTGTGGTTCGTCCTTCGGATAATTTTGCGAGTGACCTTGCAACCGCAAACTCGCTCTCGTTATCAAGCGCGCTTGTTGCCTCGTCAAGAATAATAATTGGCGGATTTTTAAGGAAAACTCGCGCAATGCTTATTCGTTGCTTTTGTCCGCCCGAAAGCTTAACACCGCGTTCTCCCACATAAGTATCATACCCGTCCTTAAGCACGGAAATAAACTCGTGCGCACCTGCTTTTTTAGCCGCCTCGATTACTTCCTCTAAGGAAGCGCCCGGTTTACCGTAGGATATATTTTCAAAAACAGTGCCCGAGAACAAGTAAACCTCTTGCTGCACCATACCAATGTTATCACGAAGACTTTTTAAAGTATAAGATTTAATATTTTTACCGTCTATTAAAATTTCGCCGCCGTTTATATCATAAAAACGCGGTATTAAATTACAAAGGGTTGTTTTGCCGCCGCCCGAAGGGCCAACAAAAGCGATTTTTTCGCCGCTCTTTATATCAAGATTAAGCCCTGTAAATACGCGGTTATGGTCATCAGGATATTCAAACGAAACATTTTTAAGTTCAATATTACCCTTTGGATTTTTAAGCTCTATGGCATTCGGCTCGTCAAAAATTTCAATGTCCGCATCCATAATTTCCAAAAAGCGCTCAATGCCTGTCATACCTCTTTGGAACTGCTCGGAAAATTCTATAATTCTTCTTATGGTGGCAATAAATGTGGTAACATAAAGCAAATATGCCACAAGGTCACCTGTGGTGATTTTGCCGTTTATCATAAAAATACTGCCCACAATTACTACTGTAGCGTACATTATACCGTCAAACAAACGGGTTGTGGTAGAAAACAAGCCCATAAGCTTATAAGAACGCTTTTTAACCGAAAAGAAATTAATATTATCCTTTTCAAACTTTCGGCGTTCAATATCCTCGTTAGCAAACGCCTTTACAACCTTTTGACCTAAAAGCGAATCCTCAATTCTTGCATTAAGCTCGCCTATAACCACCCTTTGCTCGCGGAAGGTGGCCCGCATTTTGTGATTGATTTTTCCGCAAATCACAACCATTACAGGAATAATTACGAAAATAATTAATGTAAGCACTATATTAATATTAAGCAAAATCGCAAAGGACACTATACCCTTTACTCCCGCAATTAAAAATTCTTCGGGGCAATGGTGCGAAAATTCAGTAACATCAAAAAGGTCGTTGGTGATTCGTCCCATAATCTGACCTATTTTGGTGTTATTAAAATATGTGTCCGAAAGCTTATGAAGATGCGCGTAAGCATCGCGGCGCATATCGGTTTCTATTTTAGTGCCCATTACGTGCCCTGTGTATGCCATATAATAATGCGCCAAAGAATCAATTATTCTAAGCACAAAATAAACTATACCCACACGCAGAATATATCTGACCGTAAGGGTTGCCATATTATCTATACCCGCATTGGTGATTTCTTTCATAATAAGCGGAAGTATAATTTCGCAAACCGTAGTTAATGATGCGCAAATCAAATCAAGCACCAAGGTAGGCGTATATTTTTTATAATACGGTAAAAACCGTTTCATAAGTGTGGAAAATTTGTATTTTTTATTATTTGTCATAAAGCTTACTCTTTTTCTGTTTTTATTCTTCTTAAAACAATAGCTAAGCCCATACCAACCGCAATTGCAACTACAAGGTCAAATATAACGGTTAAAGCAAATGTTACGAAAAGTATTAAAATATCTCTTATGTTACGCTCTTTAGTAATTGCAACAAATTTACGCCATTCACTCATATTGTACGCCACCATAAAGAGTATTGCCGCAATGGTTGGCATTGGAATAAGTCCTGCCAAAGGCATTAAGAAAAGTAATACCAAAAGTAAAATTACAGCGTGAACCATACCTGCAACGGGAGTTCTGCCGCCGTTTTTGGCATTAGCCGCGGTTCTTGCAATAGCGCCTGTTGCGGGAATACCGCCAAATAGTACCGACAAAATGTTTCCAACACCCTGTGCCAAAAGTTCGGCATTAGAATTATGCTTGGAATTTACCATTCCGTCCGCCACAACACAAGAAAGCAAAGATTCAATGGCAGCCAAAACAGCAATTGTTACTGCTGACGGCAATGCGCTTAATATGCTTTGAGAAGTGATTTCAATGCTACCGAGTGTGAATTTCGGAAGTCCCGACGGAATTGTATAAAGCTCACCTATTGTATTAACGCCGCCATCAATAACTGGAATAAATTTTACCAAAAGCGCGCCTAAAATTACCGCAATAAGTGAGGGTGGTACTCTTTTTTCGAATTTAGGATAAATTATAAGTATTGCAAGTGAAATAACGCCAATTAAAAGCGACCACGGACTAAAGGTTGAAATCGAATGAATATTCGCTTCAATCTTTTCAAAGGTTTCAATCGGCTTTAAACCCTGAGCGTATGTAAGACCTAAAAAGTCCTTAATCTGACCTACAAGTATAGTAACTGCTATACCGCCTGTAAAGCCTACTGTAATAGCGTGGGGTATGTATTTTATAAGAGTGCCTAATTTTAAAACACCCATAAGTATTAATATAATACCTGCTAAAACGGTAGATATTATAAGACCGCTCATACCGTTTGTTGCAACAATACCCGCAACAACCGTAGCAAAAGCGGCGGTAGGTCCTGCTATTTGAATACGGCTACCACCCAAAAGCGAAACTGCAAAGCCTGCAAAAATTGCGGTGTATATACCGCAAGCGGGTTCAACACCCGATGCTAACGCAAGCGCAATAGAAAGTGGCAACGCGATAATTGCCACAATAATACCCGCAATTATATCCTTTACAAGTTGTTCTGCCGAATAATTTTTAATTGTAGAAAAAAACTTGGGTTTTAAATAAAATTCTTTCATTTTGTTCTCCTTGAAAATACAATACTTGTGAAAATTATAACACAAAAGAACAATCCTGTAAAGGATTGTTCTTCTTAAAAGCATATTTCAATGAAATTAATAGTTAAACGCAAAAAACCGTCTGTTACCAGACGGTTTTTTAATTGAATTTTGTTTTAGTACACACATCATCGGCGCCTTTGCAAATTCGTATTTGCAATTGACAATGTGAGTACTAAAATCAGAGAAATTAGATTAACTCGATAATTGCCATTTCAGCAGCATCGCCACGACGGGGAGCTGTTTTGATAATTCTGCAATAACCGCCGTTTACATCCGCATACTTAGGAGCGATTTCGTTGAATAACTTAGCAACAACATCTTCCTTAGTAATGAATGCTAAAGCCTGACGCTTATTGTGAAGGCTGTTATCTTTAGCGAGTGTAATATACTTCTCTGCCATTGAACGAACTTCTTTAGCACGAGTAACGGTAGTTTCAATCTTGCCATTTTCAAGCAAGAAGGTTACCATTGCGCGAAGCATAGCAGTTCTATGGTCACTGGTTCTTCCAAGTTTACGAGTACCTGGCATTTCTATTCACTCCTTAAAGTGTTTTTATTCATCGTCCTTTTTTAAAGTAAAGCCAAACGAATCAAGCTTAGCAATAACCTCTTCCAAAGACTTACGGCCCAAGTTTCTTACCTTCATCATATCTTCTTCAGATTTGTCGATAAGGTCTGCAACCGTATTAATACCTGCGCGCTTCAAGCAGTTGAAGCTTCTTACAGATAAGTCAAGTTCATCGATAGTTAAATCAAGAACCTTTTCGTTTTCCGCAACCTTAGCGTCAGCCATAAAGGTTTCAGTTTCGCATACGCCTTCTGTAAGATTTAAGAAGAACTCAAGATGCTCAATAAGAACCTTAGCTGACATTGATACTGCTTCGTTTGCTTTTATAGAACCGTCTGTCCAAACTTCGAGTGTTAACTTGCCCTTATCGGTAACATTACCAACACGGGTGTTATCAACAGTAAAGTTTGCCTTAAGAACCGGTGTATAAATAGAGTCAACCGGAATTGTATCAATAGTATTTTGTGCGGATTTATTTTGTTCAGCCGGAACATAGCCTCTGCCCTTGTCGAGTGTCATCTCCATATTGAGCTTAGCACCCTCGTCCAAGGTAGCAATGTACATATCGGGATTGAGGATTTCAACCTCCGAATCAGCTTTGATTGAAGCGGCAGTAACCACACAGGGACCTTCTGCTTCAATATAAATCTTTTTTGCCGTATCTGCATAAAGCTTTGCAATAAGACCCTTAATGTTAAGGATGATTTCTGTAACATCTTCCTTTACACCGGGGATGGTTGAAAACTCATGCACCACACCGTCAATCTTAACGCCTGTTACTGCAACACCGGGGAGTATTGAAAGAAGAACTCTTCTCATGCTGTTACCAAGGGTTGTAGCATAACCGCGTTCCAACGGTTCCATTACGAATTTACCGTATTTTCCGTCAGGAGTAATTTCAACGGTATCTATTCTGGGCTTTTCAATCTCTATCATTTAAAAGCTCCGTTTCTCCGTACAATAAATTTTTATTTTTACACTTTGTACGGCAAGTGTTAGATGAATTCTAATTATTATTTAGAATAGAATTCTACGATGAGCTGTTCTTCAACAGGAGCGTCGATTTGATCTCTGTTAGGGAGATTAATAACCTTTGCAGTAAATGCATCGCGGTTAACATCAATCCACTGTGGAACAGGTCTTGCACTGTTAGCTTCGATTGTAGCCTTAATCTTTTCGCTGCCACGGCTCTTTTCGCAAACAGTGATAACGTCACCAGCTTTAAGAAGGTAAGAAGCGATGTCTACGCGGCTTCCGTTAACTTCAAAATGACCGTGACCTACGAGTTGTCTTGCTTCTGCTCTTGAAGAAGCAAAGCCTACTCTGTAAACTACATTATCGAGACGGCTTTCAAGAATTTTTAAAAGGTTATCACCAGTGATACCTTGCTTTCTTTCAGCAATTTCAAAATAATGATGGAACTGATTTTCCTGAACGCCATAAAAGCGTCTTGCGGTTTGTTTAGCACGAAGCTGTAAACCGTATTCGGATGACTTCTTTCTACCTTGTCCGTGTTGACCGGGAGCATAAGCTCTAATACCAACAGAACATTTTTCAGAATAGCAGCGTTCGCCCTTTAAGAATAATTTCTTGCCTTCGCGGCGGCAAAGTCTGCAAACTGCACCGGTATATCTTGCCATCTTTTACACCTCCAAATTAATTTGCAGTATGACTGCAACAAATGTTTATTGATTATACACGTCTTCTCTTGGGAGGACGGCAACCATTGTGAGG
>JAZOTR010000096.1:0-2607 GCA_045657745.1 Acutalibacteraceae bacterium
GGACAGCGATAAGCAGAAATTCGATCTGGTTATCGTTTGGAAACTCGACAGATTTGCCCGTAACCGTTACGATTCGGCTCGTTATAAAAACACATTAAAAAAGAATAATGTTAAAGTGGTTTCTGCGACGGAAACAATATCCCAAAACGCTGAAGGCATATTGCTTGAATCAATGTTGGAGGGTTATGCAGAATACTACTCTGTAGAACTCTCAGAAAAGGTTACAAGGGGTATGACTGAGAACGCCCTAAAATGCAAATTCAACGGTGGAACGGTTCCAATAGGTTACGTTATTAACAAAGACCAAATGTTTGAAGTGGATCCTGTTAAAGCACCCTACGTAGTACAAGCATTTGAAACCTATGCAAATGGTAAAACCATAAAAGAAATCGTTGAAATGCTAAATGCAAAAGGTGTGACAACTTCCCACGGAACGAAAATAACCATTAATATCGTAACGGATATGCTGAAAAACCGAAGGTATATTGGTGAATACAAGTTCCGAGATATTGTTAACCCAAATGGCATACCGAGGATAGTCCCTCAAACACTATTTGACAAGGTGCAACGTGAGCGTGCGAAGAATAAGAGAGCAACAGCAAGACATAAAGCCGAAGATGATTACTTACTGACAACAAAGCTATTTTGCGGTAAATGCGGTGTATACATGACCGGTGAAAGCGGAACTGCACGAAACGGCACGGTTCACCGATATTACAAATGCAACAACGCTAAGTATAAACACACTTGTGATAAAAAGACTGTTAAAAAAGAATGGATTGAAGACATTGTTGTTAAACACACCCATGAGATGATGATTGATGATAATGTTATTGAGGATATTGCAGGTATTGTGTTTAGGAATGCAAAGAAAGAAAATCCCGCAATACAACTACTTAAACAACGGCTTAGTGAAACAGAAAACGCACTGAACAATCTACTCAGAGCAATAGAAGAAGGAATTATAACTCCAACCACAAAACAAAGAATGATTGAGTTGGAGCAGACAAGAGATGAGATAAAATTAAAGCTCATCAAGGAAGAGATGAAGAAGCCCACAATCACGAAAGAGGGCTTAGTATTATGGCTCAGGCATATTCAGAGCATGAGCTTGGAAACGAAGGAACACAAACAAAGACTGATTGACATTTTTGTAAACGCCGTATATCTCTACGACGACAAATTGGTCATAACATTTAATTATAAAGAAGTAAGCAAAACCGTCACTCTAAAAGAGGTAAACGGTTCGATTATAGAATGCTCAGGTGCACCAACCCCTTGCCGAAAGGCAAGGGGTTTTGTTTTTTTGAAATTAACCAAAAATCCCTTTTTTCGTAAAATATATTATGAAAGAGGGGTGTATTATGTATAAAAGAAGAAATTTTAATAAAAATCAATTTCTTTTAAGATGGCTTTGTCTATTACTTGCTTTTTCTGTGGTTTTAGGGTATATTTATTATAGGATGGAGCCGGTAATAATTAAGTATGCAGTAAGTGTTGCAGAAACGGCTATGCTAAATTCTGCTAACGAGGCGATAGTTAATATTCTTAACGACCAAAATATAGACTACAGCGATATTATAACGCTTCAAAGAAATAACGATGGTCTTGTTACAAGCCTTCAGACTAATGTATATAAAACGAATTATTTAAAAAGTAATATTTCAAATGAAATTTCAAAAATTATTGCAAATCGGGAACGCTATAATGTAGGAATACCTATAGGTACCTTTTTTGCTAATACTTATACCGCAGGGTTAGGTCCTGATTTAAATTTTAAGATGCAGATTACTACAACCGCTTTTACTGATTTTGAGGATGAATTTCACGCGGCGGGAATTAATCAAGTGCTTCACAAAATTAATGTTAAAATTAAAATCAACGGTACAATTCTTGTTGCGGGATATAAGAAAACTATTAGCGTTTCAACAACTGCTATGGTTGCGCAAACTGTAATAGTTGGCTTTGTACCCGATTCATTTACTAATGTTATTGAAGAAGAAAGCGATAATACCGCAGGTCTTATAAATGATTATGGCTCAGTTGCAGGAGGATAAAATGGATATTAAAACAGCAGAACAAAGAATTAAGGAATTAGCTGAAATTTTAAAATACCATAACAGAAAATATTATATTGAGGATTCCCCTGAAATAGAGGATTTTGAGTATGACGCTATGCTGCGTGAGCTTGAAGATTTGGAAAATGAGTTCCCGCAGTTTAAAGCCGAAGATTCGCCTACACAAATGGTTGGCGGTGCGGCTTCTAAATTGTTTACTCAGGTTGTTCATAGCGTTAAAATGGAAAGTTTACAGGATGTTTTTAATTTTGAAGAATTAAGAAACTTTGCTGAAAAAATTGATACCACTAAAACCTGCTTTTCGGTTGAGCCTAAGATTGACGGTCTTTCGGTTTCTCTTGAATATCGTGACGGCTTGTTTTTCCGTGGCTCTACCCGTGGTGACGGCGAAGTAGGCGAGGATGTTACCGCAAATTTATTGCAAATTGAAAGCATACCTAAAGCAATTAAATTTATGGGCGAATTAGAGGTGCGCGGCGAGGTTTATATGCCGCGTGAAAGCTTTTTAAATTTAGTTAAAAGGCAAGAA
>JAZOTR010000097.1:0-8763 GCA_045657745.1 Acutalibacteraceae bacterium
CTACTCTGTGTAGTGGTTTTATTTTTTTATATAATCAGTCGCATATTTTCCATACGGCGTTGGTGTTCGGCACCGGTGGTGATGATATAAATGCGAGTGGTATTAATGTTGGAGTGACCAAGAATATCTGCTAATTTTGCAATATCTTTTTCGATGCCATAAAAAGTCCTTGCAAACAGGTGCCTCAGATTGTGTGGAAATACCTTCCCAGGAGAAACACCGGCCTGTTCACACAAACTCTTCATTTCTCTCCAAATATTACTACGGTCAAGCGGTTTACCGCTTTTGGTCACGAAAATTATTCCGGAGTTTATTTTCTGTTCTGTAGCATATCGAAGCAGTTTTTTTCGCAGGGCACTGACAATAAATATCTTTCTTGTTTTTCCCTTGCAGGATACAATGGCTTCTCCTTTACGTACAGCCTCCACCGTAATACTCTGCAATTCACTAACACGAATGCCTGTCCCGCAAATCGTTTGAACGACGAGGGAAAGCCGTTCGTTTTTCTTTTGCTCAGCTGTTCTTACAAGAGCCGTGTATTCCGCTTTGGTAAGTTCCTTTTCCTCGGAACAGTACGCTTCTTTTTGCACCTTAAATTGCTTTACACAAAGATCGTTCCAGCCGAGAAATCGGAAAAAGGAATTGAGAGCCGCCAACATAGAGTTTGCACTACGAATAGCGTAGTTCTGTTCTAACATTCCTTTATAGTCCAGGACTAATGTTTTATCCAGTGCGTGTTCGGCGGCGTACTCGGCAAAGCAACGGATATCCCGCATATATTTATCAATGGTTGCCAGTGCCTTTTCGTTCTCCAACAAATATTTCTCGAACGATTTTATTGTTTGATTGGTAATAATTCTTTTTTTCATACCAAAACCTCCATTTCATATCTTTATTTTACTATTATTTTGTGCTTTAACTATCAAGTTAAACATTAGATAAAAACGGAGTTTGGGCATATTCAATTTTCAGAGCCTATTGAGATTTACTTGTTTAATATATAAACAACACCGCCTTTGCGATTTGCAGAGACGGTGTTGTAGAAACAGTTAATATTCACTTTTTAATATTTATCTTTATTCTTCCGTATACTCATGCGGGCGTTCTTTATAGTCTTTAACCTTGTACTCGCCGATAGTATCGTATTTACTTAATTTGGTTTCGGTTGGGGTGTCGGTTTCGTTATCTTCGCCGAGAATTGCATCGAAGAAGATGTGTTCAAGGTACTCGTATTTTGAATAAATACCTTGTGATGCCCAAACGAGAGCATTGCGCACGTAGGCAGAGTTAGTTTTAAAGAGTTCGTGTTCAACCTCAAATCCCAATGATTTTGCAAGCAAAACAGCAAACACTATAACCGTTCTCGTATTACCTTCACGGAAGGGGTGGGTTTGCCAAATGCTCGCTATAATACGAACAAGCTTAAAAACTATATCCTTATCATTATGGCCGGTTCTTTTGAGCTTGGCGATTTCTTTCATCGTTTCATTGAGTTGCTTTTTAATTTCTTTAGGATAAGCATAACGAACGGTATCACCACCGAGTACATCTTCGTATTTCACCATTTGAATGGTACGGAATTCTCCCGCCCAATCAAATATCTGACCGAAGATATTGCGGTGAATATCCTGCAAGGTTTCGGTATTAAACTTATCATATTTATAATCATAAATTGCCGCCATAGCAAGACCGGTAATATCGGCTTCTGCCGTACGTAGCAATTCTGAATCTTTTATATCTGCTAAATTTTTAAGGATGTCAACATCATCATATAAATAAGGGTCACGCATTTGTTATACCTCCGTTACAAAACCGTATCTTCTTAGTGTTTGCTCAAATACCGACAAGAACGTAATATTGCCGTTCTTCCAATTGGCAAGGTCGGTTTTAACCTTATCACTTACAGGAACACCCTCGATTGAAGTCATGGCATCTGAAAAGGAAATTCGTTTTTCTTTTTCGTCAGCAGAAATGCTATCCATACCGCTTGTGAGCTTTAACATTTTTAATTTACGAAGCAATGCCTTGTCTAACAACTCTGCTGCAGTTTCGATATCCGCAAGTCTTAATATAACTTCGGGTAGTTCTGCCTCATATTCTTTCCTTAATGAAATTTGCTTTGCAATTTCATCTGCATCTTCTGCCTTGATGTATTTGCTCTCAACAGTATCGCCGTTACGGGTTTGCAAATATAAATACTGCTTACCGCCAATCGTCTTTTTAGAAATATATCCTTTGGGCAAAACACTAAGCTTTTGCTCGATTTCAAGTTTTGATGCAAGTAATTCTTTGTATTCAAAAATAATATCAGTCATAATACTACCTCCTGACTACTAATAGTATATCACAAATTAACCTACAAATCAACAATAATTTGAGAATTTGTAGGTTAATTATAACTATGCTGTGATCAGGATAGCAATTATTTAATTCGATTTTCTTTCGAGACCGCCATCACTTGCAACAAACAAGGTGATACCTAAGCAGATAAGAAAAGCGCCTGTTGATGTTGAGACCTTATATAAAAGTGCAAAATAGCCTGTCCGAATAGTAATTAAAATCAAAATCAGCATAACAACAAACTTAAACAGCTTCATTTTAAATCCTCCTTTTATGTACTAAAAAAGCCTTATTTCAAGCGGTTTTGTCAGCTGCTCCGCCCTTGCCATTCCACTTTGTTGGTTGTGCTTCACCAAAACGTTGATAATGAGTTATTTCTCTTTGTCGCAAGAATTTAAGCGGCTCTAAAATATCGGGGTCATCTATCAATCTTATTAAATTATCATAAGTTACTCTTGCCTTTTGCTCTGCCGCTAAGTCTTCGTGTAAGTCGGCTAATACATCGCCTTTTGACTGTACGTATTCTGCGCGCCAAGGCAAACCTGCAGCCGCAACAGGATAAACGCTTGCGGTATGGTCTACAAAGTATTTATCGAAACCGCTCGCTTTAATTTGTTCGGGGGTTAAATCTCTTGTTAACTGATGCACCATAGCGCACACCATTTCGAGATGCGCGAGTTCCTCAGTACCAATGTCGGTTAAAATTCCTTTTACTTCGTTAAAGGGTTGGCCGTATCTTTGGGTTAAATAGCGCATTGAAGCGCCCAACTCACCATCGGGCCCGCCATACTGACTGATTATGATTTGTGCGTATTTAGGATTAGGATTTTTAATGTTTACAGGATACTGCAATTTTTTCTCATATTTCCACATACTTAAACCTCCTTATTTTCCCAAGGCCACGGGCCTTCGAGCCACTGCCAACAACCGTTTGCCGATACATCGGCAGGTGTTACAATATACGGACCGTATTTTTGCTCGTAAAGCTCAATGCACTCTTTACGCTTAATTCGGTATTCTTTTAATAAATCAAGCGCCTTGCGGTTAGTTGGATGGGTATCTAAAAACAATACTAATTCGTGTATTGCAAAATCGATTGAATATATTTTCTTCTTTAGTTCATGCTTTGCGTTCATTTATTTCCGCCTCCAAAAAATGGTTTATCTATATTAGGAAATAAGGTTCCGCGTTCTAATGCCTTTTCGCTTTCATAAACACTTTCAAGCGGTTGCATATCAACAAATGCCATCGTTAAAATTCCGTTGTTGTAATCCTTTGGTGCAGCTACACAATAATCGGGATTAAAACAACTATTGGGATTCTGTTCGTTGTTATTATTTTCAGTGGACCTATTATAAAAGTCCATCATATCAAATATTCTTCTGTCCATTTTTTGCTCCTTTCAGGTTGTCCCTTAACATTATATTTTCAGAAATTTAAACTGTTACTTAATAAATTTAAAAAAATTGGGAAAAATTCTTATAAATATATTGAAAAATCTTGTAAAACAGTATATAATCTTTGTATAAGGCGGAAAATTTTTAAATTTTATACATTTAAATATTTTCTATGTTTTTAAAAATCAAGGAGGTGCCTTTATTTATGACAAATCCATCAACCGCTTTTGTTGTTATACTTGGTATTGCCACGGTATTTATTGGACTTTTAGGCCTTGTTATTCTTTGCAAAATTCTTTCTTTGTTTTGCAATATGCCGTCCAAAAAATCCGCTGCAAATGCCATAGCCACAACAAATTCACAAGCAGTTACACCTGCCGCCAATCAAGTTATTGAAAACCGTCAGGAAATTATTGCTGCTGTATCTGCAGTACTTGCAGAAGAACTTGGAACCGATGTTTCGGCTATACGAATTTTATCATTTAAAAAAATATAAGAAAAAGGTGTTAAACTATGAAAAAATATAATGTTACAGTAAACGGTACTTCTTACGAAATTACTTTAGAGGTTGTTGACGAAAAGGATGTTAAGACTTCTGCCCCTGCTCCTGCGGCTGCACCCGCACCTGCTGCGGCTCCAGCAACTCCTGTTGCAAACGCTAACGGTGAAACTGTTGTAAGCCCAATGCCCGGTAATATTCTTGCTGTGAACGTTCAAAACGGCTCGGCAGTTAAAAAAGGCGACGTGCTTATGGTTCTTGAAGCTATGAAAATGGAAAATGAAATTATGAGCCCTGCTGACGGTACAGTAGTATCTGTTAATGTACAAAAAGGCGCTTCGGTAGAAACCGGTGCAGTTCTTTGTGTTATTGGCTAATAATATTGTAGGAGAATTATAATGGATGCTATTTTTAATTTTCTTGAACAAACCGGTTTTTATTATTTAATAAACGGTTTTATAAGCGATGGCGGTTGGAAAAACCTTCTTATGATTGCGGTTTCTCTTTTGCTTTTATACCTTGCAATTAAAAAGAAATTCGAACCCCTTCTCCTTATAGGTATTGCGTTTGGTATGTTGCTTACAAACTTACCTAATGCAGGTCTTTACAACCAAAGCTTGTGGACAGAATTTATGACCGAAGGCAGCGAGTATTATCACAGCTACGGTTATATTCTTGCTAACGGCGGTTTGCTTGACTTTTTATATATAGGTGTTAAAACCTGTATTTATCCTTCGCTTATATTTATTGGTATCGGCGCTATGACCGATTTCGGACCGCTTATTTCTAACCCGAAATCTCTTTTACTCGGTGCCGCTGCTCAGATTGGTATTTTTGCTACATTCATTGGCGCTATATACTTAGGATTTAACGGTTTTGAAGCATCATCTATCGGTATTATCGGCGGTGCTGACGGTCCTACTGCTATTTTTGTAACCTCTAAATTGGCTCCTCACTTATTAGGACCTATCGCTGTTGCGGCTTATAGCTATATGGCTTTAGTACCTGTAATTCAGCCACCAATTATGAAGCTTCTTACAACCAAAAAAGAACGCCAAATTATTATGAAGCCTTTAAGACAGGTTTCAAGAACCGAAAAAATTATATTCCCTATCGCAGTTACAATCTTTGTATCATTGTTAGTTCCGTCTGCTGCACCGCTTATCGGTTGCCTTATGCTTGGTAACCTTTGGAAAGAATCGGGCGTTGCTGAAAGACTTTGCAAAACTGCTCAAAACGAGCTTATGAATATTGTAACAATATTCTTGGGTATTTCGGTTGGTGCTACCGCTACTGCTGAAACTTTCCTTGATACCGAAAGAAATACTATAACAATCGCAGGAAATACAATTGAAATGCTCAGAATGCCTACAATTGAAATCATTGTTTTAGGTATTGTTGCGTTTGGTGTTGCTACTGCTTGCGGTGTTCTTTTTGCTAAATTTATGAACTTGTTTACAAAGAATAAGATTAATCCGCTTATCGGCTCTGCAGGTGTTTCGGCTGTTCCTATGGCTGCACGTGTATCTCAAACTGTTGGTCAAAAGGAAAACCCTGCAAACTTCCTTCTTATGCACGCTATGGGACCGAACGTTGCAGGTGTTATAGGCTCTGCAATTGCGGCAGGTGCATTAATTGCTATATTTGGATAAGGAGTTACTATGGAAAACAAAAAATTGTTTATAACCGATACCATTTTGCGTGACGCTCATCAATCCCAAGCGGCTACCAGAATGAAAATCGAAGATATGATTCCCGCCCTTGAAAGACTTGACCAAATCGGTTATTGGTCTTTAGAGTGTTGGGGTGGCGCTACCTTTGATGTTTGTATGCGCTTTTTGAACGAAGACCCATGGGTTAGACTTCGTACACTTAAAAAATATATGCCCAACACAAAGCTTCAAATGCTTTTCCGCGGTCAGAACATTTTAGGCTACAAGCATTATGCTGACGATGTTGTTGACTCTTTCGTTGGAAAATCTATTGAAAACGGTATTGAGGTTATCCGTATATTTGACGCGCTTAATGATACTCGTAACCTTGAACAAGCTATTAAAAGCTGTAAAAAATACGGTGGTATATGCGAGCCTGCGCTTAGCTATACCGAAAGCCCTGTTCATAACGAGGCTTACTTTGTAAAGCTTGCTAAAGAGCTTGAACAAATGGGCGCAGATGTAATTTGTATTAAGGATATGGCAAACCTTTTATTGCCTTTTGATGCTTATTCACTTGTTAAAAAATTAAAAGAAAATGTAAGTGTTCCGATTCATTTGCATACCCACAATACAACAGGTACAGGCGATATGACCTACCTTATGGCTGCGCAAGCAGGCGTTGATATTGTTGACTGTGCTTTATCCCCTATGGCTAACGGTACTGCACAGCCTGCAACCGAAGCTTTGGTTGCAACCCTTAAAGGTACTGTCAGAGATACAGGTCTTGACCTTGAAAAATTAAGTGACGTTGCTACCCACTTCCGTAATGTTGCAGATAAAATGAAAGCCGAAGGCACCCTTGACCCTAAGGTATTAAATGTTGATACCAAAACCCTTATTTATCAGGTTCCGGGCGGTATGCTTTCCAATATGCTTTCACAGTTAAAGCAAGCAGGCAAAGAGGACAAGTACTATGATGTTCTTGCCGAAGTTCCACGTGTTCGTAAGGATTTTGGTTATCCCCCACTTGTAACACCTACAAGCCAAATCGTTGGTACTCAGGCAGTTATGAATGTAATCGCAGGCGAGCGTTATAAAATGGTTCCAAAGGAATCTAAAGCACTTTTACGCGGCGAATACGGTCAGCTTCCTGCCGAGGTTAACGAGGATGTTCGTAAAAAGGCTATCGGCGATGACGAGGTTATTACCTGCCGCCCTGCCGATTTAATTGAGCCTGAACTCGAAAAGTATAAGGCAGAAATGCAAGAAAAAGGCATTGGCAAATACGAAGAAGACGTATTAAGTTATGCCCTCTTCCCACAAGTTGCTGAAAAGTTCTTAAAGGAACGCGACAGTGAAAACACTGTTAGAAAGCTTGTTGTAGAAGATTTATCCCTTTAATTAAAAAGCGTATCGGACATATTGTTCGATACGCTTAACATTTACATTATCGTTATTAAAACAAGCATTTCTCGGATTTGGTTATATATTTTGGTTGCTTCCTCTATCGGAAGCGGATTTTCCCCTAAGCCTAATTCAATAGTAAACCCAGGGCGATTAAATTCGGTTATAAACCAATCCTTAAAGCCGCCGCCATCCGCTACCCCATCAGGCACATCTAACGCATAACCCGACGAGGTAGCCATAATTTCCGCCATTTTTTGTGAGCGCGCAGGTCTTTTATCGCCAAAGCTCCAATAAATAACCTCGCCTTGCGAATGTAACGCTACTACGTGGCGCATTTTAATTTTTCTGCAAATGTTTGTAAGCGCAATTGTTTCAGGCTCGCTTTCGGGCTTAAAGCCGCCAAAACGAGTAGGCGCGGGACCGTAAATCCCAAGACTTCTTTCTTTTTTTCGCAAATTTTCCCAATCGGCGTTAAAATTATGGTTTATATCTACCCCGCGAAGATTTGCATTCCATTTTTCAAAATTATTTTTACAAAGCTTGGCATTTTCCTCTGCCGACTGTCCGCAAGCCTTTTTACCTAAGAGTGAAATATCGCACCCATCGGGATTAACACACGGCACAAAAATTACACCTCTGCCTAAAAGTCCGCGATTTGCATTTATGCCCTCTATGTATCCCCCGTTTTGCAAAGCCTCGCAAAGCTGTTCTATATACATAAGAAGTATGACCGAGGTTATTCGCTCACTTCCGTGAAACGCCGCAGTAATAAGGCAGTATTCCTCGGCTGAGCCTATTTTTAAGGCAGTTATATCCTTACCGCCACAGCTTTTACCAATTATACTTTTTTTAATAAATTTATATTTTTCACAAAGGCTTGATATTACCTTTTGTCTCTCGTAATAATCGTATTCCTTGACTGTTACTATTTTATCCATTTTTCTCAACTCCTAATTTATATATATTTACAAAGGGTGAAAATAATGAATTTAACCGAAAAACAACTTACAAAAGAATATATTTTTAAAGGAAAAATAATCAATCTTCGGCGTGATACTGCTCTTCTGCCCAATAATACAGAAGCTATTCGTGAGGTTGTTGAACATAACGGCGGTGTTTGTGTTGCCACTTTAACAGACGATAACGAGGTTTTATTTGTAAAGCAATTCCGTTATCCTTATATGGAAGAAATTCTGGAAATCCCCGCAGGCAAACGTGATTCACTTAATGAAGACCCGCTTGAATGCGGAAAACGTGAACTCAAGGAAGAAACGGGCGCTACCGCCAAGCGTTTTATACCGTTAGGCGAGCTTTACCCAACCCCCGGTTACTGCGGTGAAATTATTTGGATGTTTGCAGCAACTGACCTTGATTTCGGCGACCAAGACCCCGACGATGACGAGTTTTTAGAAGTTAAAAAAATACCGCTTGAAAAAGCGGTAGAAATGATACTAAACGGCGAAAT
>JAZOTR010000098.1:0-11746 GCA_045657745.1 Acutalibacteraceae bacterium
CTACTATCAACCCGAAGCATATATACCGGGTAGCGATACTTATATTGAAAAGGATTCCTCGATTAATGACGAAATTGATAAGCTTCGCCATAGCGCTACCTGTGCTTTATCTGAAAGGCGCGATGTTATAATTGTAGCGTCTGTTTCGTGTATTTATTCTCTCGGTAACCCTATTGATTACAGAAATATGGTAATTTCCTTGCGTACGGGAATGGAAAAAAGCCGTGACGATTTAATTGCAAAGCTTGTTGATTTGCAGTACGAAAGAAACGATATTAATTTTGTAAGAAATAAATTCCGTGTTCGTGGTGATACGGTGGAAATTTTCCCTGCTTACAGTATGGAAAGTGCCATACGCGTTGAATTTTTTGGCGATGAAATTGACCGTATTTGCGAAATAAACACCGTTACAGGTGAGGCAAAAACTTTGCTTTCGCATATTGCAATTTATCCTGCTTCTCATTATATTGTACCTCAGGACAAGATGAGTGACGCTTTAGACGAAATAAAGCAAGAAATGGAAAACAGGGTAAGCTACTTTATTGAAAACGAGCAGTTGATTGAGGCGCAAAGAATCCGCCAAAGGACTGAATACGATATTGAAATGCTAAGAGAAATCGGTACTTGTAAGGGTATTGAAAACTATTCGCGAGTTTTGTCACGTAGACCGCCCGGAAGTGTACCGTCAACCTTGCTTGATTATTTTCCTGATGATTTTCTACTTTTTGTTGACGAATCGCACGTAACTTTACCACAAGATCGCGGTATGTATGGTGGGGACAGGGCAAGAAAGGAAAACCTTGTGCAGTACGGTTTCCGTTTGCCGTCGGCTTTTGATAACCGTCCGCTTAATTTTGATGAATTTTATAAGCATATTAATCAAGCGGTGTTTGTATCTGCTACACCGGGCGAATTCGAAAAGGATAAGGCAACCCAAATTGTAGAACAGGTAATCCGTCCAACAGGACTTTTAGACCCACTTATTTCGGTTAGACCAACTGACGGTCAGATTGACGACCTTGTAGGCGAAATTAATTTGAGAATTGCTAAAAAAGAGCGTGTTTTAGTTACAACGCTAACTAAAAAAATGGCGGAAGATTTAACCGATTATCTTTCAAATCTTGATATTAAAGTACGCTATATGCATTATGATATCGATACCATTGAGCGTATGGAAATTATCAGAGATTTGCGACTCGGCGAGTTCGACGTTTTGGTTGGTATTAACCTTTTAAGAGAGGGTCTTGATATTCCCGAAGTTTCACTTGTGGCAATTCTCGATGCCGATAAGGAAGGCTTCCTTAGAAGCGAAACGTCATTAGTACAAACTATCGGCCGTGCCGCGCGAAATTCCGAGGGTACTGTAATTATGTATGCCGATTCTGTAACACCCTCAATGGAGCGTGCGATTACCGAAACCGAAAGAAGACGCGCGATTCAGCAAAAGTATAATGAGGATAACGGAATTACACCAAAAACCATTATTAAAAATGTACACGAGGTACTTGAAATAGGTACAAAGGTTAAGGAAAAGCCTGTATCTAAAATGTCTAAAATCGAGCGCGATGCAGAAATTAAACGCTTAACCAAGGAAATGCAAGCGGCGGCTAAGATACTTGAATTCGAATATGCTGCAACCTTGCGTGATAAAATTAACAAACTAAGGAAGGGCTAATAATATTGGCTAACGAAAAAATCATTATTAAGGGCGCTAACGAACACAATTTGAAAAATATTGATGTTGAAATACCGCGTGATAAGTTAATTGTTTTTACAGGTCTTTCGGGAAGCGGTAAGTCCTCACTCGCGTTTGATACTATCTACGCTGAGGGGCAAAGACGCTATGTAGAATCACTTTCTTCTTATGCGCGCCAATTTTTAGGTCAAATGGAAAAACCTAATGTAGAGGTAATTGAGGGGTTATCTCCCGCGATTTCTATCGACCAAAAAACTACATCAAAAAACCCACGTTCAACCGTTGGTACCGTTACCGAAATCTACGATTATTTGCGCCTTTTATACGCGCGTGTAGGTATACCGCATTGTCCAATATGTGGCAAAGAAATTACCCAACAAACAACCGACCAAATCGTGGATACAGTTATGACCTTGCAAGAGGGAACCAAAATTCAAGTTTTATCCCCAATTGTAAAAGGAAGAAAAGGCGAATATAAAAAAGAGCTTGAAAATATTCGCAAACAAGGCTATGTTAGAGCAAGGATTGACGGTAATATTTACGATTTATCCGAAGAAATAAGCCTTGAAAAGAACAAGAAGCATATTATTGAGGTTGTTGTAGACCGTCTTGTAATAAAGTCTGATATTGTACCGCGCCTTACCGATAGTATTGAAACCGCGGTAGCGCTTTCGGGCGGACTTGTTGCGGTGGATGTTATAGGCGGGGAAGAAATGCAATTTTCCCAAACCTACGCTTGTGATGAACACGGCATAAGTATTCCCGAACTTACACCAACTATGTTTTCATTTAACAGTCCGTTTGGCGCTTGTCCTACTTGTACGGGTCTTGGAATGTTTATGAAGGTAAATCCAAGACTTGTTATTAACGATGAGGATAAATCATTGCTTGAGGGCGCTATTAAGGCTTCGGGTTGGGGCGTTAATTCCTGGCTTAATCCCGACGCTTCAACCATTGCCGAAATGTATTATAAAGGTATTGCGGACTATTACGGCTTTGATATAAACTTACCCTTTAAGGATATTCCAAAGGATGCCCAAAATGCCGTTTTATATGGTACAAACGGTGAAAAAATCAAATTAATCCGTACAACCGATTTTGGCGGCGGCACCTATTACTCGGATTTTGAAGGTGTTATAAACAACCTTGAAAGAAGATATAAAACCACTACAAGTGATTACTCAAGAAATGAAATTGAAAGTTATATGACCGAATCACCCTGTCCTGATTGTCACGGAAAACGATTAAAGCCTGAATTTTTGGCGGTTACGGTTGGCGGTAAAAATATTATTGAATTTTGCGATATGTCGGTTAACGACGAGTTGGAATTTATAAATTCTTTGGAATTCTCTCAGCGTGACGGTATGATTGCAAAGCCGATTATTAAAGAAATTCGTGAAAGACTTTCTTTCTTGCAAAGTGTTGGGCTTGAATATCTTAATCTTTCGCGTTCTTCGGGTACGCTTTCGGGCGGTGAAAGTCAAAGAATCCGTCTTGCAACCCAAATCGGTTCTTCGCTTATGGGTGTGCTTTATATACTTGACGAGCCAAGTATTGGTCTTCACCAAAGGGATAATGACCGCTTGATTTCAACCCTTAAAAGACTTCGCGATTTAGGAAATACGGTTATTGTTGTTGAACACGATGAGGATACTATGCGCGCGGCGGATTATATTCTTGATATTGGACCTGGTGCGGGTATTCACGGCGGTAATGTTGTATTTTCGGGCGAGCTTGAAAAATTAGAAGAATGTACTGAATCGGTTACATCTGACTATTTGTACGGTAGAAAATTTATACCCGTACCCGAAAGCAGAAGAAAAGGCAACGGCGAATTTTTAACAGTAAAAGGTGCTAGTGAAAATAACCTTAAAAATGTTAATGTTAAAATTCCGCTTGGTACCTTTAGCTGTGTTACAGGTGTTTCGGGTAGCGGTAAATCATCACTTGTAAATGATATTCTTTATAAGGTTTTAGCTAATAAGCTTAATAACGCAAAGACTATTCCGGGTGAATATAAATCGGTTGAGGGTCTTGAAAATCTTGACAAGGTAATAAATATTGACCAAGCCCCAATTGGCAGAACACCTCGTTCAAATCCCGCAACTTATACAGGTGTGTTTGGCGATATTCGTGAATTATTTGCTTCAACAAAGGATGCTAAAATGCACGGTTATAGCGCGGGAAGATTTTCCTTTAATGTTAAAGGTGGTCGTTGTGAAGCTTGTCAGGGCGACGGTATTTTAAAGATTGAAATGCACTTCTTGCCCGATATTTATGTTCCGTGTGAGGTTTGCGGTGGCAGTCGTTATAACCGCGAAACGCTAAGCGTTAAATATAAGGGCAAAAGTATTTACGATGTGCTTGAAATGACGGTTGAAGAGGGTATGTACTTCTTTGAAAGTATACCGAAAATCTACCGAAAGCTTAAAACACTTTATGATGTTGGACTTGGCTATATAAAAATAGGTCAACCCGCAACAACACTTTCGGGCGGCGAGGCACAGCGTGTTAAACTTGCTACCGAGCTTTCAAAGCGTAGCACAGGTAAAACGATTTATATTCTCGACGAGCCTACAACAGGACTTCATACTGCCGATGTGCATAAGCTTATTGAGGTACTCAAAAGACTTGTTGAGGCGGGTAATACAGTTCTTGTTATTGAGCATAACTTGGATGTTATTAAAACTGCCGATTATATTATAGATTTAGGCCCCGAAGGTGGCGATAAGGGTGGTACTGTTGTATTTAGCGGTACACCCGAAGAGTTGGTTGAATGTGAAAAGTCATATACAGGTAAATTCCTTAAAAAGCTACTTTAATTCACATATTATTAACCATTGAATTTTTATTTGTTGTAAAATGATAGAGAGGTGAAATGCTTGTTTGGATATGTAAGGGTAGATAAGCCCGAGCTTAAGGTTAAGGAATACGAAATGTATAAGGCGGTATATTGCTCACTTTGCAAAAGTCTTGGTAAGCATTACGGTATACTTTCGCGCTTTACTTTAAGCTATGATTTCACCTTTTTAGCACTTCTTAATATGTCTTTGAAAGAAAGCTTTGCGCAAATAGAACAAAAAAGATGCGCTTTTAATCCCTTGAAAAAGTGTAATTATTGCAAAGCGGATGATGATTTAGAAATGCCGTCTGCCGCAGCGATGATAATGACCTATTATAAATTGCTTGATAATATTGCGGACGAAAAGGGAATTAAAAAAATAGGGTATTTGTGCTTAAAACCTATTTTAAAAAGTGCTAACAAAAAAGCGGCTTTAAAATATCCGCAAATTGAAAAAATCGTATCCGATTATATTAAAGAACAAGCAACTCTCGAAAAGGATGATTGCAAGGAATTTGACCGAATTGCTCATCCAACCGCAAAGGCGTTAGCTGAAATTTTAATGCTTTGTAGTGAGGATAATTCGCAAAAGCGAGTTTTAGAAAGAATAGGATATTGCCTTGGCAGATACATCTATTTAATGGATGCCTTTTGCGATTTGGAAAGCGATATTAAAACAGGCTCATATAATGTTTTAAAAAATAAGCAAAAAGATGAAATTAAGGACTTTGTGGCGTCGCAAATATATTTTAGTATTAATGAAGCTTCAAAGGCATTCGAGCTATTAGATATTAAAAAATATAAAAGCATATTAGGAAACATAATATATTTAGGTTTAGAGCAAACCTTTAAAAAGGAGCAAAATAATGAAAAATCCTTATGAAATATTAGGCGTTAGCAAAAACGCTACCGATGAAGAAATTAAAAAAGCGTATAGAGAGCTTGCAAGAAAGTATCATCCCGATAATTACGGCGATAATCCGCTATCAGATTTAGCAGAAGAAAAAATGCAAGAAATTAATCAAGCGTATGACGCTATTATGAATACAAGAAAAGGCGCAAAAACTAACGATAGTGGTAATTATACTGCCGGCGAATCTGCTTTTCCTGAGGTTCGTAATTTAATTAGGCAATCACGCCTTGAAGAAGCGCAGGAATTGCTTGACGGTGTACCGCCGCACACAAGAAATGCAGAATGGTATTTCTTAAACGGCACTGTGCTTTACCGTCGCGGTTGGTTCGACCAAGCCTATACAAGCTTTGCTACTGCTGCTCGTATGGACCCCAGTAACCCCGAATACAGAAACGCTTTAAATAACGCTCAAAGACAGTCACGCGTACAGTACAACAACCCATACAGAAGCTACGGCTCAGGTAATGATTGCAGTGGTTGTGATGTTTGCCAAGGACTTATCTGTGCAGACTGCTGCTGTGAATGTATGGGCGGCGATTTAATTGGGTGTTGTTAATGAAAAACACAGGTAAAATTACTTTATGCGCTATAATGTCCGCTTTAGCGGTAGTTATAATGCTTGTATCATATTTTCCGTATTTAACCTACGCAATCCCTGCAATAGCAGGGCTTTGCGTAATGGTTGTTTTAATAGAAACCGATTATAAATGGGCTTTCTTTTGCTATGTTACATCTGCGGTATTAGTCTTCTTGTTTGCCGAGCTCGAAAGCAAATTTATGTATGTGTTTTTCTTTGGATTTTATCCGATTTTGAAATCGTTAATTGAAAAAATAAATAAGCAAGTTATTGAATGGGTTATTAAATTAGCAACATTTAATATTTCTGTTTTAACTGTTTACGGTGTTTTTTCACGCTTGTTTGCGCTTTCGCTTGATGATTTCGGTGATTTTAAAAAATACGGTGTTATAATTTTGCTTTTGGTTGCTAATATAGTATTTGTTGTATACGATATTGCAGTTTCGAGAATGTCTGCTTTATATATTTATATGCTTCATCCTAAAGTTAACAGACTTTTTAAAAAAGGAAAATAGAGTTTGAAAAAGCAAGAAATTTTAAAATATATTAATGCAAGTGATATAAATTTAACTTTGTTTGACTGTGTTGCTTCTACTAATGATGTTTTAAAGCAAGAGGCTTTAAACGGCGCAAAAGAAGGAACGGTAATTGCCGCATTAAAGCAAACAGGCGGCAAGGGTAGAAAGGGCAGAGTATTTATATCAAATAACGGCGGTATATATTTAAGTATATTAGTCCGCCCGAAAACCTTTAATTTTGATACTACGCTTATTACTTGCGCTACTGCGGTTGCAGTTAGTAAAGCAATTGAAGAAATCAGCGGCAAAGCTACGCAAATTAAATGGGTTAACGATATTTTAATAGATACAAAAAAGGTTTGCGGAATACTTTGTGAGTCGGTTATTTGCGGCGAGAATGCCTTTACGGTAGTCGGCATAGGGATTAATCTCTTTGCTGATAAAAACGGCTTAGATAGCCAAATTAAGAATATAGCTACTACTGTCTTTGATAATGAGGACGCAAATTTGAATAATAGGCTTGTAGCAAAGGTTATTGATAACTTTTTTGGTGTTTATAACACAATTGAAGACAAGCAATTTTTAATCGATTACCGCAAGCGCAGTATTGCTTTGGGTAAAGAGGTGCTTGTGGGGGATAAAACCGCTAAAGCGCTCGAAATTGATGACAACTGTAGGCTAAAGGTAGAATATTCTGACGGAAGCTGGGAATTTTTATCTTCCGGCGAAATAAGTATAAAATTAAAAGAACTATGATTACTCATAGTTCTTTTTTGTTAGTGGTGGTGATGGTGGTGTGAGTGAGAATGATGATGCTCGACCTTGCATTCTATATGCTCGCAGTTTTCATTTTCTGTTTCAAGCTCGAGTGTTGAATGGCAAATACCGTGTTCCTCTAATTCTTCCTTAACCTTATGCTTGATTTCTTTAGTATCCGCATTTGTTACAATGTGCATTGTAGCGTAAGCGCCGTTACCGTCAATGCTCCAAATGTGAATATGATGAACATCAATAACACCGTCGATATGGAGTAAATGGTGCTTTATTTCTTCGGTTGAAATACCGTCTGGTATTTTTTCGCAGAATATATCAATTACTTCTTTAAGATTTTTAATGGTGTTAATTAAAATGAAAATTGCAACGGCGATAGACATTAACGGGTCTAAAATTTTGAAATCAGTAAAACGCATTATTACTGCGCCGATAAGAACTACCGCCCAACCGAGCACATCCTCAAGCATATGAAGATTAACGGCCTTTTGGTTAATAGAATCGCCCTCGCGCGTAAAATAAGCGGCGGCAAAATTTATTATAACGCCAACAACGGCAAAAATTATCATTCCGTTGTAGTTGATTTCGGTTGGGTTAATTATTTTTCCTATAGCATTTATGATAACGGTAACCGAGCCAAACAGTAAAATAAGTGTTGTAATTACACCGCCAATAACCGAATATCTCGCATATCCGTAGGTATAAATATTATCGGGTTGTTTTTTACTTTTTTTTTCAAGAAAATAAGATATACCAATGCTTAAAGCATCGCCAATATCGTGAATAGCATCCGAAACGATAGCAACGCTACCGGTAAAAATACCGCCGAAAAATTCAAAAATTGAAAAGAATAGATTTAAAATAAAAGCTATTAAAATATTGTTTTGAGTTTTCATATACGCTCCTTTGAATTTACTGTTAATATAATAATATATATGGCGGAAATTTTCAATATTAATTAAAAAACCGAAGCAGAATTTCTGCCTCGGTTTAATTTTATATAACCTTACTTAAGAAGTCCTTAAGTCTTGGAGATTTCGGGTTAGTAAATAACTCGTCGGGGGTTCCTTCCTCCATAATAATTCCTTCGTCGATGAAGAATACTCTGTCAGCAACTTCACGTGCGAAGCCCATTTCGTGAGTTACTACCGCCATTGTCATACCTTCCTGAGCGAGAGATTTCATAACCTCAAGCACTTCGCCAACCATTTCGGGGTCAAGCGCAGAGGTAGGCTCGTCGAACAGCATAACATCGGGTTGCATACAAAGTGCGCGAACAATAGCAACACGCTGCTTCTGACCGCCCGATAACTGTGACGGATAAGCGTTAGCTCTGTCAGCAAGGCCAACACGCTCAAGTAATTTCATTGCGCGTTCTTCAGCCTCGGCTTTTGAAAGACCTAAAACTTTAATGGGGGAAATAGTCATATTTTTAAGTACAGTCATATGCGGGAAAAGGTTAAACTGTTGGAAAACCATACCCATTTTTTGACGGTGGGTATTTATATTAACCTTAGGGTCTGTGATGTCTGTATTATCAAAATAAATATGTCCGCCTGTTGGTTCTTCTAGGAGGTTCAGACAACGCAAGAAGGTTGATTTACCTGAACCTGAGGGTCCGATAATTACAACAACCTCGCCCTTTTTAATATCGGTAGAAATGCCCTTTAAAACTTCGATTTTACCGAAAGATTTTTCTAAGTTTTCTACTTTTATAAGTGTTTCATTAGTGGTCACTGTTGCGAAGCCTCCTTTCAAGTTTTCCTACAAGCCATGTAAATAGCATAACAATTATCAAATAAATAATTGCAACTGCTACAAGGGGCATAAATGCAGAGAAGGTACGGCCTCTTATAAGGTCGCCCGCTTTAGTTAAGTCTACAATACCAACATAACCAGCAATAGAGGTTTCTTTAAGTAATACAATAAATTCGTTGCAAAGTGTGGGTAGTACAACCTTAAACATTTGGGGTATTACTACATAAATCATAGTTTGAATGTAGTTAAAGCCAAGACTTCTTCCTGCTTCAAACTGACCCTTATCGATAGACATAATACCGCCGCGGAAAATTTCAGCAACATAAGCGCCTGAGTTTACACCGAAAGCAACTATTGCAACAACGGTATCATTGTCAGAAGAAACCATTATAACAAAGTACATAATAAGCAATTGCAAAACAACAGGGGTTCCGCGTATTACCGTTAAGTATATCTTACATATCGCATTTAATATGGATAATAGGTAGTAGCCGGGGCTTTTCTTTTTCTTTAGGGTTGAACTGTTTTTATCGTATGTAGAACGTATAATTGCAATTAAAACACCGATAGCAATACCAATAAGTGTTGCAAAAAAGGTGATAATAAGGGTGTTTTTAAAACCCTTAACAATCCATTCCCAACGATTATCTTTTATAAAGTTTGTATAAAATTCGTAGGAAATCTCGTTAAACCATTCTTTCATTGGTTTCTCCTTTAAAAGCTTATTACACAAAACAATCCTCATTCGGTTTTCACCGAATGAGGTTGCATTGAAAAGTTAAAAATTATTTAATGTATTTGTCAATAATCTTTTTAATTTCGCCGTTATCTGTTAATTTCTTGAGAGCAGCGTTAATGTCATCAAGTAATTCATCATTTTTCTTGTTAACGGCAATTGCATATTCTTCTTCAGTGAAAGCAGTTTCTTGAATCTTAAGACCTTCATTAGAAGCAACGAAAGACTTAGCAGGTTCGTTATCAATAATTACAGCAGTAACTTTACCTTCAATAAGTGCCTGAACAGCGTCAGCACCGGTCTTGTAACGAATTACATTTTCTTCACCGAAGCCCCATTCAGCAGGATCGCTTGAGCAGTAGATGTCACCGGTAGTATCCTGTTGAACACCGATTTTAATTCCTTCAACAACGCCTTGAGGATTTCCTTCAGCGTCAAAGCCGGTGTAGAAATCTTCATAAGAAGCATAGGTGCAGTCAGATTTAACAATAACTGATTGAATGCCGGTTGCGTATGTAGTAGAGAAGTTAACGTTTACCTTACGGTCTTCAGTAACTGTCATACCAGCCATACCGATATCAAATTTACCAGACTTAACACCGCCGATGATTGAGCCGAATTCAACGTCTTTGATTTCAAGCTTTTTGCCAAGCTCGTTAGCAATAAGGTTAGCAATTTCAACGTCAATACCAACATACTCGCCATCTTCAATATATTCGTATGGAGGGAATGCCGCATTTGTTGCCATTACCAAAGTGTCGTCTTCTTTTGCACCGCAACCTGCAAAGCAAGCAACGAGCATTGTTAACATAAGTACAATAGCTAATATTTTTTTCATAAAAATACTCTCCTTAATTAATATAAGAAGAGTATAACATTAATATTCGTTTTTGTCAATAAAGAATGCATATTTATGCATAAATTAAAAAATACTGTGTGTAGTAATTTTTGTTTCTTCTACTATTTGATGCAGTAAAATTTCAATAGTGTCGGCGTATTCGTAAAATAAAATATTATCCTTTTCTTCTGCATAAACCGCTAATGTTGAAATTGCTAATTCAATTTCATCAATATGCTCGTGATTTACAAAAAAGGAAAGTATTTTTTCTTCCTTTTGCCAAAACTTTTTAATTTCGTTTGTTTCCTTTTGTGCGGTGTGGTTTTCCTTGTAGGCCTCTACTGATTTTTGAAGAAGAGTATTTGTATTTTCACAGCTTTTAGTTATATATTTTGTGCTTAAAAAATAGGTAAGAATAACAAGCATAAAAATTATACCTGCGGGAATTAGTCTTTTCATTTTATATGCCTTTCTTTATAATGCAAATGTTGTCGTAGCGGTCAAGCGTCATTAAAAATACATTTTCAACCTCTGTATTATTGGCTTTTATTTTTTTATGAACATCACTGCTTGTAATATTAAGCGCTTTTAAAGAATCACTTAATATTTTTCCGTCGCTTATTACGGGTAAAGGCAGAGCCTCTTTTGATTTTTTAACGCCCATATCCTTTGCAGTAACGGTTTGATTAGCTCCCTTTAAAAGCACACTTAAATTTCCGTTCACTTCAAGCACCGCAAAGGCAACAGTAGAAATATCAAATACATTTTGACCTCGTAAAAGCTCTACTAAATCTAAAACCGTCATTCTTACATCCCGCATTGCCTTTTGATCAACAACACCGTTTTTAATAATTACAACCGATTTACCGTTCATAAATCTTCTTACAAATATACTTTTCATAGAAAGAACTGACATAACGATTTCTAAAACAATAAGCATAAAAATAGCAACAATGCCGCTTAAAATAGGTTGGGTAATATCCTGGAGCGGAATAGCGACAATTTCAGAAATTAATAGTGTAATTACCAATTCGTTTGGTTGCATATCGCCGATTTGCCGTTTACCCATTATTCGTATAGCGAAGGTAACAAAGGCA
>JAZOTR010000099.1:0-2600 GCA_045657745.1 Acutalibacteraceae bacterium
CTTGGTTTTACCCTCTGCCGCCCAAATAAAGAGTGCGGGCAATGTGAAAATTGCACCTGCTGCAAGGGATTCACCCGCAGAGCCTATTGTTTGAACAATGTTGTTTTCAAGAATAGAATTTCTGCGAAGCAAAATGCGTATAACACCCATTGAGATAACTGCCGCAGGGATAGAGGCCGAAACGGTCATACCAACGCGTAAGCCTAAATAGGCGTTTGCGGCACCGAATACAACGGCCAAGAGAATACCGATAACAATGGATGTTACAGTAATCTCGGGTGTAATCTTGTCTGCCGCGATATACGGTTTGAAATTGTTTTTGTTTTCCATAATTTCTCCAATCTTTTTTATATTAAATGTTTTTAAACAAGGCTTGTTAAAACATCTGTTAAAATATTAAAAATCTTGTGCGTAGAAGAAAGGCTTAAGCGCTCGTTTGTGGTGTGAGCGTCAAAAATAGTGGGGCCTATTGCTATGCAGTCAAGTTCTTTGATTGTTGATGAAAATACCGCGCATTCAAGTCCCGCGTGGATAGCCTCAACCTTTGGCTTTTTGCCTGTATTTTCTAAATATATATCGCAATAAAGCTTTTGCATTACGGAATTTTCTTTATATTCCCAAGTGGGATATTTTCCGCCGATTTTTATTTTAGCGGGATAACGCTCGAAAAAGGCGTAAAGCTTTTCTTCCAAAGCATCCAAAGCCGATTGCTTATTGCTTCTGAGCGCAAACTGTAAACGAATTTCATTTTCGTTTGTTATAAGAATACCTAAATTAAGCGAGGTTTCTACTAAATTTTCAATTTCGGCGCTCATTTCAATAATGCCGTTTGGCGTAGTAGCAAGAATATCTATAATATCGTTTTTGTTTTGCGGAGCTATTACGCTGAATTCACCTTGCGCGCCTAAAGTAACTGTTGGGTTAAAGTTAGGCTCGCGGGCAGAAATTTCGCTTTTAATTACATTAAGGTATTCACGGCTTAATGTAACAAACTTGTCCGCATTAGTACTACAAAACTTAATAGTACAAGCGTTTGCAATAGCGTTAGATTTATCGCCGCCGCAAATTGAGACAATATCAAAATTACAGCGCGATTTCATATAATTTAAAAATCTGCCTGCAAGGATATTTGCGTTTACACGCTTTTTATCAATCTCAACCCCCGAATGACCGCCCTTAAGGCCTTGTAAGGTTACGGTAATTTCGGTTGCAGTTTTGGATTCGTATTCTATTGGCAAATTTGCAGAAAAATCACTGCCGCCCGCACAGGAAACGGTTAAAACCTCGTCATCCTCAGAGTCAATATTAATCATTTTTTTGCCGTTTAAAAGGCTTGTATCAAGCGCCATCGCGCCAAGCATTCCAATTTCTTCATCGGTGGTAAGCACCGCTTCAATAGACGGAAGTTTTATTTCGGTGCTTTCGAGTATTGCAAATATCATTGCAACCGCAATGCCGTTATCTGCGCCAAGAGTGGTTTTATTAGCCTTTAAAAAGTCACCGTCTGTAAAGGTGGTAATCTCGTCCTTTAAAAAGTCAATGTCGCTGTCACTATCCTTTTGGCATACCATATCAAGATGACCTTGTAAAATTATAGTATCCTTCGGGTGGTTTTCACTCGGTTTATAAATAATAACATTATTAGTACTGTCGCGATTATATTTTAAGTTGTGATTTTTTGCAAAGTTTACGCAAAAGTCAGCAATACTGTCCATATTGCCCGAGCCGTGCGGTATTTTGCAAAGCTCGTTAAAGTAATAAAATACCCTGTCGGTATCTATATTTTTGCAAGCCATTAAGCTTCCTCCAAAATCAACAGTAATCTAAAATAGTTTACCATAAAAGTGTCATTTTAGCAAGTAAAATAAAGGGTTTTGGAAAGATTTTTCAGCAATTAGACGAACATTAAAAAAAGGCTTGAGTAACAAGCCTTTTTTAAACTATAATTTAGTCCTCTATATCTTTGCTGTGTGAGCGAATTTCGCCTGTATCGGCGTCGATTTCATAATCGTATTCAGCGCCGTTATAATTAAATTCAATGTCATATTCCAAATGCCCGTTATCCTTATCAAGCTCGATATGATAGTTTTTAATATCACTTTCTTTTAGCTTTGCGTGTTCAAGAGCAATCTGCTTTGCCTTATCGCGACTAATTTTAGCCCCAGTGCCATCAAGTGCATCTTCAGCGTTATTAATGCCATTATCGATTTTATCCTCGGCTTTATCAATACCGCTTTCAACCTTGTCTTCAGCAGATTGCATACCGTTTCTAATGTCGGACATCATATTATCAGAACCCTTATTTTCGCCGCAACCGGCAAGAGAAAAAGCAAAAATTAAAGTAAAAATTGTTATAAAAATATTTCTTTTCATTCTTAAAACCTCCTACTGTTAGTTTTAGTAGAACTATTTAAAAAATACAGGAAAGTCCTTCCTGTGTAACGTTTGTTTTAAAAAATACCACCTAAACTCCCACCAAATATAGAAAAACAGGCACGGAAGCAAAATCCGCGCCTGTTAGCTTGAGTTTTTGAAAATCCTTTATTTATGCGGTTTTTCGCTTATTTGAAGTATCTTGCGAGCAAGCCTTCAAATGCTTT
>JAZOTR010000100.1:0-35977 GCA_045657745.1 Acutalibacteraceae bacterium
AGTAGTATTCGTTTCGGACATTTCAAACCCCAATGCAGAACCAAACGGACTTTGCCTTGTTTGTGCTAAAGAATTAGGTATAAAGCCTGTTGATGATATGCTCAAAAAGATGAATATATCCGATGAGGATATTGAACAAATGAGTGAGCAGTTTATGGATATAATGTCCTTAAACGAAGAAATGGATGATGCTGACCTTAACGACGAAACCTTTGATTTAGGTACCGCACCTGCAATGCCGTTTTTAAATAAAATTTTCGGTAATATGGGTGGTAATGCGGCAAAATCTGAGGCTAAGGATGAAAAGGAAGAAAAATCCAATGAAAAGCCTAAGAAAAAACGCCGTAAGTTTATGGAGCAGTATTGCACCAACCTTACCGAAAAGGCAAAATTAGGCAAAATAGATGTTATTATCGGCAGAGATAAGGAACTTTACCGCACTATTCAAATTTTATCCCGCCGTTCTAAGAATAACCCCTGTTTGATAGGTGAACCGGGTGTCGGTAAAACCGCTATTGCTGAGGGTCTTGCTATGAAAATTGCAAACGGCGATGCCCCTGCAAGACTGCTTGATAAAGAAATATTCTTGCTCGATTTAACAGGCCTTGTTGCAGGAACACAGTTCCGCGGTCAGTTTGAAAGCCGTGTTAAAGGTCTTGTGGCGGAAATTAAAGAAGCAGGTAATATTATTCTCTTTATAGATGAAATTCATAATCTCGTAGGCGCGGGCGATTCGGCTGAGGGTTCTATGAATGCCGCTAATATTCTAAAACCCGCTTTATCGCGCGGAGAAATACAGGTTATAGGCGCTACAACCTTTAAGGAATACCGTAAGTATATTGAAAAGGATGCTGCGCTTGAACGCCGTTTCCAACCTGTTACTATTGAAGAACCCTCTTTAAGCGAATCGGAAGAAATCTTAATGGGTGTTAAGGGCTATTATGAAGGCTTCCATAATGTAATTATACCTGATGATATTGTTAAAAAAGCAGTATTGCTTTCTGAAAGATATGTTACTGACCGCTATTTGCCCGATAAGGCAATCGACCTTCTTGATGAGGCTTGCGCGTGTGCAAGTCTTGCTAATAAAGCGGTTGATGATCTTTATGTTGCAAATAAAAAGGTGGCAGAGTATACAATCAAACTTGAAGAATTAACTGCCGATGTTGAAAACCCTGATTACGAAAAACAGGCGCTTTTAAAATCTGATATAGAAAAATATAAAAAACAAGCCGAAGACCTTTGTGAAGAAGCTGCTGCAAGACCCGTTACCGATATGGATATTGCTAAGGTAATCGAACTTTGGACAGGTATTCCCGCAACTAAAATTCAAGAAAGCGACCTTAAAAAGCTTGCAAATCTTGAAGATGCCTTAAATGATCGTATTGTAGGTCAAAATGAGGCTACAAGGCTTGTTGCAAGCGCCGTTAAGCGTTCAAGAGTGCAAACAAGCAAGATTCACCGTCCTGCATCATTTATATTCGTAGGACCAACAGGTGTTGGTAAAACAGAGCTTGTAAAGGTGCTTTCGGAACAACTTTTCAACACCCCTGAAACATTAATTCGTCTTGATATGTCGGAATTTATGGAAAAGCATTCGGTGTCACGAATTATTGGGGCGCCTCCCGCATATGTTGGCTATGATGAGGCAGGTCAGCTTACCGAAAAGGTTAGAAGAAAGCCGTATTCGGTAGTGCTTTTTGATGAAATTGAAAAAGCGCATCCTGACGTATTAAATATTCTTTTACAAATCCTTGACGAAGGCAGAGTTACCGACGCGCAAGGCAGAACGGTTAATTTTGAAAATACAGTTATTGTTATGACCTCCAACGCGGGCAGCGACAATAAGGAAAACCTTTTAGGCTTTGGCAGAACTCAGGCAGACGCTTCTAAGGATAAGGCATTAAAAGCACTTGAGGGCTTCTTACGTCCTGAATTTATTGCCCGTGTGGACGAAATCGTTGTATTTTCTCCGCTTTCAGGGGAGTCACTTTCAAAGATTGCTGATTTAATGCTTAAAGAGCTTAAAGACGCGTTAAAAGAAAAGCTTATTGATTTCAATTACAAGCAAGACCTTTGCGATTATCTTGCAAATAAGTGTGACGGTGGCAAAAGGGGAGCACGAGAACTCAGAAACCTTATCCGCCGTGAAATTGAAAATAAGATTGTTGATATTATTGTTGATAATGCAGAGGGTAGCATTGCTTCTATTACTGCTTCGGCTAAGGAAGAAATCAAACTAAAAACTGAACTTGCAAAATAATAAAATCCCCACTTTTACGGTGGGGATTTAACATTTGTACACACTCTAACATATTATGTTAATGAATTTACTATTTTAATGATTAATTTTGAGAATTTAAGGTAAAAATATAATCGGAGTGTGAAAAGAATATGAATATAAAACGCGGAGAAATTTATTACGCAGATTTAAGTCCTGTAATCGGCTCGGAGCAAGGTGGTATAAGACCTGTGCTTATTATTCAAAACGACGTAGGGAATAAGTACAGTCCAACCGTTATTGCAGCGGCTATTACAAGCCAACACAATAAAACTAAGCTACCAACACATATCTCGGTTGATGCCGATAACTGCGGTCTTGCAAAGGATTCAATAGTGCTGCTTGAACAGGTAAGAACTATTGATAAAAAGCGCCTGAAAGAGAAAATGGGTTGCCTTGATAACGACTCTATGGGGATGGTGGACAAGGCGCTTAGTGTCAGTTTTGGGCTTGGGATAAATTCAGCAGGTTTTACTACATAAGTAAGACTTGAAAATATAATTATATTATTTTTTAAGCGGTTTTCGAACCGCTTTTTTATTTTTAAAAAATCTCTATTATGTAAATTTTCAAAAAGATTGCATGGTGGTAGAATAATAATGTGTATTTGCTTGAGTGCAAATAGTCTTTTTGTTGACAAAATCCGCCAAAACCTTTAAAATATATGTATTAGTATTAAGGGGTGAAGTAATGACAGAATTTACCGTTCTTTACAATCCTAATTCGGGTGGTGGAAAAGGGCTTAGTATAGCTAAAGAAATTGAGCAGCTAATGGGCAACAATAATTATTTATATATGGACATTACTGCAATTGACGATTTCTCGAGCTTTATGAGTGCGCTTTCGCCTAATATGAATATAATTTTAACCGGCGGCGATGGTACGCTTAATAGCTTTATAAATAAAATCGGGCAGGGTGAAATTAAGAATAACATATATTTTTATGCTTCAGGTAGCGGAAACGATTTTGCAAGAGATATTAATTTCAAAAAACGCACAAGACCGATAATTATTAATGATTACATAAAGGATTTACCCGTTGCCAACATTGGCGGCAAGGAATATAAATTTATAAACTGTATCGGCTCAGGTATGGACGGCTACTGTTGTGGCGAGGTTGAGCGTTTACGCGCTCTTTCAAAGAAAAGGGGAAATTATCTCTATGCTGCAATAAAAGCTCTTGTGTACGCTTATAAGCCTTGCACAGCACATGTTACGGTTGACGGTAAGGAATTCACCTTTAAAAACACTTGGCTTGTTCCAACTATGAACGGCAGATATTTTGGCGGCGGATTTATGGCGGCTCCTAAGCAAGACCGTCTTAACAGTGAAAAAAGCTTATCGGTAGTAGCTATGTACAGTAAAAATATTTTAAAAATTATAATTGCTTTTTTACTCATTATGTTTGGAAAGCATACTATTATGAAAAGTATGATTACCGTTATTGAGGGTCATAATATTTCGGTTAAATTAGACCGCAAGGCGACCTTACAGATTGACGGTGAAACCATACCCGACATAAGTGAATACACTGTAATGTCGGCAAAAGAAAAAATGAAGGTATAATAAAAAGCACAAAGCGTAAAGCTTTGTGCTTTTTAATTTGGCGCCCCTAAACGATAAAATTTCCGAGGGCAAGCTATTCAAATAATGTTAAAATAGAAATATCCTTACCGTCTTTAGATGCTTCTATATGGAGGTGGCTTTGGTCGGCACATTCGTTTGGTACAGTAGAAACGGCGCCTATTGTATCGCCGGATTTTACAGTGCTACCATTTTTAACAGTTATATTTTTAAGCGAAGCGTATTTAACAATTAAGCCGTCGCCGTGGTCAATTGTTACAACCTGACCCAATGCTGCGCTTTGCTCAATTGCTTGCACCTTGCCGTCTGTACAAGCACTTACAAGTGTACCGTCTGAACAAGTAATATCTACCGCATTATGAATTCGCATATCGCCATAGGTGGCGGAATATTGCAGTGTGTTTAAGCTGAAGTCCTTTAAAATTTCTCCGTTTACAGGCATAGAGTATAGCTTTTCGCTAGTTTCCTCACTGTATGGTACATTTTCAGGCTCTTGCGCTGTTGGAGTAGAGGGAACTGTGGTTTGCGGAGGGATTATAATATCATTATCGCTATTTTCATTATATGAGGAATTATTACTGTTATATTCGCTATTATTTTGTATGCTGTTGTTTTGATTTTCAGTATTAGGAGTATCTGCCATTTTTGAAAAGGCAAACCAAGCGGCAATAGCAATCACCGAAAGGCATACGGCTAAAATAATATAAAAAGCGGAATTACCCCTTTTTTTAGAGGAGTATTGCGTATATTTCATCAAAATCATCCTTTCGAAAATATTATTGACAAAAAGATTTAATTATATTCTTTAAAAAATTTTAAAATTCGTTCATAAAGAGTTAATTATTTTGATTTATTATAAGCTTGTACCGAAAAGGAAGCCGCATCCGATTTGGTATATTTCTTAAATTTTTTAAGAAATTTCTCCTCAAACCCCTTATACGAAAAAGAACCGCAGTTTTCTGCGGTTCTTTTTCATTTTACAATGATTGTAGCATTTTTGATTTTAGCATTAAAGACGGGGGATTTAATTTCTATTGGTAAGCCTGTTGCGCCTAGGTACATTTTATATTCAGTGTCGCCCTGCTTACATTTTACGAAATAATTATCTTCTTCAAATAGCACTTCGTTATAATTGTTTGAAAATATTTTATAAATAATATTACTTGTGGAATATTGCGGTAGGTCATCTATGACCGAGGTGTATTCAATACCGTCGTAATTTACAGTAACATTATTACCGATATAGTTTATTTTAAGTCCTGTAAGCTCTTGCGGCGATGAAAACAATATCTCAGTATCGCCGTTTTTTTGAATATTAACATTGCACAAATAGGTTTCGTTATAAAACGAAATTTCACTTTCAAAGGAAATTCCTTTTGTTATTGGTGTTATATTTTTTGTTTTCGTACTGCATGAGCATAGGAAAAGAAGTAATGTTACAAGGCATAAAACTTTTTTCATAATCACACTCTCCTTAGAGCGCTTCGATTATATCACTCGGTAACAATGCCGCCTCACTTAAAATATCAGCCATTTTATCGGCAGTTTCGCCGTGAATATATACAGCCGCTTTTAAAGCATCAATTATAGGCATACCTTGCGCTAAATATGACACTATAATTCCCGCAAGTACATCGCCGCTACCGCCCGTTGCAAGACCGGGATTGCCGTTTGTATTAAAAAACACCTTAGAGTTAGGCGTGCAAACAATGGTATTTGCACCTTTTAATACTAAATAGCAGTTATATTGCTTTGCAAAATTTATAGCGGTATTTATTCTATCCTTTTCTAATTCACCCGTAGTAGTACCGCAAAGGCGAGCCATTTCGGCAGGGTGCGGGGTTAATATAATCGGAGCATTTGCTTTCTTAAGTAATTCTATGTTTTTACTTAGTGCATTTATGCCATCTGCATCAATAACGGTAGGAACATTTGAATTTAGAATAACCTTTTTAAGTAGTTTTTGAATACTTTTATTGTTTTTAAGACCGCACCCAAAAAGAATTGCATTTACCTTTTGAAAGGCTTTTTTTACATTTATAAAAGGGGATAGTGTACCGTTAAGTGTTTGCCTAGCGGGAATACATACCGCCTCGGGTACTGCTATGGTAAAGGGCTTGTAAATGCCTTTACATAAAACACATTTTGCAATACCCACTCCACTTCTAAGGCAAGCCTTAGCCGAAAGAATAGCGGCGCCAAGCATACCAAAGCTTCCGCAAAACAAAAGCGTAGTACCAAAGGTGCCTTTATGAGAATTATGCTTTCTTTTTTTGAAAATAGGCTCATCAATTGTTTCGTAATTGTATTCGCTAACGGGTATACCAATGTCTGCAACAATAACTTTACCGCAACAATCGGATGCTAACGGCAGTAAAAAGCAAGGTTTAAGCGCAATAAAGGTTATAGTTAAATCGGAATTAATGCAGGCGCCTAAAATTTCACCCGTATCACTTGCAATGCCTGACGGAATATCTATTGCAATGCGAATGCTGTTAGTGGAATTAATTTTATTTATAAGGCATATAATATCATCACTAAGACTTCTGTTAAGACCAATTCCAAAAAGGGCGTCTATAAAAATATCATAATTATCATCAATTCTTTGAGTGATTTCAACACCCTCGAGTTGATTGAAATAATGAGTGGCAGTATCGGTTATAGGGTTCCCTAAAGGGGTTATAACGGTAACATTAAAGCCGTTGTCCTTTAAATGCTTTGCAATTACAAAGCCGTCGCCCCCGTTATTGCCGTTTCCGCATATTACAGCGATTTTTTTGTTTGGCAGGGAATAGGTGGCGTTTATAATTTCAAATGCCTTATCGCCCGCATTTTTCATAAGCTGTATATATGAAAAAATGCCGCTTTTGACAGCATTTTCTTCATGGCTTTTTATTAAAGCCTTAGTTAATACTTTCATAGCGGCACATCCTTATTTAAAAGCACTGTTTGAAATGAATTTTGGAATGTATTTAACAACAGCGGATTTTATTTTATCATTAGGTGAGAAAACAAGATATGAGGTTTTTGCACCCTCTTTTTCAGATACCATAAAGTAGGCGTTTTCGTCAGCAGTATCACACGCGAAAACAACTTTTTTAGTATCAATGTTGTTAAGGCAGTGCGGTGCGTATTTTTCTAAACGGCTAACACCCGAAAGGTCAAAGCTTAACATTCTTTTACGGCTTGATTTGTTTACAATTTTATCAATATCCATTGTGCCGTTTGTAATAATGTATTCGTATTCAATATTAAAGAGACACGTTAACTTAATTGCACCGTAAATTATACCCGCAATAAGTAATACGAAAAAAGAACCTATATAGCCGGAAAAGATAAAAAGAAGAAACGATAAAAGAAAAGCTGCAAGCCATACGCCTAAAATTCCCGCAACAGCTTTACCGTTTTTTCTGATTGATATAATTTGTTCGAAAAAAGTATCCATAATTTTACCTCTGATTAAAATATTCTTTTTTATATTATACAACAAACAATATAGTACTTGCAATATAAAAAGTTATAGTTTATAATAATTTTACAAAATTTTACAAAAAGGTGATGGAATTGAGGATAAAAAGCGGTTTTGATATAGTTAATGTTGACGAACATTATGTTATAAAAGGTGAAAACAGTTTAAATCAAACCATTATTTTAGACGAAATCTCTTTGTTTTTATGGAACAACCTTAAAGATAAAGATTTTTCTAAAAACGAGATGCTTGATTTATTACTTAAAGCTTTTGAAATTTCCACAGTTTTAGCACTGGGTGAAATTGATAAATTTGTGAGAATTTTAAGAGAAAACGAAATTATTGAATAAAACTTAAAGCTCCTGCCGAAAAATTTTGGCGGGAGCTTTTTAATATATATTCTTGTTTGATGATCCATCGGGGATAAATCCGCTTCGCGTATTTCATAATACGAATATCGGGGATACTCTGCGCCCACACCGTTTCGACCGCTCCGAAATTGTTCATCGCACTCTTGCGGTACCCGAAAGTTTTGACGGCTTAAAATGCCTAAAACTTTCGACCGCGGCGCTTCCTTATGCTCGCTGTATCGTCCACCGGACGCGCTCGCAACGTCACTCGAGACTTCACAGTCCCGAAAGGCTATCGCGCCTTTCGGGCTGCTTCGACGAACCCCACGGGGTTCTCATCCCCTTAGAAATAAAGAAAAATCCCGAAACACCCTTTAGGGTGTTTCGGGATTTTTGGTGATCCATCGGGGATTCGAACCCCGGACACCTTGATTAAAAGTCAAGTGCTCTACCGTCTGAGCTAATGAATCATTTTGGACAGCTTTAATATTATATCAAGCGAGGTTGTATTTGTCAACAAAAAAATTTAAAAAAGCTTAAATTTATCCAATATTTTTTAAAATTAATAGCAAAACAGTTATTTGTACCGCAATTATAAGGGGAATACCGAGCATAAACTTAAGATGGCGCGTTTTATGGCGAATAAAACACATTGTAAAAAACATCGCTACGCCCCCGCCGAGAGCAGAAAGTGTTAGCAATGTTTTTTCACTTATGCGCCTTTTTCCTTTTATTGCCATAAGCTTATCATAGCAACAAACAATAACCGATACTATACTTATAATTACTAAATAAACTTCTGTTATTCTTAAAAACATTATACCACCAAAAACTTTCTTTAATCGCAGTATAACATTTTTAAACGGCTTTTTCAATTTGTTTTTTTAATTTGTTTATAATACGCTTTTCAAGTCGGGAAATATACGACTGTGAAATACCTAGAGTATCGGCAACTTCTTTTTGTGTATATTCGTTATATCCGTTCATACCAAAACGCATTTCCATTATTTGTTTTTCTCTTGGCGGAAGTTCTTTTATAAAGCCGTTAAGCAAAGAGCGTTCATCCTCAAGCTCTACGCCGCGTCCAACCTCATCTCCGTCACTTCCAAGCACATCTGAAAGTAAAAGCTCGTTACCGTCCCAATCAATATTAAGCGGTTCATCAATTGAAATTTCGTTTTTTTGTGATGAACTTTTGCGAAGGTACATTAAAATTTCGTTTTCAATACAGCGCGAGGCATAGGTAGCAAGTTTTATATTTCTTTCGGGGCAAAAAGTGTTAACGGCTTTTATTAACCCAATTGTACCAATTGAAATCAAGTCCTCAATCCCTGCATTAACGGTATCAAATTTACGGGCTATATATACTACAAGCCGTAGGTTATGTACTATTAATGTGTCGCGCGATTCCTTATCGTTTCGGTTTAAAAGCTCGGTTTCCTCATCATTTTTTAAGGGGGCAGGTAAAGTTTCGGGACCGTTTATATAAAATATTGGCTTTATAATTCCTATTTTAAAGAGAATTTTGTAAAAAAAGTAACGGATTTTCATAGTATCACCTTATAGCTTCTGGATTAATAATGGCATTGTAGCCGTCTTTTAAATCGGTTTTGGAAATTGCAAGTATTGGCTTTTGTAAAACTGTTTTTGTGTTTTTGCTTATAACAACTGCGCTATCGCACCGAAATCCTTCAAGAATACTGTTTCCCGAAACGGTATTGCAAGGAAGTATTCGGTATCTCGAAGAATTTTTGTCTTCAAGTGAAAATAATTTATTTACTTGCGCTTGGTCGGCAATAATTATTTGTGAGCTTGAAAAAATGTCTTCAATAGAATTGCCTGTGTCTATAATCGCTTCAAGCCGTATGTTTTTATTATTTGCAAAAACGGTAATAGAGCATTTATTTGCAAATTTCGAAATTTTCCCGAAAACAAATGAAAAAATACTGAATATAATGTATGCTGCAACCGAAAAAATTATTAAGGTTAAGGGTGAAATATTAAAATATACCACCGAGTTATTTATAACCATACCGTAAGGGCTAAACATTAGCCAAAAAGCAAACATAACTCCGCCATAAGCACAGGTTACAGCGAATAAAATACCAACATTTTTAAGGAAAGTTTTTGCGTTTTTAAAGCCAAAGCAAATTAGTACCATTAAAGTACAAGTGGTGATTTTTAAAATAACTTCAAGCAAGATATTAAGCTTTGGCAAAAATATGTAAAGGGAAGATATACCGCCAACCGCTGCCGAAAGTATAACCCTTATAGTTTTTGGCGTCTGCTTTAGTATTTTAAAACAGGCGCACAAAAGAAAATAGTTTACAATAAGGTTTAGGAAAATTAATACATCGGCATATACAATCAAAATAATCACCTTATAGATTATATAATATTTTGGTTAAAAATAATGTCGATAACAAGTATGAAATTAAAAAAATATTGCATAAAAAAAGACTATCTTTCGATAGTCTTTTAAAATTTATTCGCCGAACGGGAAGGTGAAAGAACCGCCACCATTATTACCGGGGTTTTGGTTAGTATTAGGTGTTTCTATTTCGGTGTAGCTCGATTCGCTGACATTTGCTCTTAAAACTGCCTGTAAGGTTTTTGTGCTGCCGTTTTTGCTGACAACCGTTACGGTTATTTTGTCGCCCGCAGAGCTTTGTTCAATAATATCAAGCACAATATTATCACTTGTAACATCAATACCGTTAATTTGGGTTATAATATCGCCCTCGGTTACCTTTGTATAAAGGTCGCTGTCTTCTGCAACAGACGCAACATAAAGACCTTGGTAATCGTAGCCGTTAATTTCTGCTGTAACAGAATCAATTGCGGTATAGGTTATACCTAATTTAGCGCGGGAAACAACCTTACCTTTTTCTATAAGCTCTGTAACAATGCGTTTCATAACAGTAGTTGGGATAGCGTATCCAACAGCGTCCTGTGTGGTACTTGCAAGCTTTGAGGAGGTAATTCCTATTACTTGACCGTACATATTTACTAAAGCGCCGCCCGAGCTACCGGGATTTATAGCACTATCGGTTTGAATAAGGCGGGAAGAATAGTTTGTAGTAGTAGTAACTCTGCGGTTTGTAGCAGAAACAATACCCATTGTAATACTTGAAGCGCTTGTTGCATCGTTAGGTCTGCCGATAGCAACAACGTCTTCACCGTATATTATTTGGTCTGAATCGCCAAAGTTAGCAGGGGAGAATTTACCACCGTCTATCTTTAAAACTGCAAGGTCGGAAACCTTATCGCCTGCAACATATTTGGCATCATACTGTTTGCCGTCGTGTGTATAGATTTTAAACTTAGGAGCGGCAACCTCGGAATAAATATGGTCGTTTGTAACGATAAAACCGTCCTCAGTATAAATAACACCGCTTGCTTGTGAACCAACGCCCTTTGAGTTGTAAATAACTATACCAACAACATTTGGGTTTACTTTTTCATAAACCGCTGCTGCAGAAAGTTGGTCTTGATTTGTAGGCTTCGTAGCAAGGTTTAATTCTATCTTTTTATTATAAGAAATGTTTTTAACACTGCTTTTGCCTATAAAATAACCTGTAAGACAAGTGCCTGAAAGTAATATTACCGCTGCCATAATAAGACAGAATAATTTAAAGCCTTTGCTTAATGGCTTGTATTCTTTCACAGCATTTACCGGTGTATAGTTTATGGGGTTAAAGGGTGTGAAATCGTTTTCCTGCCAATAGTTTTGTTCGGAATTTTCATCTTCTTCATCATTATTTTCTAAAACGGTTTCTTGATGAATTTCAATATTTTCTTCAGGGGTTTCAGCAGGGATATCGTTTATATTTTCTACTGAAACATCATTATCCTTTTCTATATTATTTTCATAATTGTTGAATTCTTCCATTTTATATCTCCTTGGGTAGTTTTATTTCAAAGGAAGTGAATACATTTTCCTTACTTGTTACAGATATATTTCCTTTGTGTGAAGAAATAATAGTTTTTACGATGTAAAGACCAATGCCTGTACTGTCTTTAATATCAGAACGGGATTTATCGCCTTTGTAGAAACGCTCAAATACAAGAGGGAGTTCTTTTTCGGGTATGCCGTTACCTGTATTTGTGATTTTAAAGGTAATGCTATCGGCAAAATCGGAAAGCGAAAACTCAATTTTTCCGCCCGGGTTAGTAAATTTTATGGCGTTATCTACTAAATTATACACCGCTTGATGAATTAAATCCTTATCAGCGGTTATATTTACGCTTTTAATAGAATCAAGTCCTATAATTTCAAGGTTTTGCTGTTCAATACGCTGTTCTAAGCCTATAACTATTGTACACAAAAGCTGCGAAAAGTCAAATGTTTGCGGTTTTAGGGTTTCTTGTCCGGATTCAAGTTTTGACATACTAAGCATTCCCTCTACCAAGCGGGAAAGTCGCTTAACCTCTTTAGATACAATATCAAGATAATAGCCTTGACGCTCCTCGGGAATTGTACCGTCCAAAATACCGTCAATAAATCCGCTGATGGTAGTCATCGGTGTTTTTAACTCGTGGGATACATTACCGATAAAGCTTCGGCGCATACCCTCAAGCTGAGCAAGTGAGTTTGTCATCATATTAAACGAAATTGCAAGCTCGCCGATTTCGTCATTACTTGTTACAGGAATTCTTTTTGAAAAATCGCCCTTAGCCATTGATTTTGCTGCGTCAGACATACTTTTTAACGGCTTTGTAAGGCGGTATGTCATAGTGTAAATTGCAAAGAACATAATTACAATCGGGATAATTGCCAATAGAAAATATATTTTTGAAACGGTTGTCATTAACTCTTTAACCTGAGAGGGAGGAGAGGTTGCAAAAATATAATAAGGCTCGGTTGTATTAATAGGTCTTGAAGCGACATATTGTGGGAATTTGTACATACCTATTGTGCTTATAAAAAGGTCATCCTCTTTTTCGGCTTTTTTAATTATGTCGTTAGGGATTATATAAGAGGAATGAAGGCATTTTTTACTCTCTTGCCATTCACTGCAAGAGCAAACTAATACTGCGCCGTTACCATCGGTCATAAAAATATCAGACTCGCTAACATTCGCAACGGTTTTCAAAAGGGTTAAAAAATTATCCTCATCTATGTAATTATCAATACCCTCAGCGGTTAAGGCAACCTGTTCACAAGATTCTCTTAAGGTTTTATAAGCGTTTCTTGAAATGTAATAATTAAGCACTAAGGATAAAATAAGCATCATAACCGTAAGACTTATTACGATTATAGTGGTAGTTATAAAGAAAAACTTTTTAAAAAGCTTAAGTTTCATAAATTATTTAACCTCAAATTTATATCCTACGCCCCAAACGGTTTTAAGCGACCATTCGGTTGATATATTTTCTAACTTTTCGCGAAGTCTTTTTACATGAACATCAACAGTTCTTGAATCACCGTAATAATCAAAGCCCCATACCTCGTCTAAAAGCTGGTCGCGAGTGTATACGCGGTTAGGATTACTTGCTAAGTGGTAAATTAGTTCAAGCTCCTTTGGCGGTGTATCAATACGCTGACCGTTCACTTCAAGCTCGTAATTAGTAAGGTTGATTTTAAGTTTATCGTATTTAACCTCTTGGGATACGCCTTTGTCATTATCACTGCTTCTTCTTAAAACGGCTTTAACACGGGCAATAACCTCTTTGGTATCAAATGGCTTGGTTACATAATCGTCCGCGCCAAGCTCTAAGCCTAAAATCTTATCAAAGGTTTCGCCCTTAGCAGTAAGCATAATTATTGGGGTTTCCATTGTTTTACGGATTTGTCTGCAAACCTGCCAACCATCAAGCTTTGGAAGCATTATATCAAGAAGTATTAAATCGGGAGAATATTTTTGAGCATAAAAAACTGCCTGTTCTCCGTCATTGGCAATAACAGTTTCAAAGCCATCCTTTTCAAGATAAAGTCTTAACAATTCGCAGATATTCAGGTCATCATCTACTATTAATATTTTCTGTTTCATAATGCAACCCTCTGTAAATATTTTCTTTCAATCATTATAATACCACAAAATTGTGACAGAAGTATGAATTTTTTTAAATATTTTTTTGTCGGTGAATGGCATTTTTAAATTAATTATTATTATTGCGCTGATTGGAGGGAAAAATTTGCGTGAGAATGACAAGCTTCTTTATAAAACCTTGAAAACGCTGCTTAATGAAAAGCTGTCAGACAGTGAGGTACAATCACTTATGGATGAGGGATTTCATGTGAAAAATCCTACAAGAAAAACCGCTGTAATGATAGCGCTTTACAAGAAGGCGTCATCGGGTGACTTATCGGCTATTAAAGAGCTTCGTTCAATCGTAAGTGAACAAGCCGAGCAGAAACCTACGACTTCTAAGGCGGTGATGATTATTGACGACATCCGAGATTAAGATGTCAAAGATTGTCGGACAAGGTTATGAAAAATTTTGGAACTGTAAAAAACGTTACCGCGTTTTAAAGGGCGGCAAGGGTTCCAAAAAATCAGCCACTACAGCACTTAATTTTATATTCAGATTAATGAAGGAGGAAAATACCAATTTACTTGTTGTAAGACAGGTTATGAATACCCACAGGGATTCTACATTTGCACAGCTTAAATGGGCGCAGGAGCGGTTAGGAGTTTCGAAATATTGGAACAACACCGTATCGCCCTTGGAAATGGTTTACAAGCCTACGGGACAAAAAATTATCTTCCGTGGGTTTGACGATGTTTTAAAGCTTGCTTCAACAACGGTGCCTAAGGGCTATTTAAACTATGTTTGGATAGAGGAGGCATTTGAAATTGAAAGTGAAGCGGATTTTGATAAATTAGACCTTTCTGTACCGCGCGGTAAAATACCATCTACACTTTACAAGCAAACCACCCTTACATTTAACCCTTGGAGTGAAACACATTGGCTTAAAAAAAGGTTTTTTGATAATCCTTCAAGCGATGTTGCTACATTTTCCACTAATTACCTTATAAATGAGTTCTTGGACGAAACCGACCGTTTGGTTTTTGAAAGAATGAAAAAGACAAATCGCAGAAAATACGAGGTTGCAGGTCTTGGGAATTGGGGGATTTCCGAAGGGTTAGTTTTTGAAAACTGGACGGTGGGAAAGGTTCAAATTGAAAAATCACAGCAATACAAATGGAAGCACTTTTTCGGACTCGATTATGGGTATACAAACGACCCGACGGCATTTGTTGCCTTTATGGCAAACCCCATTGATAAAGAAATTTACATATACTGTGAATTCTATAAAAGGCGAATGCTTAACTGCGATATTGCAGAGAAAATCAAGGAATTGGGTTTTGCTAAAGAGCGCATACGAGCCGACTGTGCCGAGCCGAAATCCAACGACGATTTAAGGCGTCTTGGTATTGGCAGAATAACCCCATCCGTAAAAGGACGCGATAGTGTTTTAAACGGAATTTCCGCCATTAATGAATATAAAATTACGGTTAACCCTTTATGTGTGAATATGATTAGAGAATTATCATCCTATGTTTATGATACCAAACAAAACAGTAGCGGCTTTAAGCTGCCGAAGGATAGCGATAACCATCTTTGCGATGCGCTTAGGTACGCTTTTGAGGATGTGAAATTCTTTAAGCCCTCGCAAAAGGATGAGCGACAAAGTGATAGTGAGATTAGCCACAATGATTTTAACGGAGGTTGGGATTTATGATAATTTTAACAGTTATGCTTGTTGCGGTTTTTGCATTACTTTTTGGGTTTTTAGTAGGTCTTTGTTACCAAGGAAAACCCGCTGTTAAAAGAATGAAAACAATTAAAGAGGAAGATGACGTTAGTTTTCAAAAAGAATATGAAAACTTTTTGAATTATGATGGAACGGCTCAAGAATGACTTTAAGAATGGAGATTTTTATGACAGATAGTGTTAATAATTTTGATACCGAACCACAGGTACAAAACGAACTAACCGAAATTGATAAGGACACCACACCTGAAACAGACGATAAAATTTTTATTCCCGTTAAGTATAACAAGCAAGTAATGAATTTAGATATTGAAAGCGCAGGGGAGTTAGCGCAAAAGGGAATGAAGTTTGACAGTATTTCTAAGGATTACGAAGCTATTAAGGAAATGGCTTTAGAAAAAGGAAAAAGCGTAAGCGAGTTTGTTGAGGAGTTAAAAAATCAAAGCATTAATGCTAAAAAACAGCTACTTACAGAAAAATGCGGTGGTGATGAAGCGTTAGCAGAGCATATTTTAGAGCTTGAAGCTAAAAAAACAGACTCGCTTCGCGGAATAGAGGAATTAACAGAAAAGTTTCCCGAATTTAAAAACATTGAAAAGCTTCCCGAATGCGTTTTGGAAAATGCCAAATTAAAGGGCAGTTTATTGCTTGATGAATATTTAAGATATAAGTTAGAACAGGAAATTGCTGTTAAAAACAGTATTTCCAAGCAGCAACAAGCAAGGAAAGCAAGTACAGGCTCCCAACTTACCAAAAAGGGAAACGACAACCCGGAAACAGCAGAGTTTTTAAAAGGACTCTGGAATAAATAATAAAATGGAGGACAAAATGATGTCAATTAACAGTATAGAAAATGCAACAAGATATTCAAATGAACTTGATAAAATGTTTGCTCAAAAAAGCGCAACAGGCTTTTTTGCAGACAATGCGCTTGCAACAAAATTTGTTGGCGCAAAAACAGTAATAATCCCTGATGTAGATTTTCAGGGTCTTGCAGATTATGACCGTGAAACAGGCTTTACAAAGGGCGCTATTACTGTAAGCAATACTTCTTACACAATGGCAATGGACAGAGCACGTTCTTTACAGATTGACCGTGAGGATATGGACGAAACCGGTATTGCAAATCTTGCAGGTAAGGTGTTGGGCGAATATGTTCGCACAAAGGTTGTACCTGAATGTGACGCTTATGTAATTTCTAAGCTTGGCGGTTTAGCAGTAGGCCGCGCAAATACAGTAAATGGCGATGTTAAAAAGCCTTTCGAAGCGCTTTGCACCCTTATTAATGAGGTTCAGGCTAATGTTGGCTACGACGAAGAATTAGTGGCCTTTGTGGACGGTTATATGTTTGCAGCTTTACAAAATTCCGACGAAGTTTCAAAAATGATTACCGTAAGCGATTTCAAACAAGGCGATATTTCGCTTAAGGTAAAGAGCATTAACGGTGTATCAATTATCCCGGTTGTAAGCGAAAGAATGAAGACCGCTTATACCTTTGGTACAAACGGCTTTAAGCCCGCTGAAAAGTCACGCGAAATTTATATGCTCGTTCTTCCGAAATCGGGCGCACATCTTGTTAAGAAGACCGAAAATATGCGTATTTTCCCCCCTGAACAAAATGTTGATGCAGATGCTTATAAGTTCGATTACAGAATTTATTATGATGTATTTGTAAACAAGAGCGGCTTAGATGCCATTTGGGCTTGGGTTTCACCCGAGGTTGAAATTTTAGAACAACCTCAAGATGTTGAAGGCAGAGAGGGTGAGCTTGCAGACGCGTTATCAGTAAACGCTGAGAGTATTGGTACACTTACTTATCAGTGGTATAAAGCAGAAAATGCGAATGGTACGGGAGCTGTAAAAATTAAGGAAGCTACCGAGGCTACTTATATTTTACCTGCCGACCTTATTGCAGGTAAGCACTACTACTTTGCAAAGATAATTGTAAACGGTATTGCAGGAATTAATTCCAATATTGCAACAGTTACAGTTTCCTAAAAATAAAATTTAAAGGGGAGGGAAACCTCCCTTTTAAAGCAAGGAGATAAATTATGAATCTTAAATATAAGGAAATTTTCGCTCAGTATCAGGCAGGTGTACAGTATAAAGCTTCTTTGGGGAAGCGCGGTATGTACGAGCAAAACCGTATTAATGAGCGTTTTTTTATTGGTGACCAATGGTATGGTGCAAAGTGCGGTAATGACCGTCCGCTTGTAAGGCATAACATTATAAAAAGAATTGGCGATTATAAAATTTCACAAATAATAAGCGCACCGCTTAGCGTAAATTTTTCTGCAGAGGGTATAGTGACTGATTATAATATTTTACCCAAAAAGGATAATATAAAAAGCTTTAAAGGGGAATTAAATCAGGAAGAAATAAACTTGGTTACCTCTGCCTTTGGAAAATATTTTAATACCACTGCGGAAAGAGTAGGCTTTTCGAGCTTGCAGGATAAAATTTTGCGCAACGCTTATATAACAGGTACAGGTGTACTTTATACATATTGGGATTCGGATGTAAAAACAGGTCTTTACGCCGACGATAGCCGAAAATATAAAATAAACGGCGATATTTGCTGTGAGGTTTTGGATATTGATGATGTGTACTTTGGTGACCCGTATTTAGAAGAGGTAGAAAATCAGCCATATATAATTATTTCTTCTTTTGTGGAAAGTGAAGCGGCACTTCACGAAGCAAGATTATTTGGCGCTAATATTAATACCTTGCGTGATATTGAGGAATCCGCAGTGAATGGCAAAGTTAATTTGCTTACTAAGTTTTTTAAGGCATATAAACCAGACGGAAGCTATACAATTAAAAGTGTAAAGGTATGCGAAAAAGCGGTTGTAAGGGATGAATTTGATACGGGATTACGACTTTATCCAATTAATATTTTCAAATGGGAAAGAAAAAATAATTCTATTTACGGCGAAAGTGAAATCACTTATACTATTCCAAACCAAATAGCTATTAACCGTATGATTACCGCAAATGTATGGTCGGCAATGACTACGGGTATGCCTATTATGCTTGTGAACGGCGATACAATAACCCAAAAGCTTACTAACGAGCCCGGTCAAATTATAAAGGTTTTTGGTAGTAATGAGGATGTTTCGGGTGCGGTTAAATATGTAACTCCGCCTGCATTTAAAGAAGATTATGATGTTAGCATAAATTCTTTAATTAATAATACATTAACTCAAAGCGGCGCTAACGAGGTAGCTCTTGGTGACAGCCGTGCCGATAACGCAACTGCGCTTATTACAATGCGAGATGCGGCTTTAATGCCATTACAGATTCTTAAAAATCGTTTTTATGCCTTTGTTGAGCAAACAGCAAGAATTTGGGCGGATTTTTGGATTACACAGTATTCCGACCGCAAAATTAAAATAATTGACCAAAACGGTGTATGGTATATGCCATTTAACGCATCGCGTTATAACGAATTGATAATTAATACTAAGGTTGATGTTGCAAACGGTACTATTTACAACGAAAGAGAGTGCTTTAACAATTTAATAACTCTTTTTGAAAAGGGTTTAATTGACCGTAAGCAGTTGATTTCTCGTTTGCCGAGCGGTAGTGTTCCTGAAAAGAATTCACTTTTAAAAGAAATTTCGGAGGTAGCTATAAATGACGGGATATGATATTTATAAAAAGGTTTTAAGCATTAGCGGCTATTCCACTTCAGAAGATGATTTTTTGCAGCAAGTAACCTTAGAACGAATGCCCGATATTATAAATCAAATTTGCTTTGATTTGAAATTAAAGACAATAAGTGAATTAGAAAATACTATTGTTGCTACTTCTGAGCGGTTAGATGCACTTTGCTACGGTGTTGCTATGCTTTTAGCAGTAAGTGAGGGCGAAACAGAGAAAAACAAATTATTTGCGCAGATTTATAATGCTAAAAGAGCGGCAGTGCTTTGCGAAACTCAGTCTGTTGAGGATAAATTGCCGTCTGTAAGCTACGGAGATGATTAAATGAAATATGATTCATTGAGAAAAAGTCATACAAAAACCTTAAGAGTAAAAAGTCTTGATGGCGGCATGAATAAGCAAGAACCGCCTTTGTATATAAAGGATAATCAGCTAAGTGACTGTAAAAATGTTTGGTTCCATAATGGCAATCTTCAAACAAGAAAGGGACTTTCGTGTGATAGTGAGAAAACGCTGATAACACCAATTAGTGGATATTACGGAGAAAATCAATATAAAATACATAAAACATCTATTTGTATAGAGGGTGAAAATTTACTTATTGCTACGGCAGAATCATGTACTGACGATTATTTGTATTCATGCAATGTTTTCTTAATTAGTGAGCGCGGTGATTATAGGTCCATAGGTAAGCTTTCATTTTTCAGAACAACAAGCGAAATATTTTACACCCCCATTAATATTGTTTTTTATAGCGGAAAGGCTCAATCAGGCGGCGGAATTTTCGCAATGGTTACTTTGCAAAATAGCTATTATGAAGATGACAGATATTATAATTTATATGAAATAAGTGAAGATTTTACCGAATGGAATAAGGTATATGATTTTTATATACCAACCCTTTATATAAACGGTAGGGGAAATAAATATTCTCTTGCTAAGGCTAACAATACCGCTTGTTTATTAAGCCCTCAAATTTTAGAATCGCCCAATATGCTTAACGGTAGATTCCATTCGTATTTTACATCAGACGGGTTTTCTAATTCGTTTCGTTTGCCTTTTTCCAATCTTTCAAGTGAAAATATTGTTTGCAGGATATATTATACCTTGGTAGACTATGTTGAATGGCAGGTAGGACCTCAAACCATAGCCGATAAAAAAAGCTTTTTCGGTAAAGAGGTTACTATGGAGGCGGATAGGGAAAAAGGAATTGTTTATTTTATTGCTGATGGTAACGATTACGCAATACCTGTAATGGATATGTACCACGAAAATAATATTAAAATTACCGCCACTAAGGAAATAGAAAAAGGCAGAGAAAGTATAATACATTCGACTTGCACTTGCGAATATAAATCGCGTATAATGGTTGCAGGCGGTGAAAGAGGAAATCAAGTTTTTGTAACCGATTATGAGAACCCTTTATATTTCCCGCAAAATTCATCGGCAGAAATAGGCTTTGGCGATAGTAAGATTGTTGATTTAGTAATTAAAGACCAAAAAATAATCGCCTTAAAGGAAGACAGTATTTATTCACTTTCATTTAAAGAGGGAAATAGAATTAATGAAATATCGCTGCTTGCGGATAACGATAAGCGCTTTAGGGAAAGCGATACATTTACTTGTAATATAATTACAAATCAAATCGGTTGCAAATATAGGGAATGTACAGTAGTATTAAAGGATAAAATTGTATTCTTTGCTAACGACAGAAAGATTTACATAATCAATAGCTTTGATGCAGGTGATATAATATGTATTTCAGAAGTGTTAGGGAAAGACTTTAACGATTTCAGGTATGCCGATTTTGCTTTTGGCAGCAACGATAAATATATAATTTTTGAAAATAACAAAGCCTTTGTGGCGGATTTTTCACAAGATTCAAATATAAGATGGTACTATTGGGAATTTCCAAAGGATATTAAAATTTCGGGCGGATTTGCTTTTGAAAATACATTTTCTTTCCTTTGCGCAGGTAAGAATAGTCTGCTTTCGTATATTGCTTTCTTAAATGGCGAAAAGGATGAATATTTAGAGCTTGGTGACGAGGGCGAAATTTTTAAGTTTAAAAAACCTGTAAACAACAGTATTACTACAAAGCATTTTGATTTTTCTGCCTTTTCAAGTCGCAAAAACATTGAAAGCGTTTATATTTCTATTGCGAGTAAGGAAAATGTGATTATTTCTATTAACGGAAAAGAAATTGCACATTTGAATTTAAGGCTTTCTGATGAGGAATATGATAATAAGGATTATAAGTCGGTTAAATTAAATCCGTATATGAACAATAAAAATTCGGTTTACATAACACTTTCAGCTAACGCTGAAATGAGTATTGGCGAGTTAGAAATAATATATAAGAAAATAGGGTAGCTTTATGAAAAAAATATGGATTGTTATAGCGGTGTTTTTACTTTTGAGCGGTTGTGCTACGCAAAAACCAAAAACAAATGCAATGGATTATAGCGCTACTGCCACAAGCGGTGTTTGGCTTACTTACAGTGAAATCAACAATATGCTTTCAAGTGAAAAAGGCTTTAAAAACGAATTTTCGGATGTTGTGGTTAATTTAAAGGAAATGAAAATTCAAAATGTTTATGTTCACGTACGCGCATTTTGCGATTCGCTATATAGCTCTGATTATTTTCCTTTTGTTAAAGCTGCAATTGGTTATGATTTTGATATATTCTCTTATATAATCGAGGAATGCCATAAAGAAAATATAAAGGTTCACGCATGGATAAATCCGTATAGGGTATCTACGGCTTCTAGTGATATTGAAACGCTCCCAAATAATAGTCCTGCGTATAAGTGGCTAAAGGATTTTGATAGTGAAAACGACCGAAATGTATGTATAGCCGACGGGATATATTTAAATCCTGCTGAAACACAGGTTAGGGCACTTGTGATTAATGGGATAAAAGAAATACTTAAAAAATATTCGGTTGACGGTATTCATTTTGACGATTACTTTTATCCTACAACAGAGGCTTCCTTTGATGAAGTATCATATAATAGCTATTGCGAGGGTAAAGAAAATCCGTTAGAGCTATACGAATGGCGCCGATGCAATGTAAATTTGCTTATAAGCGGTTGTTATGACGCTATAAAATACATAAATAAAAATATTGTTTTTTCTGTTAGCCCAACGGCAAGTGTAAAGCAAAATTACAACAATCTTTATGCAGATGTTAAGGAATGGATAAATTGCGGATATATAGATTATATTATTCCGCAGTTGTATTTTGGATTTGAATACCCAGAGGATGAATTTAAGTTTGAGAATTTGCTAAAGGAATGGAAAAACATTACTAAAGAGAGCGAAGTAGGTTTACTAATCGGTCTTGCAAATTATAAAAGCATACCGCAATTAGAAGCGGATAAGCAAGAATGGGAAAATAATCACGATATAATTGCACGACAAGTGCAAATTTGTAAAGCAGACCGCATTGCTCAAGGCTATGTGTATTTTTCTTATTCCTCACTTTTTAGCGTAGAGGAAGAATATGCAAAGCAAAGAGAAAATATTTTAAAATTGGAGAGCCAAAATGGATAACACGGTTATAGTTGCGGTTATTTCATTTTTGGGAACGCTAAGCGGCACAATAGGCGGAATTTTAGCTTCAAGTAAGCTTACGAATTATAGATTGGAGCAGCTTGAAAAGAAGGTTGATTCTTATAGTAAGGTTGCTTCAAGACTGCCTGTTATAGAAGAAAAAATAAAAAATGTTGACCGCAGAATATTAAAACTCGAATGTGAAAATGCAGTAGATTATGTAAGCATAAATTAAAAAATCCGACTCTTGCGAGTCGGATTTTTGATATTAAACTATGTATTTAGCTTCGTATTTTTCGTAATTTTCAACGAATTCAGTGTTCGAAGAAGACTTGATTTTATTGAGATATTTATGCGCATCAAGCTTGTCAGACGGTAACTGCATAGTGTAAACCGCTATGTTTGAGCAGTGGTCTGAAACACGCTCGTAGTTTGAAATAATGTCTGTGAAAACGAAGCCTAATTCTATTGTGCAATCGCCATCCTGCAAGCGCTCAATGTGGGATGCCTTAAACTGCTTGCTAAGCTTATCGATTACCTGCTCGAGAGGCTCAACCTGTATTGAGCAGGTGGCATCGTCGTTAATAAATGAGTCAATAGACATATTTATAATTTCCGTAACTGCAGCGCTGATAACATCAATTTCTCGCTTTCCTTTGTCAGAGAAGGCGATGTTTTTGGTGTTCATTTCATCTGCTAATTTACAGATATTTAGTGCGTGGTCGCCAATACGCTCAAAGTCGCCTATACTATGAAGCATACGAGCAACGCGGTGGGATTCATTGTCACTTAACTTTTTACTGCTTAAGCGTACAAGATAGGTTCCAAGCTTGTCCTCGTATTTGTCGGTCACGGTTTCAAGTTCGCGTATGCTTTGTGAAACCTCTGCGGAATAATTAGTAATCAACTCAATCGATTTAATTAAAGAATCGCGCGCATAGAGTGCCATTTCATTTGTAAGACGGCGACATTCTGAAAGCGCGAGAGGTGGGTTGTTAAATATACGCTCGTCCAAGAATATGGTATGCTGTTTTTCTTCTTTATCAGGAACAACAAAAGTACAGAACTTGATGAGAAGCTTTTTAATGGGAAGTAAAAGAACAGTATTAATAGCGTTGAAAAGTGTATGAATTATTGCGACGCCTACCATTGCAATTTCTGCAGAAAGAATACCAACGCCAAACGCCTTCATAAGATACATAATTATCATACAAAGAATTGAGCCAAAGGTATTTACAGAAAAATGCATAATAACAACGCGCTTTGCATTTTTGTTAGTGCCTAAGCTGCCGATTAATGCGGTAACACAAGTACCAATGTTAGCTCCAAGCACAAGCGGAATAGCCATTTGCCATGTAATGCCGCCCGAAAGCGCCAAGGCTTGAACAATACCGATTGTAGCAGCAGAGGATTGAATTACGCCGGTAAAGGCGGTAGAAATAAGTAGCGCTATAATCGGGCTTTTAAGGGTTGCAAGGAATGTATCAAAGCCGGGAATAGTACGAACCGAAACCATTGAATCACTCATAAGGTCCATACCGCAAATAAGAATTGCAAAGCCTATAAAAATGTTTCCAAGGTCTTTTTTCTTATCACTCTTTGAAAACATTTGCATTGCAATACCGATAAAAGCAAGGATAGGTGCAAAGAAGCTTGGGTTGAGGATTTCAATGTACCATTTACCCTCAAGTCCTGCAAGGCTTAAAAGCCAAGCTGTGAGGGTTGTTCCAACATTGGAGCCCATTATCATACCGAAGGTGTTGCTGAAATCAAGAAGACCCGAGTTTACAAGACCTACAAGCATTACAGTAAAGGCAGAGGAGGATTGTATTGCAATAGTAATACCTGCACCTAAGAAAAAGCCCAAAAAGTCATTAGAGGTAACTTTTTTCATAGTTCGTTCAAGTCCGCCGCCTGCCATTGTTTCAAGGCCACCCGACATAACATTCATACCGAAAAGGAAGAATGTAAGTCCAAGAATTAGTGGTATTGCCATACTAGTAATAATAGCCATATAGTTACTCCTGATTTATTTAATCGTGGTAATTAGAATTCCAAAGACTTTTCGATATAGTCCTTAACTTCACTAATTGGCATACGAACAGATTCCATAGTGTCGCGGTTACGAACGGTTACGCAATTATCTTCTACTGAATCAAAGTCGTAACAAATTGAGAATGGAGTACCAATTTCGTCCTGACGGCGATAACGCTTACCGATAGAGCCTGCATCATCAAAATCAACACTGAAATATTTAGAAAGGCTTGTGTAAACCTCTGTAGCCTGTTCACTTAACTTTTTAGAGAGAGGAAGAACGGCTGCTTTAAAAGGAGCAAGAGCAGGGTGTAAGCGTAAAACAACGCGTGTATTGCCGTTTTCGTCTAACTCTTCGTCATAAGCGTTGCAAAGGAATGCCAAGAGTACACGGTCAGCACCCAAAGAAGGTTCGATTACATAAGGAACATATTTTTCGTTTGTTTCGGGGTCAAAATAGTCCATAGCCTCGCCTGAATGATTGCTGTGCTGAGTTAAGTCATAGTCTGTACGGTCAGCAACGCCCCAAAGCTCGCCCCAACCGAATGGGAATAAGAATTCAAAGTCGGTAGTAGCTTTAGAATAGAAGCAAAGCTCATCTTTATCATGGTCACGAAGACGAAGACTATCTTTATCCATACCTAAATTCAAGAGCCAATCACGGCAGTAGCCACGCCAGAATTCAAACCATTCAAGGTCGGTGCCGGGTTTGCAGAAGAATTCAAGTTCCATTTGTTCGAACTCGCGTGTACGGAAAATAAAGTTACCGGGGGTGATTTCGTTACGGAATGATTTACCGATTTGAGCAACACCGAAAGGAACTTTCTTTCTTGTAGTACGCGCAATGTTTTTAAAGTTTACAAAAATACCTTGTGCAGTTTCGGGACGAAGGTAAAGGGTAGAGGTGCTATCCTCTGTAACGCCCTGGAAGGTTTTAAACATAAGGTTGAATTTGCGAATATCAGTAAAATCGTGTGAGCCACAGTCGGGACAAGCGATTCCGTGCTCTTTAATGTACTCAGCCATTTCGCTGTCACTCATAGCAGCAGGATTGTCAGAAAGACCATTTTCTGCAACATATTCTTCAATTAATTTATCTGCACGGTGGCGGGTTTTACAATTTTTACAGTCCATAAGAGGGTCGGAGAAGCCGCCCAAGTGACCTGACGCTACCCAAGTTTCAGGGTTCATAATAATCGCACTGTCAAGACCTACGTTATAAGGACATTCCTGAACGAATTTTTTCCACCAAGCTTTTTTAATGTTGTTTTTAAATTCAACACCTAAGGGACCGTAATCCCAAGAGTTTGCAAGACCGCCGTATATTTCACTACCGGGGTATATAAAGCCGCGTCCTTTAGCAAGACTTACAATCGTTTCCATACTTTTTTGTGAATTTTCCAAGATTTTTTCCTCCAATTATACGGCGTTTCGCACTTTACGAATTATAGCCAAAATTCTACATATATAATAATATTGTAAAACTGTCAAAAAGTCAATACTTGACATATTTAATTGTATAGTTTATACTTTAGAAATAGAATAATTTGGAGGTAATTTGTATGGATAGATATATAAAACTTCACAATGTGGATTTTGAGGATTTAATAAAGACTATTGATGAGTGCAAGGGCGACGTTTACCTTGAAACAACCGACGGTGACGTTCTGAATTTAAAATCCAAGCTTTGTCAGATGATTGGTCTTAGCACAATCTTGCGTAATACCGAGGTTGGCGAGGCAACTTTACGTTGTGCTAATCCCGAAGATGAAACGATTCTTTTTAGATTTAATCTTTACGGCGAAGTTCCGGAAAAGGAGTAAGTTATGGCACAAGATTTTATGACATATAAGGGCAAACCCCTTGTAAGAAGCAAAAATGAAATTTATTATGGCGATATGGCAGAAAGCCATGTTATAAAGTTTACTATTCTTTCTGAGGATGCAAACGGTGAACCCACAAAAATTAATGTTCAGTTGCTTAAAAGCAATACCGAGCTTGCCGATAAAGACAGGGTAGTAAAGGAATCAACAAAGTCTTCAATGTTTGAAGCATTGGATGTTGGTTTTGTTTGGCTTGAAAGAACACTTAAATAATCAAAAAACTCCGATTAAATCGGAGTTTTATTTTTTCATAAATTCTTCAATTGCTTTAATTGTTTTTTCACTTATAACATGCTCGATTTTACAAGCGTCGCTTGAAGCGGTTTCTTTGTCTACACCAATTTTTTCTAAAAATTCGGTTAAAATGTTGTGGCGTGTAAAAATATTTTTTGCGGCATCAATACCTCGTTTAGTAAGGGTAAGGGAACCATCTTGCTCCATTGTAAGATAACCGCCCTGCTTTAAAAGACTTACGGCACGGCTTACGCTAGGTTTAGAATAGCCCATACATTCCGCAACATCAATACTGCGTACCGACTGCGAGTGTAGGGAAAGTATATATATTGTTTCAAGATACATTTCTGCAGATTCGTGTAAATTCATTAAGAAATCCTCCTTAAATGGATAAGTATATTTTACCATAGTGCCAATATATTTTCAAGTATGATTAATGTATGAAATTTTTTCTAAAAAGTGTTGACAAAAGTGGTAAAGAGTGGTAATATATCTTAAGGTTAGTTAATGCTAACTGCTTTTTTAGAATACTAAGTTAGCGAAGGCTAACTCGATAAAAGGTTCAGTTTAGGAGAGTATATATGAACTTGTTAGAGGCATCTGAGGGTAAGGAATATATTATAAACGAAATAAATACCCACGATGAAGAATTAAACGCTTTTTTGTTTTCTTTAGGTTGTTATAGCGGTGAGCCAATCACGGTAATTTCACGCCGTAAGAGTGGTTGTACTGTTTCTCTAAAGGACGCAAGATACAGTATTGATAATGCTTTAGCAAAAGCAATTGCAGTTTACTAATAAATTAAGTACTCTGCAATTAATTTTTTAAAGTTTAGTTAGCAAGGTCTAACTCAGATTAGGAGAAATTTTATGAAAATTGCTTTAACAGGTAACCCCAATAGCGGCAAAACAACAACCTTTAACGCTTTAACGGGTAGTAGCGAAAAGGTAGGCAACTGGGCGGGAGTTACGGTTGATACAAAGGAAGGCACTGTTAAAAAAACCTTTTGTGATGAAGAAATAGTAGTGGTTGATTTACCGGGTGCGTACTCGATGTCGGCCTTTACTTCTGAAGAAAATATTACAAGTGATTATGTAAAGAATGAAAAACCCGATGTTATTATAAATGTTGTTGATGCCACAAATCTTAGTCGTAGCCTTTTCTTTACAACTCAGCTTTTAGAGCTTGGAATACCTTTAGTCGTAGCGCTTAATAAAACCGATATCAACGATAAAAAGGAAACTAAAATAAATACTCAGTTATTAAGTGAAAAGTTAGGTTGCCCCGTAATTAAAACGGTTTCAACAACGGCTGAGGGTTTAGAGGAGCTTATTACCGCCGTGCTCGAGGTTGTAGGCGTGAAACAGAATGCGCCGTATAATCAAGGCAATATAAATTTCAGTGATAAAAACGCGGTAGAAGCCGCAGACAGAAAGCGTTTCCGCTTTGTAAACAGAATTGTAAGAGAGGTTGAAAGCCGTAAGGTTTTAACAAACCAAAAGAATTTTCAAGACAAGGTGGACGATTTCCTTACAAATAAATGGTTGGGAATACCTATTTTTGCGGTTGTAATGTACCTTGTTTTCCAAATTTCGCAAGTTTGGGTAGGAACACCTATAGCAGATTTGCTTGTTGGTTGGCTTGAAATTTTTCAGGATTTCATAAGAAGCCTTTTTGTAAATGCAAATCCCTTGCTTTCGGCGCTTCTTGTTGACGGTATAATCGGCGGTGTAATTGCGGTTGTAGGATTTTTACCGCTCGTTATGGTAATGTATTTCCTTATTGCTTTACTCGAAGACTGTGGCTATATGGCACGCGTTTCGGTAGTGTTAGACCCTATTTTTAAAAGGGTTGGACTTTCGGGTAAATCTGTAATTCCGTTTGTTATAGGTATAGGCTGTGCGGTGCCGGGCGTAATGGCAAGCCGTACAATACGAGATGAGCGTGAGCGTCGCGCAACAGTTATGTTAGCGCCATTTATGCCTTGCGGTGCGAAAATTCCGTTAATTTCGCTATTTGCGGGTGTTTTCTTTGAAAACTCGGGTTGGGTTAGCACTTTAATGTACCTTACAGGTATTATTGTTATTTATTTCGGCGCATTGCTTGTAAATAAAATTACTGCCCACAGAGCAAGAAAATCATTCTTTATTATCGAGCTTCCCGAATACAAAATGCCTTCATTTTTAGAGGCGTTTAAGTCAATGTGTTCGCGTGGAGTTGAGTACATAGTTAAGGCCGCAACAGTTATTTTGATTTGTAATACTGCCGTACAAATAATGCAAACATTTGATTGGAACTTGAAAATGGCTCAAACTGCCGATGTTTCTATTTTAGCTACCGTTGCAAAGCCTTTTGCGTTTATGCTTTTGCCGGTTGTTGGTGTTCTTTCCTGGCAGTTAGCTGCAGCCGCGGTTACAGGTTTTATTGCAAAGGAAAATGTAGTTGGTACCTTAGCGGTTTGCTTCTCGATTACTAATTTTATTGATACCGAGGAATTACAGCTTATAGGCGGCGCAAACGAGGTTGCTGCGGTTATGGGTCTTACAAAAATCGCAGCATTAGCGTATCTTATGTTTAATTTGTTTTCACCGCCTTGTTTTGCGGCAATGGGCGCTATGAACAGTGAAATGAAGAGCGCAAAATGGCTTTTTGGCGGTATTGCGTTACAGCTTGGTATGGGATTTTCGGTAGGATATTTTGTTTATACAATAGGAACAATTATTATTGATTCTTCAAAACTTAATATTACTGCAGCTATTTGCGGCGGTGTGGCAATTGTTATAATGCTTTTAACAGTTGCAGCATTATCTATAAGAGCGTCTATAAGAGCTTCAAAGGAAAAGGTATAAAATGGAAAATATAATAATTATTTTAATTATTGTTGCAATTATCGGTTTTGCCGCCTTATATATTTACAGGCAAAAGAAAAAGGGCAAAAAGTGTATTGGTTGTCCGTATAGCTGTTCTTGCAGCGCTAAAAATAAAAACGATTGCAATTCTAAAGATAAATAAAATCAAACTGCTCTGTTTTACAGGGCAGTTTTTTGTTGAAAAAATTGGAAAAGTATAATATAATGAAAATAATGAATGCTTAAAGGAGATTTTTATGAAGGTTTTAATGATTAACGGCAGTCCGCGTGCAAACAGCAATACAGGACTTGCTTTTGAAGAAATGTGTAAGGTTTTCGATAAAAACGGTATTGAAACAGAGGTTATACAGGTTGGCGCTATGGAAATTAGCGGTTGCAAGGGCTGTGGCTACTGCTTTAAAAACGGCAAATGCGTTATTGATGATATAGTAAATAACGAACTTGCTGCTAAGTTTGAAGAGTGTGACGGTCTTGTAGTAGGTAGTCCTGTCTTTTATGCGGGTCCTAACGGAACACTTATTTCTTTACTTAATCGTTTATTTTACAGTACATCATTTGATAAAACAATGAAGGTTGGCGCGGCGGTTGTTGTAGCGCGCCGCGGCGGAAGTGCAAGCGCATTTGACCAACTTAATAAATACTTTACAATTTCGGGTATGCCCGTAGCATCAGGTCAGTATTGGAATAACCTTTACGGCAGAAAAGTAGGCGAGGTTTCTGAGGATGAAGAGGGAATGCAAGGTATGCGTACCTTGGCAGAAAATATGTCCTTCCTTATGAAGAGTATCGAGCTTGGAAAAGAAAAATTCGGTATTCCGCAGAAGGAACCTTGGAAGATGACAAACTTTATAAGAAAACCTAAAGCATAAAAATTAAACCGACAGTTTAAAACTGTCGGTTTTTTACTGTGTCAACTAAATTTTATACGCCCGAATATGCAGAGAAGCCACCGTCGATTGGTAATACAACTCCTGTGATAAAGCTTGCGGCTTCATTATTAATTAAGAATAAAAGTCCGCCCTCAAGCTCGTTTGATTCACCGAATCGACCCATAGGTGTAGCTGCTAAAATTTTGCCTGTACGGGCGGTCGGTGTGCCGTCCTCGTTAAATAAAAGCTTAGCGTTTTGCTGAGTTGCAAAGAAACCGGGAGCAATTGCATTTACACGAATACCAACCTTACTGAAGTGAACAGCAAGCCACTGTGTAAAGTTTGAAATTGCGGCTTTTGCACCCGAATAAGCGGGGATTTTGGTAAGGGGAGTGTAAGCATTCATTGAAGAAATATTTAAAATGTTACAGCCCTCTCTGCCAACCATTTGCTTTGCAAAGGCTTGGGTAGGAATAAGAGTACCTAGGAAGTTAAGGTTAAACACAAAGCCAACTCCTGCGCTGTCGAGGTCGAAGAAGCTTTTTGTATCAGCGTCAATATCGCCAAGCTCAAAATATTCTTTATCGGTAGTAGCTTTTGAGTTGTTACCGCCTGCGCCGTTGATAAGAATGTCACACTTACCGAGGTCTTTTTCTACTTCGTTTGCAACGCCTTCGCAAATGTCTTTATCAAGTACGTTGCAAGAATATGCTTTTGCAATACCGCCTTCTGCAATGATTTCGTCTGCATAAGCCTTTGCGGCATCGTAGTTAAGGTCTAAAAGCGCAACTTTTGCGCCTGCACGTGCAATTACCTTTGCAAAGTGACTGCAAAGCACACCGCCTGCGCCTGTTACAACTGCAACCTTACCTGTAAGGTCTGTATTTAATACGTTATTAATCATTAGTTTTTCTCCTTTTCTAATGCTTCAAAAAGTCCGTTAATATAAGTGGCGCCTAAAGCTCTGTCAAAAAGACCGTAGCCTGGTTTACCTGTTTCGCCCCAAATCATTCTGCCGTGGTCAGGGCGAACATATCCGTTAAAGCCTTCTTCTACCAAAGCCTTAACAATCTTGTGCATATCAAGGCTGCCGCAGGAAGAAAGGTGAGCTCTTTCTTCAAAAGAACCGTCTTCCATTAATTTAACGTTTCTTATATGCATAAAGGCAATGCGGTCCATTTTTGCATATTTTTTAACCATTTTGGGAATATCGTTAAACTTAGCGCAACCAAGACTGCCTGTACAAAGACAAAGACCGTTATACTTGCTGTCATAAAGCTTTAAAAATCTGTCAAGATTTGCTTCGTTTGTAATAATACGGGGAAGACCGAAAATGGGGTATGGCGGGTCGTCGGGATGAATTGCCATTCTAACATCGCATTCTTCGGCAACAGGAATAACTTTTTTAAGGAACTTTTCAAGGTTAGCCCAAAGTCCTTCTTCGCCGATTTCACCATAAGCGGTAATAAGCTCGCGTACCTCTTCTTGAGTATAGCTTGAATCCCAACCGGGTAGGTGAATATCATCTTTAAGCGGGTCAAGACCTTTCATTTGTTCCCAATACATAACAAGGCTTGTTGAACCGTCGCTCGCTTTCTTGTCAAGCTGGGTTCTTGTCCAGTCAAATACAGGCATAAAGTTGTAGGTAACACACTTAACACCGTACTTAGCGCAACGGCGGATGTTTTCACAGTAAACCTCGAGTAATTCGTCTACATTACCTCTGCCAAGCTTAATATCCTCGTGTACGGGGATGGATTCAACAACATCGAAAACAAGACCGTGGTCTTCGCATTGTTTCTTCATTTTACTAAGGCTTTCTTCAGGCCAAACCTCGCCTGGTTTTACATCATATACTGCAGATACGATAGAACGCATACCCGGAATCTGAGATATATTTTCAAGTGTTACAGGGTCGCTTTCTCCGGACCAACGGAAAGACATTTTCATATTCATTTAGTTTTCCTCCAAACCGAAGTATTTATTAGCATTTTTAAATGATATACCCTCAATAATTTCTTTTAAATCTTTTTCGCTGTTGGGATATTCGCCATCTTCAACCCAAGTACCAACAAGGTTACAAAGAATTCTGCGGAAATAATCGTGGCGGGTGTAGGAAAGGAAGCTTCTTGAGTCGGTAAGCATACCGATAAAGTTGCCTAAAACACTAAGGTTTGCAAGGCTTATCATTTGGTCTTCCATACCAACCTTATTATCATTAAACCACCAAGCGCTGCCGTGTTGAATTTTACCTGCAATTTCGGGACCTTGGAATGCGCCGAGGATAGTATCAATTGTCTGATTATCAGCGGGGTTAAGACTGTAAATTACAGTTTTTGGCAATTCGTTTGTTTGGTTAAGGTCATTAAGTAAACCGCAAAGCGCAGCGGCAGATTCGTGAGGACCAATAACATCATAGCCTGTATCAGGTCCTAAAATCTTAAACATCTTAGCATTGGGGTTTCTAAGGCAGTTATAATGGAGCTGCATTACCCAATTCTTTTTAGCATATTCTCTTGCGCAGAAAAGCACAAGATTTGTTTTAAAGGCTTCAACCTCTTTTACGGTTAATTTTTTACCCTTAAGCGCCTTTTTCATAATAGCGTTTACTTTGTTTTCGCAAAGTGGGGTATAAACAATATAATCAAGACCGTGGTCACTAGCACGACAACCGCACAAATCAAAATAATCTATTCTTTTTTGTAGTGCGCTCTTTAATTCGCTTAAAGAGGTTATGTTGATTTCTGAAACTTCAGAAAGGGAAGAAAGGTATTCTTTCCAACCGTCTTTATCGATATTAACCGCTTTGTCGGGGCGGAATGTAGGAGCAACGGTTGTTTTAAAGCTTTCGTCTGCCTTCAACTTTTTATGCCACTCTAAAGAATCAATCGGGTCATCGGTAGTACCTATGAAAGCAACATTACTTTGGTTAATAATACCGCGTACGCTTAAAGCAGAACTTTTAAGTTTTTCCTCGGTAAGATTCCAAACTTCTTCGGCTGTATCGCCGTTTAATACGCCCTCATAGCCAAAATAAGTCTTAAGCTCTAAATGGCACCAATGATACATAGGGTTACCGATTGTTTTTGGTAAACATTCGGCAAATTTTTGGAATTTTTCCCTTTGGGGTGCATCGCCCGTAATATAGCGTTCATCAATACCATTTGAACGCATAACGCGCCATTTATAATGGTCGCCCGAAAGCCAAACCTCAAAAATATTATTAAAGGTTTTGTTTTCAAACATTTCTTTGGGGCTTACGTGACAATGATAGTCTATAATCGGCATATTTTTGGCATAGTCGTTATAGAGTTTTTTTGCAGTTTCGTTTTTAAGTAAAAAATTTTCCGGTAAAGCCTTTAACATTTATATTTCTCCTTTAAACCGATGGGTTTTTAATTGTTTCACGATATTCCTTTGGGGTTTTGCCCGTGTGTTTTTTAAACATTTTTGAAAAATATTGCACGTCCATAATTCCGCAATGAAGCGCAACAGTTTGTATTTGAAGATGGGTTGAACTTAAAAGCTGCTCAGCGTGTTTCATACGCTTTTCTCTTATATATTCGGTAATATTTTTACCTGTTTCTTTTTTAAATACGGTTGAAAGGTAACCGCCACTTACATTGTGCATTTTTGCAAGGGTATTTAAGGTTAAGTTTGCCGAAATATCACTTTCTATAAAAACTATTGTTTTTTGTACAATTGGGGAATAATTTTTCATAGTGTGATTTTTAACAAGTCTACAATAAGAACGAAAAATATCCTTCATTAAATTTTTAATTTCGGAAATACTTTTAATATTTTCAATTTGTATTGCAAAATCGGAAGAAACCTTGTCGATATATATAGGCATAACTCCACCGTTTTCAGCAGCCTTACGAAACAAAGTATTAACTATTATACAATAGTTTTTCATATTTCGCAATGGGTCTTGGGTTCGTTTTTCGAAAGAAATTTCGTCAATACCTGAAAAAAGCAGGTCTGCTTTATGAATTTGTCCAAGAGTAACCGCTTCTATGAGCTTATTCTCGTAATTATAGCGTTGCTCCATAAGGTTAATACTCGCTAAAGTTTGGTCTAATTCGGGGTTGTTTTCAGCGGTTATAGGGGAGATGGGGGAAACGCGTTCTTGTACAACGTCATAGAGAGTGAAATTATCCTCACCCCATATTTTTTCGCAAAAAGCATCAAGCATAATAAACAGGTGGCTGTTTTTTGAAATTACGGGAATACTTAAATAATAATCTTTAAAAAGGTTTTGATTTTTGGGTGGTATTTTTGCTTTTTCGCATATTTTTAAAAATTCGGATTGTGAAATAGCTTCCGTAACGAATGGTCCAATAAAAAGCACTGTTTCGTACGGCATTTCGGGAAGCAAAAAATAAATGTACGAAACATTAAAAGAATCGGTATTTTTGTAAAGTGTGTTTTTTTCTACTTTACCTGTAAAATCAGATAATAGCATATCGCTGATTTTTGAGTTTTTTAGTATGGAAAGTAAATTCTTGTCCAATACTTTATTTATAGAATCGTTAGGTGAAGCAAAGCATACGGGGACACGGCTTTTTTTAAGAACATCGCACATAAAGTGCAATTCATTGCCGTAAAACATACATTTTCACCTCTAAAAACAGTAAAATTTTACTAAAAAAGTGTATAATCACTATCCTAACTATACCATAGTTTTTGTAGGAATGCAACAACACTTTTGTTCATAAGATTAAAAAAATACAAAAATTGTTTAAAAAATTACTCACTGTATTTTTGAAAATAGTATATACTAAAGTTGGATTATTTTGTACAATCATTAATTAATATGAAATGAGGATGAATTCATGAAAAAACAAATCCAATTGGATGCTAACGGACACCGTAAATTTGGCATTCGTGACAGTGTGGCTTATGCGGCAGGTGACTTGGGCTGTAACATGAGCTTTGCACTCAAGGGAACCATGGCCCTGTTCTGGACTCAGGTTATGGGAATGGGACTTTGGTACTCGCTCCTTCTCGTCATCGTTCAGGTTTGGGACGCGATCAACGACCCGCTGATCGGCTCGATCATCGACTCGGACAAGCGTAAGTACAAGAAAAATAAGTTCCTTGCTTACATTTGGTTTGGCTCTATCGGCCTTATCGTGGGTGGCGCTTGCTGCTTCCTCCCCTTCCCGAGCGCCCCCGTTTGGGCCAAGTTCATCATCTTCATTGCCGGTTACGTGGTATGGGATGCGTTCTACACGGTTGCCAACGTGCCGTACGGCTCGCTGTTGTCGTTGATCTCCAACGACGTCAAGGACCGCGCATCGTTGTCGGCATGGCGTTCCATCGGTTCCATCTTCGGTAACATGTTGCCCATGGTGATCCTGCCCTTCATCATTTATGACAAAGACAACAACCTCATCGGTGAACGCGTATTCCTGGCGGCTCTCATCATGGGCGCGCTCGGTTTCATCTGCTTCCAGTTC
>JAZOTR010000101.1:0-28329 GCA_045657745.1 Acutalibacteraceae bacterium
CATAGCCTTCTGCGCCGAACATCTGGCGGAAAGCAAGACGACCGATACGGCCAAAACCATTAATAGCAACTTTAACCATTGGAAAAAACCTCCTAAATTTTTACTGTGTATATTTTACCCCATTTTGCTCTCATTTTCAAGCTATTTGTTTAATTTTTAACAAGTTTTTTATTTTTTTAATAATTTACCATAATAACCTTATGCTAAATAGGTTATTATTTGACAGTTTTACCGAATTCAATTAAGCTTTGTAATGATTTGCTCGGCAACGCGCATACCGTCTACCGCGGCAGACATTATTCCACCCGCATATCCTGCGCCCTCGCCTGCAGGGTAAAGACCCTTTGCCGACACGCTTTGATATTCTTCGTCCCTTACAATTCTTACAGGTGAAGAGCTTCGGGTTTCGGGAGCGGTAAGAACGGCCGATTCACTTGCAAAGCCTTTTATCTTTTTATCGAATTCTAAAATTCCGTCCTTTAAACTTTCGGTTACAAAGAGTGGGAAAATTTCGCTAAAATTTGCAAAAGCATATTGAGGCTTTACGGTAGGCTTAACTTTAGTTATCTTAAATTCCTTGCCATAACAAAACTGACCGACAGTTGTAACAGGCACCTTACCACCCATTATTTCAAAAGCTTTCTTTTCAATTTTTCTTTGAAAATCGCAGCCTGCTAAAACATCGGCACCCTCAAAATCTTCGGGTTCAAGTCCTACAAGCAAAGCGCTGTTTGCATTAACCCCGTCACGCCCCGAATTACTCATACCGTTTACAGTAAGCGAATTTTTCTCACTTGTAGAATTAATAACCTCGCCACCGGGACACATACAAAAGGTATATACTCCCCTACCGCTCGGCAGATGGGTTGCTAATTTGTAGTCTGCCGCCGAAAGTGACGGATGATTATAAAATTCGCCGTAAAGCGCTTTGTTAATATCCTCTTGCAAATGCTCAATTCTAACTCCGACAGAAAACGGCTTTCGTACCATTTGAATACTTTTTTCTTTAAGCATTGAAAAAACATCTCTTGCAGAGTGACCTGTCGCCAAAATTACTGTATCACAGGGTATTTCCCTGCCGTTTGCTATAACCGATATGATTTTTTTATTTTCGAAATTTATAGTTTCAAGCCTTGTACCGAACAAAACCTCGCCGCCGAGTGAGATTATTTCCCTTCTGATATTTTTCACTACCATTGACAAAACATCAGTCCCAATATGCGGCTTTGCATCGGTAAGGATTTTTGTGTCCGCCCCAAAGTTAGCAAAGGTTTCAAGCACAGTGCGGCAACGGACATCCTTAATACCTGTATTAAGCTTACCGTCCGAAAATGTACCTGCACCACCCTCGCCAAACTGAACATTACTGTTTTCCTTTAATTCGCCGCCGTTTAAAAATTCGTTTACATCCTTTGTTCTTGTATCAACATCGGCTCCGCGTTCAATTACAAGCGGTTTTAGTCCTGCCTTTGCTAAGGTATACGCGCAAAAAATTCCGCAAGGACCAAACCCCACTACCACAGGGCGAAATTTCGGTGTAATATTACATTTTTGCCATACATATTCTTTTTTAGTGAAAATTTGCGCATTTTTATTTTTCTTAAGCAGTGCTTGTTCGTTTTTGGTATCAATTAAAACCGAGCAACAAAAATGCACATCATTTTTCCGTCTTGCATCTACCGATTTTTTATAAAGCGTAACTGCGTTTGCTTTGATTTTAAGCATATTTTCAATAACGCTTTTTAAATCACTAAAATCAGTATCAAGCGGTAATTTTAAATTGTTAAGTAATATCATTTATTTTCCCCGATAATTGAATCTACTGCCGCCATAGCACTACTCCAAGCCCATTGCAGATTGAAGCCGCCGCAGTCGCCGTCAATATCCAATATTTCGCCTATTGCATAAAGCTTTTTATATTCCTTAGACTGCATTGTTTTATTTTCAAATTGGTTGGTATTAAGTCCGCCCGCAGTAACCTGCGAATTTGCAAAGCCCATTGTACCCGTAACCGCAAATTCCATATTTTTAATTGTACTCGCAATTTTTTTGATTGTATTGGGGTTAAGTGTTTCTGCCTTTTCCGAAAGTTTGCAACCTGCCGACTTTAAAATAACCTGACCAAGTCTTTTATTTAAAAGACCTGTGAAAAATTCCTCAAGCGGTCTATGGGGCATTATTTTTACTCTATTATGAATTTGCTCTAACAAATCATTAAAATCGGTATCAGGCAAAATATCAAGACTCACGGTTTTAGGTGAATTATTTCTTGAAACTTCACGCGAAATTTGCATTATAGGCGGTCCCGAAAGACCGTAATCGCAAAACAGCACTTCGCCGAATTCTTTTCTTATGAGTTTTCCGTCTGCTTTAAGGGAAGACAGCGCATCCACCTTAATACCTTTTAACTGCTTTGTAATATCATTTTGGGTTTTAAGCTGTACAATAGCGGGCGTGGTTTTAACGGTTTTGAAGCCTGCTTTTTTTAATAATTCAAGCATAAACCCATCGCACCCGTATTTTTCGCCGCCCGAATAAAGACCCGTTGCAATTATTACATTTTTAGCGTCAAAGCTTAGTTTTTCAGACCAAACCTTATAGCCGCTTTTAAGTACTTGAATATTTGTAACCTTAGTATCGGTATGAATTATAACGCCCAAATCCTCTGCCGCAAAACGAAGACAGTCCACAACTGCGCCCGCTTGTAACGAAGCCGGAAAAGCCTTATCTTCTTCAAACACAAACGGTACACCAATACTACCGAAAAAGTCCTCACATATTTGCAAGTTATATTTTTCTAAAGCATATTCGCAAAATGATACATTTTCGCCATGAAAGCGCGAAAGTGTAATTTCCTTATTAGAAATATTACATCTTCCATTTCCCGTAACACTTAATTTTTTGCAAACACGCGGAAGTCTTTCCAAAACCCTTACGGTAGCTTTAGGCGATTTTCGTTTTAAATAAACCGCAGCGCAAAGACCTGCCGCTCCGCCACCTATAATAATTACATCGGTCGTCATACTAAAAATTCCTTTTTAAAATTCTTGAATTTATTTTACCATAAATAGTTCTATTTTGCAATCACACATAAAAAATCCCCGACTTTCGTCGGGGATTGGTAATTTTTTTAACAGCTTAAAACACTTTCAAGCTCTGCGCCGATTTCGCTATAAACGATGTTGTAACCAAATTGAGATTCAGCATTCTGTAAAAATACTGTGGTTGCAGTATCGGTAATAACTGTTCCGTCATCTAAAGAAATTTCAACATTAGTTACAACGGTATAGCTGCCGTCACTATTATCAGTAACAGAAACAATTTTGTGCTCACATACGCTATATCCGCGCGGAACGATATATACATAACCTTGCTTTTGCTCGAAATCAACATTAATATCGCTAAAATCGGAAACATTAATTCCGTACATATTAAAAATATAATCGCTTACATAAGTTTCCGAAACAAAACCGTTATCTGCTAAATCAAGTAAAGCTAAAACTGAATTGTTTACAAGTGTTTCCTTATCGTAAAAATCGTTATCATAAACAAAGCTATGATTAAGCATATTAAGGAAACGGCTTTCAAGCATCTTTGTATTATCTGCAACGGTTATAACCTCTTGATTTTGGGTTGCAGCTTCTACAATTTGGGCATTTTTATCCGAAACCTTAACAAAAGAAAGCAAGCATACGCAAAGCAACAATGCTAGTGCTGCTATAACATTTTTACGCATATTACCGCCTCCTTTAATTCGATAATATAATTATATACAAACGCCTTATAAATTACCAAAAACAATTCAGTTACAAATAATTGCAAACATGTAATAATTTCAGCATATATACAATAAAAATCATTACATTTTGTAATTTTTGTTTTACATTTATTTCTATTTGCATAAATCTTTTTCTACCATTTACTACAAAATGCCCAATTTTATGACATTTACATAATTTTATTTAACACTTTAAGAAAAAATTGGTTGATTTTACTAAAGGCGTATGCTATACTTATATACATAAGTTAATTCACAGTTAGGAGTGCATCAAAATGAAACAATATTCCGAAAACAACATCCGTAATGTCGCCCTTTTAGGTCACGGCGGTTCCGGTAAAACCACCTTAGCTGACGCTATTCTTTTCTACGGAAAAGCAACCGAAAGAATAGGTAAGATTAGTGACAGTACAACTGTAATGGATTTTGATGCAGAAGAAAAGAAACGCAAAACCTCACTTTCGACCTCTGTATACGCTCTTGAAATAGGCGATAATAAGCTTAATATTATTGACGCTCCCGGTCTTTTTGACTTTGCAGGCGGTGTTAGTGAGGCTTTAATTGCAGCAGATAGCGCAATTGTTACCATTTCGGGTAAGTCAGGTCTTACCGTAGGCGCAAAGCAATGCTTTGAAAAAGCACGTGCTTTAGGTAAAAGCGTTGCAATATTTATTGGTAAATTAAATTCTACACACGCTCATTTCTACCGCGTTTTATCTGCTCTTGCAGGTCAGTACGGCGCAGTTATATGCCCTGTAATTGTTCCTTATATAGAGAATGAAGAAGTGAAATGCTACATAAACTTAATTGAAAATAAGGCCTATGCTTGCGACGGTCTTGAAATCAAGGAAATGCGCCTACCTGTAAGCGAAGAAATCGACAATATGAGAAGTATGCTCTTAGAAGCAATTGCAACCACCGATGAAGTGCTTATGGAAAAATACTTTGCAGGCGAAGAATTCACAATCGAAGAAATGATTACAGGCCTTTCAATAGGTGTTAAAAACGGTGACATTTGCCCCGTTTACAGTGGTGTTCAGCAGTCGGGCGACGCTGTACCGATTATGGTTGATAACTTATTGCAAATTTTACCAAGTGTAAGCGACTGCAAATACAAAACTGCAGAGGGCACCGAAGCCGCATTTGATAAAAACAGCGACCCTGCGCTATGCGTATTTAAAACAATTGCCGACCCATTTGTTGGTAAGCTTTCTTACTTTAAGGTAATTTCGGGTACTGTTAAGGGCGATATGCGCCTTAAAAACAACCGCACAGGCGAAGAAGAAAGACTTTCTAAACTATTATGGGTTAAGGCTGCAAAGCAAGAGGATGCCGATACTATTTCAGCCGGCGATATTGGCGCAGTTGCAAAGCTTGGCGGTGTTTTAACAGGTGATACCTTATCACTTAAGGGCGATCTTGCCGTTGCAAAGGCTGACTTCCCTGCTCCAACATTACAGGTTGCAGTTTATCCAAAGGCCAAGGGTGACGAAGAAAAAATCACATCTGCATTCAACCGTATGACAGAAGAAGACCCAACCATTAAGGTTTATAACGACAAAGAAACCCACGAGCTTATTCTTTGTGCTTTAGGTGAACAGCATATTGATGTAATAGTTTCAAGACTTAAATCAAAATTCGGTGCGGAAGTAGAGCTTAAAAAGCCCAAAATTGCTTACCGCGAAACCATCCGTAAATCTGTCAAGGTACAAGGCAGACACAAGAAACAATCAGGCGGTCACGGTCAGTTTGGTGACGTTTGGATTAAGTTTGAGCCTTGTGAAGAAGAAACACTTGTATTCTGTGAAGAGGTATTCGGCGGTGCAGTACCAAAGAACTTCTTCCCCGCAGTTGAAAAAGGCCTTCGCGACGCAAGTGAAAAGGGTGTACTTGCAGGCTATCCAATGGTTGGCGTCAAGGCTACACTTTATGACGGCTCTTACCACCCGGTTGACTCTTCTGAAATGTCCTTCAAAATGGCAGCAGGTATTGCTTATAAAGAAGGTATTCCGCAAGCCTCACCCGTATTGCTCGAGCCTATTGGCACATTAAAGGTTTTAGTTCCCGATGAAATGCTCGGCGATGTTATTGGCGACATTAACAAACGTCGCGGCAGAATTATTGGTATGAACCCTGCAGAAAATAAATTACAAGAAATTTTGGGCGAGGTTCCGATTGCCGAAATGTCTGACTTCTCGACTGCAATGCGTTCAATAACCCAAGGTACCGCAACCTTTACACTCCAAATTGCGCGTTACGAAGAAGTGCCCGCACAAATAGCACAAAAGATAATTGACGCTGCAAAATAAATTACAAAATAGAAAACGCTCCACTGAATAAGTGGAGCGTGTTTTATTATGTTTTATAAATCTATAGTTACTTCTTTATTTGTCATACTATAAGCTCTGTATTTAACACCTGCAGTGTCAAACATACGCTTTGCGGCAATTACACTGTCAGAATCGGCATATTTATCTGCCATATAAACAACCTCTTTTATTCCCGACTGAATAATTGCTTTAGCACATTCATTACAGGGAAAAAGTGTGGTATAAACTGTGCAGCCTTTAACATTTCTTTCGCAGTTTAAAATAGCGTTAAACTCGGCGTGACAAACATATAAATATTTAGAATTAAGCGGGTCATTATCGCGGTCCCAAGGGTATTCATCGTCACTACAACATCTTGGCATACCGTTATATCCCATAGACATTATTCTTTTATCATCATTAACAATACAAGCGCCTACCTGAGTAGATGGGTCCTTACTACGCATAGCGGAAAGCACCGCAATGCCCATAAAGTATTCGTCCCAACTTAAAAAGTCTTCTCTTTTCACTTTATTCACCTCTAAATATATACTATCATTTATTTATCGCTTTTGCAAGAGCGAAGTTTTAATATGTAAAGCGCACAAACAACCATTAAAAGCGGAAAAACAGATGCAACAGCAAAACCGAAATTAAGGCTAAATTTATCCGCCAAGACGCCTATAAGCCAAGGGCCTAAAGCACAACCCGTATCGCCACACATTGCAAAGACGCTAAACATAACCGCTCCGCCTGTTGTAAAGGTTCGAGCGCCCGCGGAATAAATACCCGGCCAAGAAATACTTACTGTAAAACCGCACACCGCGCAAAAAATAAGCGCTATAATAGGTATTTTACAAACCGCAACAACCATATAACAAACAAAACAGAAAATATTAAGTATTACAAGCATTTTTGTAAAAGAAACCTTTTTAGAAAGCTTTGCGTAAACCACTCTGCCCGTTCCCATAAACAAAGCAAACGCGCACGGCCCCGTAATATCACCTATTGCCTTTGAAACACCTAAAGCATTTTGCGCGAAAATTGAAGCCCATTCCGCCATTGCAATTTCGCTTGCGCCCGCGCAAAACATCATAACCATATAAATTATAAACTTAGGCATTTTTATAAGCTCTAAAAATGTAGACATTTTTTTATCGGGGTCGGGCTCAACAATTGGAACCTTTAAAAAGCTAAAGGTATTCAAAAACGGAATTATTGCCCATATAAACGGTATATACGACCATTTCACAAAACCAAAAGCAAAAACAAGCGCCATTGTAACTACAACAGTAACCGCCTGTCCCCAACAGTAAAACGAATGTAAAATCGCCATATTGCCCGATTTATTTCTTGTTGGCAACATTTCTATAAGAGGACTTAAAATAACCTCAGTAAGTCCGCTGCCCGTAGCATAAATAATTATTGAAATAATTATTGCCAAATATGTATTATCCATAAAATTAGGCAATATACCGAGAGTAGCAAGTCCCAAAGCCGCAGTCGCTTGCGACAATGCGGCAGTTTTTCTATACCCTATTTTTGCAACAATTTTAGGGGTTATTAAGTCAACAAACATTTGTGTTGCAAAATTAAATACCATTAATCTTCCAAGCTTTTCATAGCTAAGATTATAAACATCCTGAAAAACTATAAAAAGTATAGGCAAAAAGTTATTTACAATTGCCTGTACAAAAAAGCCTACATAACCCGCAAGTTTTGTTGGTAAATATTTTTTAGTTACCGCATCCATTATTTAATTCCCTTATAATCTCAATTATTCCGCTTGTATTATCTAATAAGTAATCCGAGCCGTTTTGTTTTAATTCCTCGGCTTCTCTAAAGCCCCATAAAACACCAACTGCAAGGCAACCGCTGTTTTTAGCCGCCGCCATATCCATTCCCGAGTCGCCTACAAAGGCACATTCCTTTGGTGTTACACCTAAAATATCAATTACTTCAAGTGTAAGCTTTGGGTCGGGCTTTGTAGGATAACCTTCGCGCTTACCAACAACAAAGTCAAATACATCGCCAAAAATTTTATCAACAACGATTTTTGCCATCTTATCAGCCTTATTAGAAACAACCGCTATTTTTATTCCGTCTTGCTTCAACTGCTTTAGCACATTATGTATTCCCTCGTAAGCGGCAGTTTTATCAAGATAATGCTCGCCGTAATAACTAAAAAAGCATTCAAACACCTTTTTAATTGTTATTTCGTCACGGTTTTCTTCGGGCAAAACCCTTTCAATAAGCTTCATCATTCCGTCGCCAACGAAATATTTATATTTTTCGGTTTTGTGGGTTGGGAAGCCGTAAAAATTTAAAGCGTAATTGGTACTAATCGCCAAGTCCTCAAGCGAATTTACAAGCGTACCGTCCAAATCAAAAATAACTGCTTTATACATTTAATCACCTTTTGTATACAAAAAACCCCTGAGCATTGCTCAGGGTTTGTTTGTAAGAAATATTAGATAGCTCTGGTAACCTTACCTGAACGTAAGCAACGGGTGCAAACATTGATACGACGGGGAGAACCGTTAACGATTGCCTTTACCTTCTTAACGTTGGGCTTGCAAGTTCTGTTTGAACGTCTGTGTGAGTGAGAAACCTTAATACCGAAAGCAATTTCTTTATTGCAGATATCACATTTAGCCATGGTCTGCACCTCCTTTTCATTCGTCGGCTATATTCTACCGACCGCATAGCAACATATATAATACCACATACATTTACAAAAATCAAGTATTTTTTTTAATATTATAAATTATCTTTCACTTCTTATAGGTCTGCGCATTAAATCAGGCACTGAAGTCAAAACATCCTTACCTTTATAAAGAACCTCGTAGCACTCATTAATAATAGGAAGCTCTACATTATATTTACGGCTTAAATTATAAATCATTTCGGTTGCATAGTAGCCTTCTACCGTTCCAACCTCTTCTAATGCCTTATCAATAGCCACACCACTTCCAACCTTATAACCAAAACGGTTATTACGGCTATGGCGCGAGGTACAGGTAACTACCAAGTCGCCTATTCCTGTAAGACCCGCAAAGGTATATTCCTTAGCACCCATACAAACGCCAAGTCTTGTCATTTCAGCAAGACCTCTTGTTATAAGCGCTGCCTTTGTATTATCGCCAAGACCTAAGCCGTCGCAAAAACCTGCGGCAATTGCTATTATATTTTTCATAGCTCCGCCAAGCTCTGCGCCCTTAAGGTCACCCGAAGTATAAATACGCAAGGTGTCGCTTGTCATAATATCCTGCACTACCTGTGAAGCAGCGCGGGAATCAGAAGCAGCCACAATAGATGTTGGTATATTTCTCGCAACCTCTTCAGCGTGAGACGGACCCGAAAGCGCTACAACAGTTGCATCGGGAATTTCGTCAGTTATAACATCAGACAAAAATTTAAGGCTTTCCCTTTCAATACCCTTTGAAACATTTACAACTATACCAAAATTTTTATAGTTTGAAAGCTTGTTTGCAACATCACGAATTACAGTTGACGGTGTAGCAATAATTGTTAGGGTGCTTCCCTCAACACAAGCCATATCTGTTGTTATTTCAATTCCTTCCGGTAAGAAAATACCGCGAAGCAGTTTTTCGTTGGTGCGTTTTTCTTTAAGCAAATTAACCTCTTGCTCGAAAGGCGACCAAAGTGTCACTTCGTTTCGATTATTAAAGGCTGAAATTGCTAAAGCCATACCCCAACCGCCTGAGCCTAAAACGGTTATTTTAGCCAAAGTTAATTCCTCCCGATTTTTATTTTGGATTCATTTCCGGCAATTAAGCGTTTTATATTTTCTTTATGCTTTACAATTACTATTACGCCCATAGCTAAAGCTAAGAACAACTGGGGTAATAATACGGCTGTTCTATCATAAAAAATTATAGATAGAATCACAACAACCAAGGTTGCAATTACAGAGCCTAAGGAAACATATTTTGAGAATATTGTCACTAAAGTAAAGACTATAAGACCGCTTATAATGGCTATCGGACAGCATACCGCAAAAATACCAACGCTTGTAGCTACACCCTTACCGCCTTTAAAATCAAAGAAAAACGGAAAAATATGACCTAACATACAAGCCGTACCGCAAAGATATGCGCCAAAAATAGGCATCGCCCAATCACTTGCAGAATTAGTAAAAATATAATCAAAAACTATTTTACCCATATAGCTTGCGGCGAAGCCCTTAAGAGCATCGAACACAAAAGTTAATATACCCGGTACCAAGCCTGCGCTACGCAAAACATTTGTAGCACCCGCGTTGCCGCTGCCAAGCTCTCTTACATCCTTTTTAAGAAAAGCCTTTGCGAAAATTACCGCAAAATTAATACTACCTATTAAATATGCGGCAATTACTGTTACAATAGCGGTTACAGCCATTACTTTTCGCCCCTTTCGCGTATAACAAACCTTACAGGTGTACCCTCAAGACCAAAAATACCTCTTATTTGATTTTCCAAATATCTTTGATAAGAGAAATGGAAAAGCTCTGCATTGTTACAGAAACAAACAAATGTAGGCGGTTTTGTAGATGCCTGAGTCATATAGTAAATCTTAAGGCGCTTACCTTTATCCGACGGAGGTTGCACACGGGCAGTAGCATCCGCCAAAATATCATTAAGCTTACCTGTGGAAATACGCATTGTGTTCTGCTCGTTTACATATTTTATAAGTTCGAAAAGGCGGTCAACCCTTTGACCTGTTTTAGCAGAAATGAAAATAATTGGCGCATAAGGCATAAACGAAAAATCGTTCATAAGTTTTTTGCGGAAATTATCCATAGTTTTGCCGTCTTTTTCAACAGCGTCCCATTTATTAACCGCAATAATACAAGCCTTACCCTCTTCCAAAGCAAGTCCTGCTACCTTAGAGTCCTGCTCGGTAAAGCCATCCTGTCCGTCAATCATAATAACGCAAACATCAGCGCGTTCAATAGCCATTTTAGCGCGAAGCACACTGTATTTTTCAATTTTATCTTCAACCTTGCTTTTACGTCGAAGACCTGCGGTATCAATAAAATTATATTTAACTCCGTTTTTATCTATTCTTGTATCAATAGCGTCACGGGTAGTACCTGCAATATTAGAAACAATAGAGCGCTGCTCCCCTGCAATTTGGTTTACAAGCGAGGATTTACCTGCATTCGGCTTGCCTATTATCGCTACATTTATAATTTCTTCGTCTTCCGCTTCAAATTCTTCGGGCGCTATATGCGAAATTACTTGGTCAAGCAAATCGCCTGTGCCGTGACCATGTACCGAAGAAACCGCAATAGGCTCACCAATACCCAAGTTATAAAACTCATAAAATTCCATTGGTGTTTCGCCTATATTATCACACTTGTTAACACATAAAACAACAGGCTTACCGCTTTTTTGAAGCATAGATGCAACATCCATATCAGCCGCGGTTACGCCGCTTTTTAAATCGGTAACAAAAATTATTACCGAAGCCGTATCAATAGCAAGCTGAGCCTGTGCTCTCATGCTGCTTAAAATGATATCGTCTGTCTTAGGCTCAATACCGCCTGTATCAACAAACATCATTTTTCTGCCGAGCCACTCGCCGTCGCCATAAATTCTGTCACGAGTAACGCCGGGAGTATCATCCACAATTGAAAGACGCTTACCTATTATTTTATTAAAAAGTGTAGATTTACCAACATTAGGTCTGCCCACAACGGCAACAATAGGTTTTGCCATATCAAAGCTCCTTTCCTAAAATAGCATCAATAAGTGAAAAACCGTCAACCTGAACAGAAGTTATTTCAACCTGTAAATCCTTTGACAGCTCGTCCACTGTTATACTGTCAAGAAACATATCGCCTTCATTCCTTAGCATTACAGACGGAATTAACAGTTCCTGACCTAAATCTTTTTCTTTTATTTGTTCCTTAATATCCGTAGCAGTAACTAAGCCTGCCACAGTAATTTTTTTACCAAAAAAGTTGTTTTTTATTTCAAAAACCTTACACTCTAAATTATCCCATTTTTTCATACATTTGTCAACAATTTCTGTAATTAACGGAAATGCTGCAGTACCTGTAACTAAGGAAATTTTGCGCTTGGTTTCTAAGTTATAATCTTCGTATTCAATAGCGTCAATTGCTTCATTTAAAAGAAGCGACCAAAGTCCAACACCGTTTTCAAGCTGTAAAAATTCACCATAGTATTCGGCAGTAGGCATTTGTCTTTTAGAGAGCAAATAAAACTCATCTGAAGCATAAACTCTTCTTGAGCCGTATTTTTCAATACATTTTTCGCCAAAGCGGTCAATAATATCTATTGTTTCGCCTGCGGTTTGTTTGTTAAAGGGTGTAAGCTCGGCTAAACCGTCGCGATATTTTGTAAGACCGACGGGCACCGCTGCAATACATTCGGCATTTTCAAGGTTTGTTAAATCCTCCAAGCTTCTTTCAAGTTCTTTTCCGTCATTATACCCCGGACACAACACTAACTGACAGTTGATTTTAATGCCCGCGTCGTTAAACCGTTTGATAACTGAAAGTACATTCCCCGCATTTTTATTCTTCATCATTTTTACGCGAAGCTCGGGGTTAGTTGTATGCACCGATATATTAATAGGACTTATATGCATTTTTATAATGCGGTCAATTTCGTGCTCTGTAATATTTGTTAAAGTAATATAGTTTCCAAAAAGGAAGGAAAGACGGGAATCATCATCCTTAAAATATAAACTATCCCTCATCCCTTTGGGCAGTTGGTCTATAAAGCAAAAAACACATTTATTAAGGCAAGAATGTTGCTTGTCCATAAGATATGTTTCAAAATTAAGACCAAGTTCGGAAAATTCTTCCTTTTTTATACGGGATTTTTTAATTTTTCCCTTATCGTTAATATACTCTACAACTAATTTAGCGTTATTTTGATAAAAACGGTAGTCAAGTACATCCATTATTTCATTCTTATTAATTGAAATAAGTGTATAACCGTCTTTTATACCTGCTTTGTGCGCAGGGCTGCCAATATCCACAGATTTTATAATAACAGACATACCAAAACTCCCTTCTACCTAAAAAAATCAGAGGTGGATATTCTCCCCCTCTGACTAAAGTCGACAATTTGTTAACAAATTATTCAGCAACTTTTACAACTTCACGGCCGTCATACTGACCGCAAGCAGCGCAAAGTCTGTGTGGGCGCTTGTATTCGCCGCAGTTAGAGCACTTTACTAAAGTAGGAGCGCTTAACTTCCAAACATTATTTCTTCTCTTGTCTCTTCTTGCTTTTGAATGTTTTCTCTTTGGTACTGCCATTTTCAGCACCTCCTTAAATTGATAAAAAAATTATTAATTATTTCAGTAAGTCGGCAAGTGCCTGAAGCCGAGGGTCAATTTCCTTGGTCGGACAGCCACATTCGCCTTGGTTTAAATTTTTACCGCACTTTGAGCAGATACCCTTGCAATCCTCTGAGCATAAATGCTTCATTGGTAAACTGATTACAACCTCTGTATAAAGGAATTCATCAATATCAAGCTTCATATCGGGTACCAAAAGGATAGTATCACTGTCTTCCCCTTCAATAGCGGTTGCCAATGATTTATCTACAAGGACGGTAACAGGCTTTGCAGTATCAACACCGCAACGGTCACACGGGGCTTCGTAAATATAATTCACAGTAGCCTCAAACCTTACAAGACCTGCTTTGTTGGAAACGGTTCCGTTAAACAAAACAGGCTTTTTGAGCGGAAAACTGCCCGAATGTTCAACATCGCTTAAATCCAACGAATACTCTATCGGCAAAGTAGAATTTTCATTGACAAATATACGTTTTAAATCAATAATCATACTTCCACCTCTACCGTAACAAAGTTTATTATATATATTTAAAATGGCTTTGTCAAGATTTTTTTAAATTTAACGCAAAAAATACGGGCGGTAGCTCCGCCCGTAAGTAATAATTAATTGCAAACCTCAGCAATATCAAACAATTTCTTAGGTAATTCTTCCTTATCAGCAGAAACTGTAAAGATAAATTCAACATCTTCAATTTTTGCAATTCTTTCGAAGAAACATACGAGTTCATCGTAATTACGGGTACCTATTCTTAAAGTAGCGTCACCAAAAATGTGTGTAACGTCATGGTTGCCGGACTTAATTCCTGCTACCATACCGTAATATTCGCCGTAACCTGAAATGCCAAATGCATCAGCATCAATAAGACGCGCTTTATGAGTAACGGAATAGGTTAATGTATCTCCCTTTTCAATACAAACTACGTTGCCAAGACTTGCTTCAGCAGCTTTGTTTACCATGTCTACCAACAATTTAGTCTTGCCCGAGCCCTTTTTTCCGATAATGATTTTAATCATTTGTACCAACTCCTTTTATTTTACTGCCGTTTGGCAGTTATTTCTGAATTATTTGCCTAAGCGTTTTTCAAGTTCTGCCTTTTGCGCTTCGTAACCGGGCTTACCGAGAAGTGCAAACATATTTTTCTTATAACTTTCAACACCAGGTTGGTCAAAGGGGTTAACACCCAAAATATACCCCGAAATAGCACAAGCCTTTTCAAAGAAATAAATAAGTCTACCCAAGTTTTCTTCGTCAGCTTTATCTACCTTAATTTCAAGGTTAGGAACGCCGCCGTCGGTATGTGCTAAAACTGTACCCTCGAATGCCTTTTGATTTACAAATGACATTGTTTTACCTGCAAGGAAGTTAAGACCGTCACCGTCATCCTCTTCCTTTTCGATTACAACATCGCTATCAATATTTTGGAAGGTAACAACAGTTTCAAACATTAAACGAGCACCGTCTTGAACATATTGTCCCATAGAGTGCAAATCGGTTGAGAAGGTAACAGCTGCAGGGAAAAGACCCTTATTATCCTTACCTTCACTTTCGCCATAAAGCTGCTTAAACCATTCTGACATCATAGTAAATCTTGGTTCGTAGCTTACAAGAAGCTCAACCGACTTACCCTTATTATAGAATGCATTTCTTAATGCAGCATAGGTATAACAGTCGTTCTTGTACATATCCGGTTCGTTATACTCTTTTTGAGCAGCAGCAGCGCCTGCCATCAATGCGTCAATATCAGCACCTGCAGCAGCGATTGGTAAAAGACCAACTGCGGTTAAAACAGAAAATCTTCCGCCTACATCATCCGGAACTACAAAGCATTCATAGCCCTTTTCGTCTGCTAATTGCTTTAATGTTCCTCTTGCTTTATCGGTTGTGCAGTAAATGCGCTTTGCAGCCTCTGCTTCGCCGTATTTTTCTTCTAACAATTTACGGAATACTCTAAATGCAATTGCAGGTTCGGTTGTTGTACCCGATTTAGAAATTATATTAACAGATACTCGCTTACCCTCGCAAATTTTAAGTAAATCCGCAAGATAAGAACCGCTTATATTGTTACCTGCAAAATAGATTTCAGGAACACCGTTTGCCAAATTATTGTAATACGGTCCCTTTAAAAATTCAATTGCAGCGCGTGCGCCTAAATAAGAACCGCCGATACCAATAACAATTAAAACATCAGTATCGTTCTTAATTTTTTCTGCCGCAAGCTTTATACGAGCAAATTCTTCCTTGTCATAATCAGTAGGAAGTGTAACCCAACCCAAAAAGTCGTTTCCAAGACCGTTTTTAGCGTTAATCATTTCGTGAGCTACATTCACTTGTTTTTCAAGACCTAAAAGGTCGTTCTCGCGTAGAAAATCTGCCGCGAAAGAAGAGTTAAACTTAATTGCCATTTGTTATTTCACCTTAATATTATTATTTTATTATATTTTACTATATATCTTGGATTTTTTCAAGGAAAATTACATATATTTGTAAAAAAATTTACAAAGTTAATAAACCGTTCAAAATCCATTTCAAAGTCACCCATAAATTAAGCTTTTCTACATCCTCATTTGCAAGTATTTCAATTTTGCCTACCTGTGATTCACCCATGTAAATATTAACATATCCAAGGACATCGCCCTTTTTAATCGGCGCTACAATTTTTTCATTCCACTCGGTTTTTCGTGTTATGTCACCTTTTTCAGTTTTTGGCACTAAAAGATTAACATTATCCTTAGCAGTCACACGCACTTGGTCCTTTACGCCATCTTCCACTTTTGCGCAAAGACCATCCTCTAATTCGGCATTTAATTTTTCATAATTATAATTAGCAAATCCGTAATCTAACATTTTTTTAGCACCATTAAATCTATCATTACTTGTTTCCCCCGCAAGTACTACCGCAACTAATTCCATACCGTTGCGTGAAGCTGAAGCCGAAAGGCAGTATTTCGCAATACTTGTAGTACCTGTTTTAAGTCCTGTTGTGCCCTCGTAAAAACGGACTAATTTGTTTGTGTTCACAAGCTCACTTTTACCGTCGCGCAGGCTATCCATCCAAACAGTAGAATAATTTTTAATAAGTGAATGTTTAATTAATTCAGCCGACATTATAGCAACATCGTGAGCAGAGGTGTAATGGTTATCGGCATCAAGCCCCGTAGCATTCACAAAATTCGTATTGTTCATACCAAGTTCTTTCGCCCTTTTGTTCATTAAAGCCACAAAGCCTTCCTCACTGCCTGCTATTGCTTCACTGAGTGCCACACAGGCATCATTTGCAGAGGCTATAACTGTTGCCTTTAAAAGTTCATCAACCGTCATTCCCTCGCCCGGTTCAAGCCAAATTTGTGAGCCACCCATACTACACGCGTGTTCACTTGCATAAACAACCGTTTCCAATGAAATATCGTTTCGTTCCAATGCTTCCATTACAAGTAATAACGGCATTATCTTTGTAATAGATGCAGGCGCTAATTTTTCGTCCGCATTATCCTCATAAAGAATTTTACCCGTAGCCACTTCCATTAAAATAGAGGACTTTGCCTTAATATCTAACTTTTGGCCGATTACGGAATTTTCAACCGTAGCATCAATCGGCACATCAATATCCGAAATATCGCATTCACTCGAAACAGTTACACCCTCTGCCGCCGATACATTAATCCCTAAAATCAGTGAAAAAGCCACTAAAAAACACAAAAATTTCTTCAAAAAAAGCACACCCTTTTATACTGTATATAAAAGGATATGCCTTAAAATTTTATTCTATTCCCTTAACTATTGTTCCGCCGCCTACTACCATATCGCCTTGGTAGAAAACAGCCGCCTGTCCCGAGCTTGGCGCACGCTGAGGTTCTGAAAATTCTAAAATAACCTGACCGTTTTCAAGCGGTTTCAAAACTGCAGGCTGTTCTCTTTGGCTGTAACGCAATTTTGCCAAAACCGACATTTCGTTTTTCAGTTCATCAAACGGTATAAAGTTTACATCCTTAACAAGTACCGATTTGTAAAATAAATCTTCCTGTTCACCCAAAATAACCTGATTGGTTTGAGCGTTTTTATCTATTACAAAAACAGGATGTCCAAATGCTACGCCAAGGCCCTTTCTTTGCCCTATTGTATAGTGAATTATACCCTTATGCTCGCCGATTTTTTCACCTTTTTGGTTTATATAATCCCCTGTAGACGAAACAAAATTCGCCGTTTTTTCAATAAAGGAAGCATAGTCACCGTCAGGCACAAAACAAATATCCTGACTATCCTTTTTATTGGCATTAACAAATCCGTTTTTTAGTGCCATTTCGCGAACCTCACTCTTTGAAAATTCGCCTAACGGAAATTCTACGCGGGAAAGTTGCTCTTGCGAGAGGCAATAAAGCACATAGCTTTGGTCTTTAGAATTATCTGCCGCTTTATAAAGCAAATATCTACCGTCTTGCTCTTTAATTCTTGCATAATGACCTGTTGCAATTTTTGAAAAGCCCATTTCCTTTGCTGCTTCAAGCATTTTTCCAAATTTAACATGCTTATTACAAACAATACAAGGATTAGGTGTATTGCCCTTTAAATATTCGTCTATAAAATTGTTTATTACAAAGTGTTTGAAGTCTACGGATAAATCAAGTGCATAATGCTCTATTCCCAATCGGTCGCAAACCGATTTAGCATCATTCACATTATTAGTATCGCTTTGGTTTTTGCCGAGAAGACTTAAGGTAACGCCCGAAACGGTATACCCCTTATCTGCTAACGCAAGAGCGCAAACCGATGAATCCACACCGCCACTCATACCGACTAAAATCTTTTCCAAAACAATTTTCTCCTTACTATCAATAAAGAGCCGATTTACATCGACTCTTTAAAGTTTTAAATAGCTGTTGTTATTGCGATTTCGCACAAATGCTCGTCAATGCCCTTAGTCATATTAAGAGCCTCGTAAATATCGTAATTTACAACCTTACCGAGCTTGTATGCAACAACGCGGTTACCAATACCTTCATTAAGAAGCTGAACTGCTTCATAGCCCATTTGTGTGGCAATAAGTCTATCACGCAAGGTGGGTCTACCGCCACGTTGAACGTGACCTAAAATTGTAGCGCGGGTTTCAATACCTGTTGCATCTTCAATAGCCTTAGCCATTTCAGAAACACCGCCAATACCCTCTGCAACAATTACGATAAAGTGCTTTTTACCCATTTTCTGAGTATCGGTAATTTTTTTAATAACAGCATCCAAATCAAGTCCGAGTTCGGGTAAAACAACTGTAATTGCACCAACGGCAATACCTGTTCTAAGCGCTATATGACCTGCTTTTCTACCCATAACCTCAACTACGCTACAACGCTCGTGAGAGTCGCAAGTGTCACGAAGTCTGTCAACCATATCAAGAACGGTGTTCATTGCGGTATCAAAACCGATTGTATATTCGGTAGAAGAAATATCATTATCAATAGTAGCGGGAATACCAACACAAGGAATACCGGCTAAAGATAAATCACGCGCGCCTCTAAAGGAACCGTCACCGCCGATAACAACAATACCTTCAATACCGTGCTTTTTGCACATCTCTACAGCTTCTTTAATACCCTCTTCAGTTTTAAATTTCGGGCTTCTTGCGCTATAAAGCATTGTACCGCCCAACTGAATAATATCAGAAACTGCGCGAGCATCTAAATCAATAATATCGCCTTCCATAAGACCGTTATAGCCTCTGCGAATACCCTTTACATTTATACCAAGTGAAACTGCTGTTCTTACAACTGCACGAACAGCCGCATTCATACCGGGCGCGTCACCGCCGCTGGTAAGTACACCTATAGTTTTCATTTTAATCAACTCCAAAAATTTTTCAAAATACAGTATAAACTATATCTTTACATTTTTCAACAAAAATTTTTAATTTGTAAATTTAATATTTTCTTTACCTAAAATCGCTTCAAGCCGTGCTACTAAATTTTCATTTTCAGTAACATACAAGCTTTTTGGCGCAGATAATCTCTTATTTGTTTTAGTACAGAAAATATTAACCGGAATATCTCCCTTATTTTGTGCCAATACCGTTTTAACCTCTTCAAATTCGGGCGACTCGGTACTTTCTAAACGCAACCAAAGAACTTTATTTTCTTCTTTACTAAAAGTTGCGCTTAAGTTTTCGGGAATAGCTTCAATCTTTTCGCAAATTATTTCGGTATCCCTATCTTCCCTTTCAGATATTCTACCCGTCAAGATAATCGGCTTAGTATCTGTTAGATAGTTTTTATAAAGCATATATGCCTTATCGAAAACCGTTATATTAACCGAAGCGGAAATGCCCTCAATTTGCGCAGTTGCAAGCAGGTTGTTATTTTTAAGCTGTCTTACCTTTAAGCCGCTAACAATACCTGCTACAGTTATTCGCTTACCGTCGGTATATTTACCCTCAATCACCGAAGTTAGCGAATCAAGCTTGGCATTTTTCAAAAAAGCCTCGTATTTATCAAGCGGATGACCCGAAAGGTAAAGTCCGGTTGCTTCTTTTTCAAGGAGTAACCGCATTTCTTGTGACATTTCGGGAACCGGTTGCATAACAAAGGTATTTGGACTTCCCATTTCTTCAAACAAATCAAGCTGACCCTGACCTGAAAAACGGCGCTCATTTTCTACCGCAGAAAGTACTCCTTCTATATTATAAAGCATTTCGCGGCGGTTATCAGAAAGACAATCCATAGCGCCGCTCTTAACCAAGCTTTCAAGCGCTTTGCGGTTAAATTCTCTTGAATAATTACGCAAACAAAAATCGTAAAACGAGGTATACGGACCATTTTGCTCACGCTCTGCAATCAGTCTTTCAATAACCGAAATACCCAAATTCTTAACTGCCAAAAGTCCAAATCGTATAGTTTTAGCATCGGGCGTAAAATCTTTGCCGCTATGGTTAACCGACGGCGGTAAGATTTTAATTCCCATTTTTCTGCATTCAGCAGTATAAAGCGAAAGTTTTGATGCGCTATCCATAGTACCCGTCATAAGTGCCGCAAAATATTCGGCAGGGTAATGACATTTTAAATACGCCGTGCGATACGCCACAAAAGAATAAGCACACGCGTGTGCCTTATTAAAAGCATACGAACTAAAGCTTGACATATCCTCAAATATTTTCTCGGCAGTTTCCTTGGTTACGCCTCTTGCTACCGCTCCGTCAATGAAATATTCCCTTTCCTTTTGCATAACCGCGTGTTTTTTCTTAGCCATTGCACGACGGACAATATCCGCTCTGCCCAGAGAATACCCCGCAAGCGTTCTAAACACCTGCATTACCTGTTCTTGATAAACAATACAGCCGTAGGTTACATCAAGTATCGGCTTTAAAAGGGGTGTATCATATTTTATATCATTAGGGTTGTGACGGTTACTTATATATTTAGGTATAGAATCCATAGGCCCCGGACGATAAAGAGAAAGCACCGCGGTTAAATCCTCTATACTTTCGGGTCCTAACTGCCTAAGGACATTTTTCATTCCGTCCGACTCGAACTGAAATACACCTAAGGTTTTACCGCGTGACATCATATTATATGTTTCTTTATCGTCAAGCGGTATTTTTTCAATATAAAAATTCGGGTTTTGTTTTCTTATATACTTCTGCGTATCGTCAATAACCGTTAAATTTCGAAGACCTAAAAAGTCCATTTTCAAAAGACCTAATTCTTCAAGTGAGGTCATTGGGAACTGAGTTACTACCGCCTCATCGTTAACCGCTAATGGAACATACTCTGCAACCGGCTTGTCCGATATAACAACGCCTGCCGCGTGGGTAGAGGCGTGCCTTGGCATACCCTCAAGCTTCATTGCCATATCAATTAGTTCTTTTACAGAGCTATCATTTTCGTAAAGGTCTTTAAGCTCGCGGTTACCTTCAAGCGCGCGGCTTATGGTCATACCCATAGCCTGCGGAATAAGTTTAGCAATTTTATCGCAATTAGCGTACGGAATATCAAGCGCTCTGCCAACATCACGCACAGCCGCTCTTGCCGCCATTGTACCGAAGGTAACAATTTGCGAAACATGGTCGGTACCATACTTTTCAGTTACATAATCGATTACTTTTTGGCGGTTGACATAGCAAAAGTCAATATCAAAGTCAGGCATAGAAACGCGTTCAGGATTTAAAAAGCGTTCAAAGTACAAATCATATTTAATTGGGTCAATACCTGTAATTCCAATACAGTATGCCGCTAAAGAAGCCGCACCCGAGCCACGTCCAGGCCCTACGGGAATTCCGTTATGTTTAGCGTAATTAACAAAGTCAGCTACTATCAAAAAGTAGTCAACATACCCCATTTGATTTATAACAGAAAGCTCGTAATTAAGGCGTTCTACATATTTTTCTTGCGGATTTTCACCGTAAATACGGTAAAGCCCCTCAAAGCATTTTTGCTTAAAATATTCAAAATGGTCGCTATTGCCAATATCAAATCTCGGCAATTTAATTTTACCGAATTCAAACTCTACATTGCATCTTTCAGCAATCTTTACGGTATTTTCCAAAGCAGACGGCATGTTTTTAAAAATTTCCGCCATCTGTTCGCCCGATTTTAAGTAAAACTCGTTAGTTTTGAATTCTAAAATATTATCATCAGTAATCTTGGTGCCTGTTTGTATGCACATAAGCACCTTGTGCATTTTATAATCATCCGCGCTTATATAGTGCGCATCGTTTGTAGCAACAAGCGATATTCCCGTTTCCTCTGAAATACGGATAATCTGCGGATTAACTATCTTTTGCTCACGGATACCATGGTCCTGAAGTTCGAGGTAATAATTATCTTCTCCAAAGGTATCGCGGTACCAAAGCGCCGTTTCTTTCGCCTTTTCATAATCGCCGTTTAAAAGTAAGCGTGGTATTTCACCCGCAAGACAGGCAGAAAGCGCTATAAGACCTTTACTGTATTTTGCTAAAAGCTCTTTATCAACACGCGGTTTGGAATAAAAGCCTTCGGTAAAGCCGCAGGATACCATTTTAATTAAATTTTGGTAGCCTTCATTATCCTTACAAAGAAGAACCAAATGGCTATATCCGTCAAGTCCCTTTTGCTTGTCCATTCTACCGCGGGTTGACACATAAACCTCGCACCCGATAATAGGCTTTATGCCCTTACTCTTTGCATATTTATAAAAATCAATAACCCCGTACATAACGCCGTGGTCGGTGATGGCAATACTTTTTTGGCCAAGCTCTGCCGCTTTATCTATAACCTTTTTTATAACACAGCAACCGTCAAGCAGGCTGTATTCGGTATGCAAATGCAAATGCGCAAAATCCATAATTGCCATCTCCTTTCAATTAATTATTTTCTTTTTCGTAAATTTCTATTATTTTTTTAAGTCTGTGATTTATCCCCGAAAGTGAAATAGGTGTTTTTGAAACCTTACAAAGCTCTTTTAATGTTGCGTTGGGATTTTCCTTGCGAAGCAAAGCGACCTCTAAAAGCTCGGGAGGCAAGCTATAAAGTCGGTCTGCCTTTTCTAAAAATTCAATCGCAGCACGCTGTTTTATAGAGGCTTCAACCGTTTTTGAAATATTCGCATTATCGCAATTTCTGGCTCTGTTAATATTATTTTTAACGCTTTTTATTATTTTAGTATCCATAAATTCAAGCGTACGCGCAGAGTCACCCATAAGGGTTAGCAAATCCTCAATAACACTACTGTCCTTAGTATAAAGAATAGTACTTTTACCGCGAACGGTTTTCTTTAAATTAATATCGTATTCTGCAAGTAAATTAAGTAAATCCTCTGCAAGACTTTCATTCTTAACCGAAAATTCGGCGCGGTATTCTTTTTCGGGGTCACTAATGTTTCCGCAAGAAAGAAACGCCGCCCTTACAAAGCTTTGTATACAGCAATCCTTTACAAAAAGGCTTCTGTCTATAACCGTTTCGCTTATACCGAAATCTATCATTGCAAGTATTCTAAGCCTGTCCGCCGCAGAAGAAACCTTTGCTATATAAGTAGGTCTACTACTTCCGCCGCAGGTAACTTCAACATCTGCCTTATAGGTATGCTTTATTATTTCGGCATACGCTCTTGCAACATTTTCGTTACCCGTTTGAAGCGCTATTTTATTTATGGAAAAAGACCTTCCAAAAAGCATAAAACCGTATATGTAAGACGGCTTACAACAACCGGAAAGTCTTATAGCTATAAGTTCATCCTTAACAAGTGAACAAAATGACATTTTACCACCACTATTTTTTAATATCCCTATGGGTTATTATACAGTCATAATCCTTTTGCTTTAGGCTTTGCCCAACAAGCTGGGCAAAGGTAACCGAACGGTGCTTACCGCCTGTACAGCCAAAGGCTATAACAAGCTGACTTTTACCTTCCTTTGCATAAAGCGGAACCGCAACCTCTAAAAACGAAATTAGCCTTTGCAAAAATTCCTTGCTTTCGGCAGAGTTCATAACAAAATCGCGTATTTCCCCGTCTAACCCTGTTTTATGCTTCAACTCTTCAACATAAAATGGGTTTGGAAGACATCTTACATCGAAAACCAAATCCGCCTCAGTATCAGCCCCGTATTTAAAGCCGAATGATTTACAGTTGATTTTCAAAGTATTACTAATACTGCCAAAAAAGATATTTGAAATATTATTTTTAAGCTGCGAAATCGAAATATATGTGGTATCGATTATATAATCCGAGCTATTGCGGATAGTCTTTAAAGCCTCTCGTTCTTTTTTTACCGCCTGCAAAACCGATAATTCACCATTTATGGAAAGCGGATGCTTACGGCGGTTTTCCTTATATCTTTTTACCAAAACATCATCAGAAGCATCTAAGAACAATATTTTATATTCAACACTATGACTTTTAAGTTCTTTTAAAACCTTAGTAATATCCGCAAACAGTTCACCACCGCGAATATCAGTGACAATTGCAATTTTATTAAGCGTTTCACCCTTTGCAGAAGAAAGTTCAACAAAAGCAGGTATAATCGCAGGCGGAATATTATCAACACAGTAGTATCCCATATCCTCAAGCGCATTAGCCGCTTGCGACTTACCTGCGCCCGACATACCTGTTACAATAAGTAATTCCATTTTTTACTCCTAAAGTTTTTTCCAAATAACAAGCTCGGCATCATTGCCGCCCGAAGAATATTCAAATACCACAAGCTGCTTTTTATCGGTTACAAGACCAAAGCAACGCTCACTGTTTTGCTTCGGAAGCTCTGCTACATAGTACATTTTACTGTCATCCAAAATTTTTGCTTTAAGTCCGTTAGGCATTGTACATTCAAGGTTTACAAAATCGCCCTTATGTCCGTAAAGCTTAGTAAGCTCGGGCATACCCTCAATATTTAAAGCATTAAATTCGTTTATAAGTTTTTGCATTTTATTCCCTACCTACAAAAATAACCTCGGGCTCGAGCTTTACACAATTTTTATCAAAAACCCTTTTTTGTATTTCTGCCATTAATTCTTTAACATCGTCACTTGTAGCGTTATTATAATTTATAACAAAGCCCGCGTGCTTTTCGCTCACCATTGCACCGCCTACGCTAAAGCCTTTAAGATTATTTTCTTCTATAAGCGCTCCCGCAAAATAACCCTCGGGTCGCTTAAATGTGCTTCCTGCGCTTGGGTATTCAAGGGGTTGTTTAGTTTTTCTGCGCAACATAAAATCATCCATTTGAGATTTTATTTCATCCTTTTCGCCCTTTTTAAGCTTTATTTTAACGCTTGTTATAATTTTGCCGTTTTGCTTAAAAATACTTGTACGGTAGCCGAGCTTCATTTCATCAATACTAAATTCACCCATAGTGCCGTCTAAGTCAATATACTCAGCCGAAATAACCACCTGTGACATTTCTCCACCGTAAGCTCCCGCGTTCATATAAAGACCGCCACCAACAGTACCGGGTATACCGTAAGCAAACTCAAGCCCTGTAAGTGAATTTTCATAAGCCTTCACACAAACCTGCGCTAAGGACGCGCCCGCGAAAGCTTTAATTACATCACCGCAAACCGTTACATCGTTAAACTGAGTAAGGCAAATTACAACGCCCTCTATTCCCTTATCGGAAACCAAAAGGTTAGACCCCTTACCAAGAATGAAAAACGGTAAATTAAGCTCTTTTGCTTTTTTAATTACCTTTTCTAAATCCTCTAAACACTTAACATTAACGAAATAATCCGCCGCTCCGCCTATTTTGAAGCTTGTGTGATTTTTCATATTTTCTTTTTGCTTTATTTCTATTTTTTCCTGTAAGCAAAATTCTTTGAAAGACATATATTCCCTCTTTTAATTTATTTAAACGGGTCTATTGCACCCTGTGTTTCGTCGCCTGCATCTTCGGTCATACCAAGCTTTCTAAGTAGGTCTTCCGCTGCATTGTAGCCAAGCTTCTTCTGTCTGTTATTCATGGCCGCAACCTCAATAATAACTGCCAAATTTCTACCGGGCTTCACAGGAATTGTAAGTGACGGGATTTCCATATCAAGAATAGATGTTGTTTGGTTTTCAAGTCCCATTCTATCGTAAACCTTATTAACATCCCATTGTTCAATGTTGATAATAAGGTCTATTTTTTCGGTAAGCTTTACAGCGCCCGCACCGAAAATACGGCTTGCATTAATTATACCTATTCCTCGAAGCTCTATAAAATGTCTTATATTATCAGGCGCTGTGCCGACAAGCGATTTGTCCGAAACGCGTCTTATTTCAACCGCATCGTCCGCGATAAGACGGTGACCACGCTTTACAAGCTCAATAGCGGTTTCACTTTTACCTACACCGCTTTCACCCAAAAGCAAAATACCTTCACCGTAAACTTCTACAAGAACGCCGTGTCTTGTAACACGCGGCGCCAAATTAAGATTTAAAAAGGCAATAAGTGCCGAAGAAAACGAAGAAGTTGAGTCCTTAGTTCTAAGTAGCGGAACATTGTACTTTTTAGCAAGTTCAATATACTTTTCCGAAAATTCCAAATTACGGCAAATAACTACTGCCGCTGGCTTATGAGAAAAAAGTTCTTCAACGCGCTGCAATGCTTTTTCGGGAGTAAATCTACCCAAAAAGCTTTCTTCGCTTTTGCCTATAATTTGAATTCGTTTTTCATCAAAAAATTCAAAATATCCCGCCATTTGAAGTCCCGGACGGTTTATTTCGGGGGTAGTTATCATAATTTGAGCAATATCCTCAGGTGCCGATAAAATTTGGAGTGAAAATTCTTTAACTATTTTACCCAAAGAAACACTGTAATTCGTTTTCATAGTTACACTTCCTCAATCTAAAATCATATATAGTTATATTATAATATAAAATATCTCAAAAGGCAAAACATTTTATTAAAAAATTAAGTTTTTCTTGATAATACGGCAAATAGGATATATAATTGGTTAGTAAAATCTTTAAAGGATGTAGAATATTATGAAACTTGGTATGGTAGGTTTGCCGAATGTTGGCAAATCAACACTTTTTAATGCAATCACAAACGCAGGGGCGCAATCGGCTAACTATCCGTTCTGTACAATTGAGCCTAACGTTGGTATGGTAAGCGTGCCCGACGAAAGACTTGAAAAATTAGCAAAAATTTATACTCCCGATAAATTTACACCTGCAGTTATTGAATTTGTTGACATTGCAGGTCTTGTAAAAGGCGCTTCTAAGGGCGAAGGTCTTGGCAATAAATTCCTTTCAAATATACGCGAGGTGGACGCTATTGTTCACGTTGTTCGTTGCTTTGAAAGCACCGATATTATTCACGTTGAAGGCTCGGTAGACCCTTTGAGAGATATTGAAACTATAAATCTTGAGCTTATTTTTTCTGATATAGAAATGGTTGGGCGCCGTTTAGATAAGGCTACAAAGGCTTTAAAGGGCGACAAGAAAATGCAAACAGAGGTTGATTTTCTTAAAAAATTAATTGCTCATTTAGAAAACGGTCTTCCTGCGCGCTCGGTTGAAATTAATGATGAAACCGAACAGGAAATTATTAACACTACCGCGCTTCTTTCAGCAAAACCCGTTATCTACGCTTGTAATATGAGTGAGGACGATTTTATAAACGGAATTGACAGTAATAAAAACTACAATACCGTTAAAACTATTGCTGAAACCGAAAAAGCAGAAATATTGCCTATTTGCGCCGCGCTTGAGGCTGAAATTTCCGGTCTTGACGATGACGAAAAGGCGATGTTCTTAGAAGAATTAGGTCTTGAGCGCTCAGGTCTTGACCGTATGATTCAAAAATGCTACCACCTTTTAGGACTTATTTCTTACCTTACCGCAGGCAAGCCTGAGGTTCGCGCTTGGACCATTACCAACGGCACAAAGGCACCTCAAGCCGCAGGTAAAATTCATACCGACTTTGAACGCGGCTTTATTCGCGCAGAGGTTATCGCTTTTGATGACTTTATTGCTTGTGGCTCAAATATGGTTACTGCAAAAGAAAAAGGCCTTGTAAGAAGCGAAGGCAAAGAGTATGTTATGAAAGACGGCGACATTGTTCTTTTCAGGTTTAATGTGTAATTTTTGGAGTGATTTTTAGTGCTTGGCTATTATTACGGTATAGACCCACTCTACTTATATTTAGTTTTGCCCGCAATAATTTTATCTCTTTTTGCAAGCGTTAAGGTTAAAAGCACCTTTTCGAAATATTCGAAAATTTCCGCAAGTTTAAGCGGCGCGGATGCTGCAAGACGAGTTCTTGAAGCAAATGGAGTAAGCGGTGTTAAAATTGAAAGAGCAAGAGGTCATCTTACCGACCATTTCGACCCTAAAACCAATGTTATAAGACTTTCGGAATCAGTTTATGATTCTTACAGTATATCGGCAGTTGGGGTTGCCGCTCACGAAGCAGGTCACGCAGTACAGTATGCAAAGGGTTATACACCAATTAAGGTGCGCACAGCAATAT
>JAZOTR010000102.1:0-10473 GCA_045657745.1 Acutalibacteraceae bacterium
TTTTCGTGAATAATAAGGGTTGCATTATCCGAAAGGCGCGACTTTGTTATTCTCTTTGTGGAATTTATACCTTTAATCTGGGTGGTTTCCATTTCAAGATAACCACCGTCATCTATATTAATAATGGTGGTGGGGTTCATAATGTTTTTACCCTCGCCCTCAGTGTCGCCGTAATGCTTTTCTACATACTTAACCTTTGCGTTTTTACCTACAAAGAATGTGTGTATACCGTCGTGTCCCGAATTTTCGTTACCGCAGTTGTGTATACCGCAACCCGCAACAATTTCAACATCGGCATTCTCGCCTATTATAAAATCATTATAAACTAAATCGGTAAGACCTGTTTCACTTATAATTACGGGAATATGCACCTTTTCACCCTTTGTGTTTGGTTTTATTATAATGTCAATACCCGATTTATCTTCCTTGTTACGAATATCAATATTCTCAGTAACCTTACGGTCAGAAAGTCCACCGTTTGCTCTTATATTAAACGCGCCCGAAGGTGTACCCTCCATATCGGCTATAATTTTTAAAAGTTCAAGTTCTGTATTATTCATTAGCTTATCACCTCGCAATTGTCAGTGAGTACTTTGCATGCCATATTTGCCTTATCTAAAAGCTCGGGCAAAATTTCCTGCTTTTCACCCTCTTGGCGTATGCTTCCGTTAGCTACTACTATGACTTTATCAGCAATATTTAAAATACGCTCTTGGTGAGAAATGATTATAATAGAGCCACCTAAAGTATCGTGCATTTTTTCAAACACTTTAATAAGGTTATTAAAGCTCCAAAGGTCAATACCTGCCTCAGGTTCGTCAAACAAAGAAACCTTTGTAGAACGCGCCAAAACAGTAGCAATTTCAATTCTTTTAAGCTCGCCGCCCGAAAGAGAAGCATTAACTTCGCGGTTTATATAATCCCTCGCACAAAGACCTACTTGTGACAAATAATTACAAGCATCAGCAACGCTGATTTCTTTACCTGCTGCAAGACTTATTAAATCGTGCACGGTAATACCCTTAAAACGAACAGGTTGCTGAAAAGCAAAGCTTATTCCCTTCTTTGCGCGCTCGGTAATTGAAAGGCTTGTTATATCCTCGCCGTCAAGTAAAATCTGACCGCTCGTTGGGGTAATAATACCCGCAATAATTTTAGCAAGCGTAGACTTACCGCCACCGTTAGGTCCTGTAATTACTACAAAACCCTCATCAATTTTTAAATTTATATCCTTTAAAATTTGTTTTTCGCCGTTTTCGGTATCAACCGTAAACGAAACATTTTTAAGTTCTAACATATATTCTCCTTAATTTCCCAATAATATTTTCTTTTAGCTTCGGGGAAATCCTCCATAACTCCGTGCTCGGGGTCGTAAAACACTCCGTCAAAATACAGTGACCAATGCCAACAGCGTGGTGTTTCAAGACTTAATATTGCAACGCGCGGAAGTTCTTGCTTTTCAAAAACTTCTTTTCTTTTATTATCATAAGAAATACCGTACTTTTCAAGCACATAAAACATTTCTTTTAAGGTGGTTTCCTTTTCATTTTGCAACAAATTTACAATATCCTCTACCGATTTATCGCAAAGCATTGCAAGTACTGCTTGTCCGCATTGTAAATCGGTAGGTTCCTTTATATACTTTAGTTTTTGTGTTAAAGCCATAATCTACCTCAGGCAATATACTGTGTAAGAGCAATAATTATAGGCATTGTAATAACCGAAAGCAAGGTTGTTACCGAAACAAAGGATACCGAAAGTTCCGTATCGGCATTAAAGCGGGATGCAAACATTGTTGTCATAGCAGCAACCGGTGCACAGAACGAAATTGCAGAGGATATAAGAATTGTACCCTTAATTCCGCAAAGGTACATAATTCCCACTGCAACAGCGGGTAAAATTAAAAGTCTTAACAAGATAGCCAAAACGCTTGCAAAGCTCTTAAATACCCTTGCAACATTACTGCTTGCCAAATGATAGCCTATTATAATCATAGGAAGCGGTGTATTAAGTGCCGACATATATTGAATCGGTTCTTTTATAACCCTTGGAATTGGAATAGAGAATATAAAAATAATGAAGCCTATCAAAAATCCAATTATTCCGGGGTTTAAAACGATTTTTCGGGCGGTTAAATTCTTTTTGTCACCGCTCATTAAAAATACGCCGTAGGTCCAGACAAATATTTGGAATATTGTTATATAGGATGAACAGTAAAATACACCCTCGTCCCCTAAAAGCGCCTGCTGAAGCGGTAATGACATAAAACCACTGTTAGTAAAGATTACACCAAATCTTAAAACTCTTTCGGCTACCTTGTCCTTAGAATGTATAAAAGCAAATCCAAGTGCAATAAAAAGAATATGCGCAACTATTGCAATTAAAAAACTAAAAAGTAAACTTTTTAAAACCGCAACGTCAAATTCTCTTATAAAGGATTTGATTATTACACAAGGGGTTACAAAGGTCAAAACCAAATCTGTAATATTTTTTATACCTGTATCCCCTATAAGCTTGAGTTTTGCGATAATAACACCCAAAAGCACTAATATCATTAAAACTACAACCTGCATTGTAACCTCAATAAACACTATTTAACACCCTTTGCAAATTTCAGGAAATCTTCCTCTTTTTTGAAAACGCCTGCATGCTCTAATACTTTAGCAAATACAATACCGATTTCATCTTCTATTATTTTGTCAATATTTTCTGCATTTATATCGTATTTAGCGTTAATTTCTTTTGCCCAAGCCGAATGTTTAGAAAGAACCTCGTCGTTTGCAATATCCTTGCCTTCAAGCATAGCTTTCTTTAAAGTTGCCATTTCGTCTTTAAGTCTTGCAGGTAGAACAGCTAATCCCATAACCTCAATCAATCCGATATTTTCTTTTTTAATGTGGTGAAGCTCAGCGTGTGGATGATAAACACCCATTGGATGCTCGTCGGTTGTAATGTTATTACGGAGCACTAAATCAAGCTCGAACATTTCGCCGTTTTTACGGGCAATAGGTGTAATTGTATTATGTTTTTCACCGTTTGTTTCGGCAAATACAAACGCATCCTCGTCGGTATAACCGCGCCAAGAAGCAAGTATTTTATCCGCCAATTCAATAAGGCGCTCTGTATCCTTACAAGCAATTCTTATAACCGACATAGGCCATTTAACAATACCCGCCTTAACATCCGAAAAACCGTCAAATGAAAGCTCTGTTTTAATCGGTGCCTTTGCCATAGCAAAGGTATAGTTACCGCCTTGGAAATGGTCGTGACTTAAAATAGAGCCTCCAACAATCGGTAAGTCTGCATTAGAACCTACAAAATAATGCGGGAAAAGCTTTACAAAATCCAAAAGCTTTCTAAAGGTAGCTGTATTTATAGCCATTGGCGTATGTAATGAATTGAAAACTATGCAATGCTCGTTATAATAAACATAAGGTGAATACTGCATAAACCAATCGGTATTATTGATTTTAACAGGAATAATTCTGTGATTTTGGCGCGCAGGGAAATCTATTCTTCCCTGATAGCCTTCGCATTCGCGGCAAAGTAAGCACTTAGGATAGCCTACCTGCTTTGCATTTTTTGCCGCCGCAATTGCCTTAGGGTCTTTTTCAGGTTTAGAAAGATTGATAGTAATATCAAGGTCGCCATATTCAGTTGCGGTAACCCACTTCATATCCTTCTTTATTCTATAACGTCTTATGTAATCGCTGTCACAACTTAAATTGTAATAATAATCGGTTGCGGCTTTGGGAGACTCGTTGTAAAGTTCAAAGAATTTATTTGTAACTTCGCTTGGTCTTGGCATTAAAGCGCCCATAATTTTTGTATCAAATAAATCTCTTTGAGTAATAGTATCCTCTATTATTCCATTTTCTACCGCAAAATCTAAAATTTCTTTTAAGGTTTGCTCTAAGTCAACATCCAAAAAATCCTCTTCGCACTCAAAGCTATCAAGACCTAATATTTCTAAAACGCGGTTGGTTATATAAACTGTATCACGGCTATCAAATAGCTTTTTCTCAAGTCCGTAGCACACCAATTTTTTAACACTCTTATTAATCAATTTTATCAACTCCTTAAGCATTAGATTATTATACTATATATATAAGTGCTGTGTCAATTACAAAGTAAAAAACTAACTAGTATATTTTTTGAATTTTTTTCTTGACAAAACACACTTCGAGTGATAAAATAGGTAAGCCGCATATTGTGGGCTTTTTTAAGTTGCGCTTTTTAGCGCACGCCTATTGTAGCGAGACTGAAAATAAGCAGGTGAAAAAAATGTACGCAATTATTGAAACAGGCGGAAAGCAATACCGTGTTCAAAACGGCGATGTTATCTACATCGAAAAGCTTAACGCACAGGTTGACGAAGAAGTTACCTTCGACAAGGTTGTTGCTGTAAACAACAGAACTTTAAAGGTTGGTAAGCCTTACGTAAAGGATGCTTTTGTTAAGGGCAACGTTCTAAAGAACGGCAAGGGCAAGAAGATTACTGTCTTCACTTACAAGCCTAAAAAGGGTTGCGCTCGCAAAATGGGCCACAGACAACCCTACACTAAAGTACAAATTACCGAAATCGGCTAATTAGCATGACTAGTGTAAAATTTCTGGTTGATTCAAAGGGAATTTACGGCTTTGAAATCAGCGGTCACTCATCAAAGAATGGTGACGACTTAGTAGGAAAAACAGTATGTGCAGCAGTTTCAAGCGCAGCTTATATGGCAGCGAACACTATTACCGAAATCATTGGTGATAAAGCAAAAGCCGAGGTTAGCGATGCTAAAATGCTTTTTAGCGTTCAAACCCCGTGTGACGCTTCAGTAAAAGTGCTAAAGGGACTTAAGTTACATTTAACTGAACTTTCCGAACAATACAGTAATAACATTAAAATTTACGGAGGTGCAAACCATGTTAAAGATTAACATTCAGTTATTCGCTCATAAAAAGGGTGTTGGTTCTACCAAAAACGGTCGTGACAGCGAATCCAAACGTCTTGGTGTTAAGCGCGGTGACGGTCAGTTTGTTCTCGCTGGCAACATTCTCGTTCGCCAAAGAGGTACTCACATCCATCCCGGTAACAACGTAGGCCGCGGTTCTGATGATACTTTATTTGCCCTTATCGATGGTAAGGTTAAATTCGAAAGAGTTGGCAGAGACCGTAAACAAGTTAGTATCTACGCTGTTGAGCAATAATTAATCGAAACCGGAGGCTATAAACAGCATCCGGTTTTTTTAATATTAAAAACTCTACACACAGAAAGGATTATTTTATGAAAATTTGTCATGTATGTAATTTTGAGTGTGAGGAAAATGCGGAATTATGTCCTATCTGCGGTGCAGATTTAACAAACCAACTTGAAACGCAAGAACAAGCAGAAGAAAAGGTTGTAATTGAGCCTGTTTTACTTGGTACTCTTGAGGATGTTGTATCGGCAGAGATTTTTAAGGACATACTAATTGATAATAAGATTGCCTATTCCTGCGATGATGATTCTGATGCAGGAATGAAGGTTGTCTTTGGCGGCGGATTTGTATCTGTGGATATATATGTAGATAAATCTCAGTATGATGAAGCTATGGTACTTTTTGAAGAATTTATGAATTCCGAAGCCGAATTTGACGGTGAGTTTTCGGATGATATGTTTGAAGAGGAATAATAAATGTTTGTAGATATAGCAAAAATACATTTAAAAGCAGGTAAAGGCGGCGACGGTGCTGTATCATTCCATAGAGAAAAATATGTTGCCGCAGGCGGACCTGACGGCGGCGATGGTGGCAAGGGCGGCGATATTATTTTTAAAGCCGACGGTAATCTTTCCACCTTGGCAGACTTTCGCTACAAGCGTAAATATGTAGCAGAACCGGGCCAAAACGGCGGAACATCTCGCTGTACAGGTAAGAGCGCGCAAAATCTTATAATAAGCGTTCCTACAGGTACACTTGTTAAAGATGCCGAAACAGGCAGAATTATTGCCGATATTTCGGACGAAAAGCCTGTTGTTATTGCAAAAGGCGGTAACGGCGGTTGGGGCAATCAGCATTTCGCAACCTCTACTCGTCAAATTCCCCGTTTTGCAAAAAGCGGCGCCTTGGGCGAAGAACTTGATGTTACACTTGAATTAAAATTATTAGCAGATGTAGGTCTTATCGGTTTCCCAAATGTTGGTAAATCAACCTTGGTATCTGTCGTTAGTGAAGCGAAACCAAAAATCGCTAACTACCACTTTACTACCCTTACCCCTGTTTTAGGTGTTGTAAGAATTGATGAGGGCAGCTCGTTTGTTATGGCAGATATTCCCGGTCTTATTGAGGGCGCGGGCGAAGGCATTGGCCTTGGTCACGAATTCTTGCGCCACGTTGAGCGTTGCCGTTTACTTTTACACGTAATTGATATTTCGGGCAGCGAAGGCAGAGACCCTATTGACGATTTTGAAAAAATTAACCACGAGCTTTCGGTTTTCAGTAACGAATTAAGCGAACGCCCACAAATTATTGTAGGTAATAAGTGCGACTTAATTGATGAAGATGAAATAGAACGCATTTCGGAATACTTTACTTCGAAAGGCTATGCCTTCTTCCCTGTTATGGCGGCTATTGCCGAGGGTACGGATAAGCTTATAAATTATGTTGCATCCGAGCTTTCAAAGCTTCCGCCTATTAAGAAATTCGAGGCAGAACCTAAGCCGGAAATTGAAATAAAGAAAAACGACCGTACATTTACCGTTCGCGAACAAAACGATGTTTACTATGTTGAAAATTGCGATTGGCTTATGGAGGTTATGAATCAGGTCGACCCTGACGATTACGAATCACTTCAGTATTTCGAGCGTGTTATTCGCGAATGTGGAATTATTGATGCGCTTGAAAAAGCAGGAATCGGCGAGGGCGATACCGTTAATATTCTTGATATTGAGTTCGACTTCGTATATTAAGGAGAAATCATGGAAAATCCTAATTTACTAAGCCCTTCTGTTTTGGCTTTTGTTGGCGACGCGGTTTACGGACTTTATGTTCGTACAAAACTCGCCGAGGTTAATAGACCTTCAGGCGAATTGCACAAGCTTTCGGTAAAGCTTGTAAACGCCACCGCCCAAGCAGAAGCCTTTAGACTAATTGAGCCAATGTTAACCGAAAAAGAATTGTCGGTTTTTAAGCGTGGCAGAAATTTCCATACGGGAAACACCCCTAAAAATTCAACAGGCGGTGAATATCATTTAGCCACAGGCCTTGAAACGCTTTTCGGTTTTCTTTATTTATCAAACGAGAACGATAGAACAAAAGAATTATTCAATATAATATGGCAAAACAAAATGGGTACACTTTAAATGTGTACCCATTTATTTTTTAGGTGATTAAATGAAACTTAAATCCGTAATTACTGATTTGCTATTTTATATAATAGGTAGCACCGCATACTCTGTCGCAGTTATTATTTTCCTTTCCGCTAACGAAATTTCCCCCGGCGGTCTTACAGGTATTGCTACTGTTCTCAACTACCTCTTTTCCCTACCGATAGGAACGGTTGTGTTTTTACTAAATATCCCCGTATTAATTATAGGCTTTTTAAAATTCGGCAAATTCTTTATTTTAAAAACCGCCATCGCAACCGTTATAGTTTCAGTTTTGCTTGATGTTTTTGAAATATATTTCCCTCAGCCTAAAATAGATTTGATTTTAGCGTCGGTTTTCGGTGGAATTATTATGGGTTTCGGTATAAGCCTTATTATGCTTCGCGGCGGTACTACTGGCGGTGTTGATATTATAGCAAAGCTTATTAACCGACGCTTCTCGCACATAGGCATAGGTAGAATTATGCTTATTATCGATGCGGTGGTAGTTGCAATATCTGCCCTTGTTTATGAAAATATACAAAGTGCCCTTTATTCTGTTGTGGCGCTTTATTCTTCATCAAGAATTATGGACTTATTACTATATGGCGCAGACCGCGGAAAAATAGTTTATGTAATTTCCGAGAAACCACAAGATATTGTGTCCGATATAATGAATGTTGTACGCCGCGGAGTGACTGTTATTGATGTTATAGGCGGCTTTTCTAAGGAAAACAAAAAGATGATTATGTGTACAGTTCGTATGAATGAAGTCGCTTCAGTAGTTAAGAATGTCCGTAAACACGATGATAACGCCTTTATTGTAGTGGCAGAGGCGGGAGAAATAATTGGCAACGGATTTAAAAAATAATTTTCAAAAAACACTTGCCTTTTCAATAATTTGTGGTATAATTATAAATGCACTTACAATATATTGTGTTTTGAGCAAAATAAACTTTGTTGAAAATCACTGAAATACGAGGTAAAATTTATGAAAATTATTAAAAGAAGCGGAGCAGAAGTAACCTTTGACCCTCAAAAAATAATTATTGCGGTTACAAAGGCAAATGAAAGCGTTGTCCCAAGCCAAAGAATGAGCGAAATTCAAATCAAAAGAATTGCTGAGGACGTAGAAAGCGCGGCAGCAAATATCAACCGTTCCTTAAGCGTTGAAGAAATACAAGATATGGTAGAAGACCAAATTATGAATCAACGCGCGTTTGATGTTGCAAGACGATATATTACATACCGTTACACCCGTGCTTTAGTTCGTAAGTCCAACACAACTGACGAACAAATTTTAAGCCTTATTGAATGCAACAACGAAGAAGTTAAGCAGGAAAACTCTAACAAGAATCCTACTGTTAACAGCGTTCAACGTGACTATATGGCAGGCGAAGTTAGTAAGGATATTACAAAGCGTATACTTCTAAGCCCTGACATTGTAGATGCTCACGAACGCGGTCTTATACATTTCCACGATGCCGACTATTTTGCTCAACACATGCACAACTGTGACCTTGTCAACCTTGAAGATATGCTTCAGAACGGTACCGTTATAAGCGGCACCTTAATTGAAACACCTCATAGCTTTTCTACTGCTTGTAATATTGCAACTCAGATTATTGCTCAGGTTGCATCCTGTCAATACGGCGGTCAGAGTATAAGTCTTACTCACTTAGCACCGTTTGTTGATATTAGCCGTAAAAAGATTTATAAGGATGTTGTTACCGAAACTACCGAAGCTGGTATTACTTTACCCGAAGAAAAGCTTCGCGAAATCACCGAAAAGCGTTTGCTTAAAGAGGTTCGCAAAGGCGTTCAAATGATTCAGTACCAAGTAGTAACCCTTATGACTACTAACGGACAAGCTCCTTTTGTTACTGTATTTATGTATCTTAACGAAGCTAAGAACGAACAAGAAAAACGCGACTTAGCGCTTATTATTGAAGAAGTATTAAAGCAACGCTACCAAGGTGTTAAAAACGAAAAGGGTGTTTGGATTACCCCTGCTTTCCCGAAACTTATTTATGTTTTGGAAGAAGACAATATTAAGGAAGATAGCGAATATTGGTACCTCACCAAATTAGCAGCTAAATGTACTGCTAAGCGTATGGTGCCTGACTATATTTCCGAAAAGGTAATGCTTCAGAATAAGATTGATAAAAACGGAGAAAGCCACTGCTATATCTGTATGGGTTGCCGCAGTTTCTTAACCCCTTATGTTGATGAAAATGGCAAGCCTAAGTATTACGGACGTTTCAACCAAGGCGTTGTAACCGTAAACCTTGTTGATATTGGTCTTTCCGCTAACAAGGATATGAACAAGTTCTGGAAGATTTTCGATGAAAGAATGGAACTTTGCCACAAGGCACTGCAATGCCGTCACGAGCGCCTTACAGGCACTATTTCTGACGCTGCTCCTATCCTTTGGCAATACGGTGCACTTTTACGTCTTAAAAAAGGTGAAACTATTGATAAGTATCTCCATGGCGGTTACTCTACCCTCTCCCTCGGTTATGCAGGTCTTTGGGAATGTGTATATAGTATGATAGGCAAAAAGCTTACCGAAAAAGAAGGCAAAGAATTTGGCCTCCAAGTAATGCGTAAGCTTAACGAATACACTGCTAAATGGAAGGCTGCGGAGAATATTGACTATTCACTTTACGGCACTCCGCTCGAAAGCACAACCTACAAGTTTGCAAAATGCTTGCAAAAGCGTTTTGGTAATGTGCCAGGTGTGACTGATAGAAACTATATCACCAACAGCTACCACGTACACGTAACTGAAGATATTGATGCGTTTGATAAATTGGCATTAGAAGCTGAATTCCAAGCATTATCTCCGGGTGGTGCTATTTCGTATGTTGAAGTACCTAATATGCAGAACAACCTTGATGCTGTTCTCTCGGTTATGAAGTTTATTTATGATAATATTATGTACGCCGAGCTTAACACTAAGAGTGACTTCTGCCACAACTGCGGATTTGACGGCGAAATTGTTGTAGAAGAGGATGCTCACGGTAAGCTTGTATGGACCTGTCCTAACTGCGGTAACACCGACCAGGATAAGTTAAACGTTGCAAGACGTACCTGCGGCTACATTGGCACACAATTCTGGAACCAAGGCAGAACACAG
>JAZOTR010000103.1:0-5855 GCA_045657745.1 Acutalibacteraceae bacterium
GAGCCTATGTAAATTTCTTGATCGGTCTCAAAGATCCAACAACATAACCTACCTTATGCTGCACTTGAATTATACCACAAATCCATCTTGTTTTCATCTGTTGTGGTGAATGCGAAGCTATTCATAAAGATTTCTTGAAACTCAAATAAAACAAACCTTACACTAATAAACGAAGAGTCGCGTGGGCGGCTCTTTAGTTTTATATAAGTGAGGTTTTATTATGGGAAAGCAACTTAATTATCAAGATGGAAGAGAATTGTTCGTTAAGAAACTTTGTAAGCTAATGAACGAGAAGAATTTATCCTGTCAGTATCTAAGTAGCAAGATAAAAAAGAATGACGGATACATTAATCGCATTATTAACGGGAAGAAAGATCCTTCTTTTGAGGTGCTATTTGATATCGCATCTGCTCTGAAGGTCACAGTAACTGAATTGTTCGAATAAAAATTTGCATGACCTGTCGGGTCATGTTTGTGCCAAACCCATTGACCTAGTATTTTGACAATGGTATAATGAGCACAACAAAATATCAGAACGGCTTGAAGCACAAGACAAGCCAAGGATGAAAATAAGCAGCTTTCTTAATCAAACTGTTTCAGTTCTTCTATAGGGGCCGCGAAAGTGGAGAAGAGTGCGAAGCAGTAGAAAATAGGGAAGTCTTGTTTCCGTGCGCAGGGAACAGCCTGTTGGATTCCAGCTTTTGATGTTGTAATAGTGCTTTTCTTTTGCAACACAGTTTTAGGGTGAACTGTGCATCGGCAGGGGAGAACAGCGCAATATGAATGAAATATATCATTTTATAACGGTTGCAGTTTTGTAGGCGTTTGCTTTGCATTGCCGTTATAAAATTGATGGGAACTTTCTGCATTTTTATATTGCAGGGAGTGCTTTTTTATGTTATAATATATTTGTAAAGAAAATCTGGGGAAACCCAGTAAAATTAAGGGTTTCTTGCCAGTTCTTTTTTGGACACGAGAGACAAAAAGAAACACGCTCATAATGAGCGTGTTTCTTTGCGTTTTTTATACCTAAATGCAAAAATACAATAATAAAGTAATAAGCACCGTACTTATATTTACCGAAAATTGCATTCCAAAACTTTAAATTTTCTTTATAAACACTTGACTTTTTATATACTTCGTGATATGATGTATTGTGCAAAGGGAGGTATAATATGGATATACAGTTAAAGCGCGGACTTTTAGATGTATGTGTCTTAGCGGCAATAAAAAATGAAGCTTCCTACGGTTATAAAATAATTAAGGATATGAAACCATATATTGAGTTGTCTGAATCGACCTTATATACAATTTTAAAACGCTTGGAAGAGGGGTATATGCTTACCGTAAAAACTGCCGAGCATAATGGTAGACTTAGAAAATATTACACCATAACCGATAATGGTTTAAACAGACTCGAAGAATTTAAAAATGAATGGAAGGAAATTCTCTCCATATATCAGTTTGTAATTAAAGGGGATGAGAAGCATGAATAAAAAAGACTTTTTGTTCGAGCTTGTAATGGGAATTTCACAATTGCCAAGTGAAGTTATTGATGAGCAAATATCCTTTTACAGCGAAATGATTGACGATAGAATAGAAGACGGTATTTTAGAGGAGGAAGCAGTTGCCGAAATCGGCAAACCGCAGGAAATAATCAAACAAATTTTAATGGATGTTCCGCTTAGTAAACTTGTGAAGGCTAAAATAAAGCCTAAAAGAAGACTAAGCGCTTTAGAAATAGTACTTATTGTGTTAGGCTTTCCTGTTTGGTTTCCGATGTTAATTGCTGCAATTAGCGTGGTTTTTTCGCTATATATTTCGATTTGGTCTATAATAGTTTCTTTTTGGGCGGCTTTCATTTCGATTGCAGCTTCCGGTATAGGTAGCATTATTGCAGGTGTAATATTTATTTGTACAACTAATGCTTATACAGGTGTGGCAATGCTTGGCACAGGCATTTTCCTTATCGGTATTTCGATATTTGCCTTTTTCGGTTGCAAATATGCTACAAAAGGTATTATTCTGCTAACAAAAAAATTAGCGCTTGGTATTAAAGGCTTGTTTATAAAAAGGGGGAAGAATAATGGGTAAGGCTACAAAAGTATGGCTTATTACCGCATCCGTTTTTATATTGTTTGGATGTATAATTTTTGGTTCTGTTTTAATCAAATTGAATTTTGATTTTACTAAATTAAGTACAGTAAAATATGAAGAAAATGCTTATACAATAACCGATACCATTAAGAATATTAGCATTAACACCAATACTGCCGATATTATATTTAAAAGCGCTAATGAATGTAAAGTTATATGCTACGAGGAAACAAATGCAAAGCATACCGTAAAGGTAAAGGATAACGAGCTTGTAATTAGTTTAACTGACCAAAGAAAATGGTACGAAAAAATTGGAATATCGGTGGGTTTAGAAAAAATTATAGTTTACTTACCGCAAGAAAAATATGAATATCTTACAATAAATGAGAGTACGGGTGATATACAAATACCTAAAAATCTCAAATTCCAAAATATTTATATTTCGGCAAGTACAGGCGATGTTGAATGCTCGGCTTCAGTAAGTGATGACTTAAAAATAAAGCTTAGCACAGGGGATATAGAGCTTGAAAATATATCTGCAAAAAGTATTGATTTAGCCGTTTCAACAGGCGAAATAGATGTTGATACCGTGATTTGCGAGGAGGATATTAAGGTAACTGTAAGCACAGGTGATGTATCACTTGATAATATTTCTTGTAGAAACCTTATTTCAAGCGGTGATACGGGCGATTTTGAATTAAGTAATGTAATCGCTAGTGAAAAATTTTCTTTAATCAGAACTACAGGTGACATTGAGTTAGATAGATGTGATGCGGCTGAATTATATATTAAAACCGATACAGGTCATGTTAAGGGTAGTTTGCTTGGTGAAAAGATATTTATAACCCATACCGATACAGGTAGGGTAAATGTGCCTAAAACCGTTTCGGGCGGAAAATGTGAAATCACTACCGATACGGGTGATATTAAAATTATTTGTATAGTTAAAAATTAAGCTTAAAAGCACTAACAATACTAAAAGTGTTGTTAGTGCTTTTTATTGTTGCCCTTCTAAAATAATAGTGTTATAATGGTTGTAATGTATCAAAAGGATGTGTTAGCGTGTTTAATTTTTTTGCCGACGAAACTAAAAAACAGGGGAACACCTATTTAATTACAGATAACGACTATAATCACATAAAAAATGTTTTAAGAATGCAAGTGGGCGAAAAACTGCTTGTAAGCATTGGCGGCAAAAGTGATTTATGTGAGATTGAAAAATTCGATTTAAACGCGGTAATAGTTAAAATTGTTGAAGAAAATTACCAATCTACCGAGCTTGAAACTAAAATTTACCTTTTCCAAGGGTTGCCTAAAAGCGATAAAATGGAACTGATTATTCAAAAGGCGGTTGAATTGGGAGTTTACGCTATTGTGCCTGTTGAAATGACAAACTGCGTTGTAAAGCTTGATGATAAAAAGAAAAAATCTAAGCAAACCCGTTGGCAAGCAATTTCCGAAAGCGCCGCAAAGCAGAGCAAAAGGAATACTATACCCGAGGTTTTTGATGCTATACCCTACAAGAAAGCGATTGATATGGCAAAAGAGCTTGATTTAATGCTTGTACCCTATGAGAATGCAGACGGTATGCTTACTACTAAAAACGCTCTTGAAGATTTAAAAAACGCTAAATCGGTTGGTGTTTTTATCGGACCCGAGGGTGGTTTTGACCCTAAGGAAATTGATTTAGCAAAGGAAAACGGCGGTAAAATAATTTCGCTCGGCAGTCGCATTTTGCGTACCGAAACTGCCGCAATTACCGCGGTTTCAATGTGTATGCTTAATATAGAAATGAACTAAAGGAATTTAAAATGAAAAAACTTCCACAAGAATTTTTAGAAAGAATGCAGTCGCTTTTGGGTGACAGTTATAACGATTTTTTGCGCTCTTACGATGAATTACCTGTAAGGGCTTTTCGTGTTAATACCGATAAAATTTCGCTTTTAGAATTCGAAAAAATAAATGTTTTCGGTAATGAAACAATACCTTATGTAGAAAACGGATATTATTTGGACTACGAAAAGGTTGGAAATCATCCGTATCACCACGCAGGGCTGATTTATGTACAAGAGCCTGCTGCTATGGCACCGGCAGAATGTATTGATATAGACCCTGATTGGACTATTCTTGATATGTGTGCGGCACCCGGAGGAAAGAGCACACAGCTTAAAAATAAGCTTTCCGAAAACGGTTTACTTGTTTCAAACGAGATTATACCGTCGCGCTGTAAAATTTTAACAGGTAATATCGAAAGATTAGGTTTACATAACGCTGTAACAACCTGTATGGATACCGCAAAATTAGCAAAAAACTTTCCCCAATTATTTGATTTAATTATGTTGGACGCGCCTTGCTCGGGGGAGGGTATGTTCAGAAAGGACGATACTGCGATAGATGAGTGGAGCGTTGAAAATGTTAAAATGTGCGCTCAAAGACAATCGGAAATTTTAGAAAATGCCGTAAAGCTTTTGAAAAGCGGCGGATATATAATTTACGCTACTTGTACCTTTTCTTTGGAAGAAAATGAAATGACGGTTGATTCTTTTTTGCAAAATCATCCCGAGTTTGAAATTGTAAAAGTAAATGAAAGGGTAGCTAACGCTACTGCGGACGGTATTTTCTTTGACGGATGTAAGGAAAAGAATATTGGTTTTGCTCGTAGATTTTATCCCCATATATCAAAAGGGGAAGGGCAGTTTATGGCGGTTTTACATAATAAGGAGCCACAAGTTAACCCTAATAAGCCTAATGTAAAAGAATCGAAAATTGAAAATATTGTTTTTGATTTTTTGGATGACTGTCTTTTAGAATACAAGAAAGACAATGTTAGGATTTATAACGGAAATCCTGTGTATTTCACACCCGATTTTGAAGTTGAGGACGGCACGGCGTTTTCTTGCGGAATAACCATTGGTGAAGTAAAGAAAAACTACATTTTACCACATCATCAATTTTTTATGGGAATGGGTAAATATTTCAAAAGAAAAATAGAGTTTTCTGCCGAAAGCGAAGAAATAAACAAGTATTTGCACGGCGAAGAAATTGATGTAAATTGCCCTAACGGATGGGCGGTTGTAACGGTTGAGGGTTGTGCTTTAGGCGGCGTGAAGGTTGTAAACGGACGCGCCAAAAACCACTACCCCAAGGGACTTAGAAAGCAATAACTAAGACTAAAAAGTAGTAATCTATATATAAAAAGCAGACACTGAAAAGTGTCTGCTTTTTATCATTAATAATAGGCATTCGCCTTATTATTTCATGCTGTTTTCGTAAGATTCGATCATCTTTTTAAAAGTGTGTCCCGTACTGCCAATATCTATAATACCGTCATCAGAAGCCCCGTTTTCATCGGTTTTTTCGGCATTTTTAATAGATTTATGGCGTTTTCGTAAGCTTGGCAAATGTTTCTCAACCATCTCTCCCGAGAATATCTTTACCGAAATTTCAACAGTGCCTTCTTCAATAGGAGTTACATAAATCTTGTCAATATATCTGTTTATGAATGCAGAGTCAATCATATTCTGACTTGCTTCATTTTCGGCCTTTAGTAAAATGTTACGTATCTCTTCAATCTTCTGTTTATATTCGGAGCGTGAGTTGATTTCGTATTCAATTTCCTGAATAGCTGAGTAAACTTCTGCAGATTCGTCTGTAATCTGTTTGTTCATCTCAATAAAATCTCGGTCATTAATTTGTCCTGCAATATTGTACTCAAGCAACTTTGATTTTTTCTTTGAAAGAAAATCAAGTCGGTCTTT
>JAZOTR010000104.1:0-3432 GCA_045657745.1 Acutalibacteraceae bacterium
AACCATAAAAACGAGGGCGAATATATTTGCGATTTTGTAGGACCTTTAGGCAAACCAACCAATACCGAAAATCTTAAAAAGGTTTGTATTGTTGGTGGCGGCGTGGGTTGCGCTATTGCTTTACCTGTAGCACAAGCGTTGTATAACCAAGGCTGTGAGGTGCATTCAATTATCGGCTTTAGAAATAAGGATTTAGTTATTTTAGAGGACGAGTTTAAATCGGTTTCAAAAACACTTGAAATTATGACGGATGACGGCTCTTACGGTAAAAAAGGTGTTGTTACAGAACCCCTTAAAAACGCGCTTGAAGCGGGTGAGGAATTTGACGAGGTTATTACCATAGGTCCGCTTATTATGATGAAATTTGTTGTAGCAACAACCAAGCCGTTTGGTGTTAAAACAACCGTTTCTATGAACCCTGTTATGATTGACGGAACAGGTATGTGCGGTGGTTGTCGTTTAACAGTTGGTGGTAAGATTAAGTTTGCTTGCGTTGACGGTCCTGATTTTGACGGATTTTTGGTAGATTTTGATGAGGCAATGAGCAGAAACAGCGCTTACCGTGATTTTGAGCGCCACGCTTATGAAGACACTTGCAATTTGTTTAAAAAGGAAGCAGAATAATGGCAGTTAATATGACTTTAAATAAAAATGAAATGCCTACACAAAAGGCGGAGATACGCTCATCAAATTTTGATGAGGTGGCTTTAGGGTATACTTCCAAGGTTGCGGTCAACGAGGCAGAGCGTTGCCTTAATTGTAAGCATAAGCCTTGTGTTAACGGTTGTCCTGTTAATATACAAATTCCCGATTTTATTAGTAAAATCAAAGAATCGGATTTCGAGGGCGCTTATCAGATTATTGCAAAATCCTCAAGTCTTCCTGCGGTTTGCGGTCGTGTATGCCCACAGGAAACACAGTGTGAAGCGCAGTGTGTAAGAGGAATTAAGGGTGAAAGTGTTGCAATTGGCAGACTTGAAAGGTTTGTTGCCGATTGGCATAACGAAAATTCAAAAGAAGCACCCGAAAAGCCGCAAAGCAACGGTAAAAGGGTAGCGGTAATCGGTTCGGGTCCTTCGGGTCTTACCTGTGCGGGCGATTTGGCTAAAATTGGTTATGAAGTAACTGTGTATGAAGCGTTCCACCTTGCAGGTGGTGTTTTGGTTTACGGTATTCCTGAATTCCGTTTGCCTAAAAAAATTGTTGAACAAGAGGTGGAAAACCTTAAAAAATTAGGAGTAAATGTTATTACAAACGTTGTAATCGGTAAAACAATTACAATTGATGAGCTTTTTGAAATGGGATATGATGCGGTATTTATCGGCTCGGGTGCAGGCTTACCTAAATTTATGGGCATTCCCGGAGAAGCGCTTAACGGCGTTTATTCGGCTAATGAATTCTTAACAAGAAATAACTTGATGAAGGCATATCTTTCGAATAGTGCAACCCCTGTAATGCGCGCTAAAAAAGCTGTTGTATTTGGTGGCGGTAATGTTGCTATGGATGCCGCGCGTACTGCAAAACGCTTGGGCGCAGAGGTTACTATTGTATACCGTCGTACCGAAAAAGAGCTTCCCGCGCGTCGCGAAGAGGTTGAACACGCTATGGAAGAAGGAATTGAATTTAAATTCCTTGCAAATCCCACCGAAATCAAGGGTGAAAACGGTTGGGTTAAAGAGGTTGTATGTCAAGAAATGATGTTAAGTGAACCTGATGAATCGGGTAGAGCAAGACCTATTCCAATTGAGGGAAGCACAACAGTAATTGATGCGGACTGCGTAATTGTTTCAATCGGTACTTCGCCTAATCCGCTTATTAAAGACACAACCGATGGACTCGAAGTTAATAAATGGGGCTGTATTGTTGCTGATGAGCAAACAGGTCTCACTTCGCGTGAGGGTGTTTATGCAGGCGGCGATGCTGTTACAGGTGCCGCTACCGTAATTTTAGCAATGGGCGCAGGTAAAAACGCTGCTAAAGCAATTGACGAATACATTAGAAATAAATAATAAATAGTTAAGTGACAGACTTAAATTTTCGGGTCTGTCACTTTTTTTGTATTTTTTTCCAAAATATCGCCAATAATATGAGTAATTTGCTTGACAATAATGGTTAGTAATAGTAATATATAAAAAGATATATATTATAAGGGGTATTTTACCCGATTTAATAAATTCACACACTTTTCACTAGTGTTTTACATAATTTTAATGGAGGAAAATTTTTAATGAGCGATAAAAAAGAGCAAAAAGCTTCTAAGAATAAAAGCTACAAGAATTCTAATAAAAAGTATACTAAAAAAACAAATGCTCAAAATCAAAAAACTCAACCTAAGAAAACAACTAACAAAAAAGAAGTAAACAAAAATCGTAATAAAACTCAAAAAGCACCTAAAAAGCCAATAAAAATTATTCCGCTTGGCGGTCTTGGGGAAATCGGTAAAAACATAACTCTTTATGAGTACGATGGCGATATGTTCCTTGTCGATTGCGGTATGGCTTTTCCGGATGAAGATATGCCGGGTATCGATATTGTAATACCAGACTTTAGTTATGTTTTAGAAAATAGAGATAAGATTAAGGGTATGGTTGTAACTCACGGCCACGAGGACCATATCGGCGCAATCCCGTATCTTTTAAGAAATTTCAATTTGCCGATATATGCTACAAAACTTACAATCGGTTTAATTGAAGGAAAACTTAAAGAACACAAATTACTTTCAAGCGCAAATCTTAATGTTGTAAAAGCGGGCGATACTGTAAAGTTAGGTAAATTCAGTGTTGAATTTATCCATGTTAATCACTCTATACCCGATGCTGTTGGCTTTGCAATAAAGTGCGCAGGCGGTACGATTGTTCACACAGGCGACTTTAAGATTGACACAACACCGATTGATGACCACGTAATTGATATTGGTAGATTTGCACAGCTCGGTAAAGAGGGTGTTTTAGCTTTACTTGCCGATTCTACAAACGTTGAAAGACCGGGCTATACTGCTTCTGAAAGAATTGTTGGCGAATCGCTATCAAACCTTTTCAAAAAAGCAGGGGATAACCGCATTATCGTTGCTACCTTCTCGTCTAATATCCACCGTATTCAGCAGATAATTGACGAGGCTTACCGTTGTAACCGTAAGGTTGCAGTTTCGGGCAGAAGTATGCTTAATGTTGTTTCAATTGCTTCAGAACTCGGTTACCTTAATGTTCCTGAAAATGTTTTAATTGAAATTGAAGCTATCAGGAATTACACACCTGGGCAGACAGTAATTATTACTACAGGCAGTCAGGGCGAACCGCTTTCTGCTTTACATCGTATGGCTTTTTCAGACCATAGACAAGTAGAAATTATCCCCGGGGATATGATAATTATTTCCGCAACACCAATACCCGGTAACGAAAAGCTTGTTACAAAGGTTATTAACGAGCTTATGAA
>JAZOTR010000105.1:0-18440 GCA_045657745.1 Acutalibacteraceae bacterium
CTATAACTCAAATGGTGCTCTCGCATATCCATTATAACACCTATTTTAAATTCTGCACTATAAACTTTGTTTTTTCTTCCTGTTTTACCCATAAAAAATATGCACCTCCAAAAGTGTCTAACTTTTGGGGTGCATATCAGAAGGGTGCTTTTTAATTATGCGTTAATCAACAACTACCGTACCATCTTCTTTAATGGTAATTGTCATTCCGTCTTTAACATATTCTAAGAACTCGTCTCCCAAGCAGTCAATAACAGGCATGTGCGCGCTGTCTACCCAAACATCTGCTAAAACTGCGCCTGCTGCAGCAAGTGAGTCTATATGATTAGCAAAAAGCATACAAGCGGGATATGTACCAAGCGCACAAGCACAGTAAAGCACTAATCCACCTGTGGTAGAGCCTATTGTTTGCGGTAAGCATAAAGCCTTGCCTGCAAGCGCTTTGCCATAAATGTCGGCATTGTTTTGGTCGCCGCATTTTACATTTTTATCGCCAAACTGTAAAGCCATTTGCATAGAGGCTAAGGTGTTAAAGCCCTCCTTAGTAACTACCGCCTGAGCTGTAACAGTACCGGGGGTAACAATTCTTCCTTTAAATTCTCTCATTTTTATTTACCTCCCTTTGTAATAGCAGTTAAAATTTCGTCATCGGTGTAATAACGGGCGGTGGTATAGGTGCGAAGTTTGTTAGATGAGGTTATAACAGGAACCTTTTTGCAAAGCGGATTGTTCATATACATAAGCGGACAAATGTAGGATGTAATAACGCCTGTTGCTTTAAGTCTTGTAGCATAATCTGTTTTGTTAAACTCTTCAAGCACCTTTGGAGCGGCGGTGAAAACAGTAGGAATAACTACCTTTTTATTGCCGTTTTCTTTTAGAGATGCTTCTACCTTGTCGGTCCAATCCTTTAACTGCTGTAAGCTCATATGCGGACAGCCCATAAAGCAAAGCTTAGGAGTGGCATCAGGGTTTTTCCAAATAACAGGGTAGTTATTTTTAACCCTTTCAAGTTCTGCGTCGTCAATTATGTATTCCTGTGCGCCGTCTGTGATAAGGTTTTTGCCTTGCTCTACGGCTTCGGGTGTAAGATTTTCAATGTGGTAAAGACCAACCGCGCCGTTGGAAGCGGTGGCCGCGCCAAAATCTTTAAGGTAGGTACAAGTTTTATCGTCAAGCTCGTTTCCGAGCCACTTGTCAAGACCGATAATATAAGGAACATCTTCCATAACTTTCATACCAATAGCCGAGCCTAAAAGCTGAGCCTCAGGCTTCTTGGTGGTTTCAATTTTAACAACCCAAGTGGCTTTTCTGCCCTCATCGGTAAGTAGACCAAAATAGGGAACGTAACCAACAATAGAGCCCATAATATCAATGATACCGGAATTTCGGTTGCAACGAGCTCCTAAAACCGAGTTAGCGTAAACAACCGCGCTCGATTCTGCCCAACTTAAAACCTCACCCTTTTGAGGCTTGTTTCCAACCTCATCCATATAACAGGTACAGGTAAAGGCATCCTTGTCCATAAGGCCTAATTTCTCGAGCTGCTTTTCGTAGAAATCCTGTTTTGTATACATTAATTTATTAAAAACAATATTCTGCAAAAAATTAGCGGGAACATTTTTATCAATAGGTCTAGGGTCAACAGAAAACTTTTGACTTGAAGCAACATCTGCATCAAGAATTTGTTGCATAAGGTCATACACAGGGGACATAACCTTAAGACCGAAAGAGGTTACAAGATGGTTATACTTGCTTGTGACAGGCACTAATTTTTCAGCTTCAAACGCATCGCCGTACATAACCATTGTTTTCATAACCTTTGCTAAGGTTTCGCCCTTCTCGCCGTTTAAAATGGCTTGTTGTTCAGGTGTTAATATCATAAAATTTCACTCCTTGAAAATTAAATAATAAATAATAAAGAATAAAGAATAAAACAGGTGTGCCTACGGCACGGATATAAATTATTGTTTTTCTTTAGCAGTGTTTAATGTTGAAACAAGTATCTTTTTAATTTCTAAACAATCTTTAATGAGCGAATCCTTTTCCTGTTCGGTAATATACTCAGACAAATATAAAAGATTGATCCAATACTCTGTTTCGGCTGTTTCTTTAAGTGAAATGTGTAATTTTGAAATAAAGTCAGGTTTACTTATGCCGTAAATAGCCTCGTTAGCGTTTGCGCCAATTGAGGTTGCAGAACGAATAATTTGCTTTGAAATAACAGTTTCTTGTTTTTTGGAAATCAGGTAATTATGAAGCTTTACTATTCGCGCTGCAAAAAGCAAGGCTTTTTCAAGAAGAATATTATTTTCTTTCATATTTTTTATTTCTTCTTTCTTATTTTTTCTTTATTCTTTTGTATGAAGCTGCTTACAGCTTCATACAAGTGTCCCACGCGCCCCAAATAACGCTGCGTAAATTGCCAACCTTATCAGCGTCGCCTATAACGTGAACCTTTTTGGACTTTTTAGCAATCGGCGCGGGGTTATAGCCAACAGACATAATTACGCTATCAGCAGAAATTTCAAATTGCTTACCGTCTTTATCCTTAACGGTAACAGAGGTATCTGAAATTTCGCAAAGAGAGGTTTCAAGATGAACAGGTACACTGTTTGTTTTAAAGAAATCGCGCAAATAGCTTGTGTTGGCAAGACAAATACCGGGGGTTGTAATAAGGTCGTCCTGCATTTCAACAATAGTAGGCTTTTTGCCTTGCAAATAAAGCTCGTAAGCAATTTCGCAACCTGTAAGACCGCCGCCAATGATTACAACATTTTCGCCAACAGTCTTTTGACCGAGTAGGTATTCAATTGCTTCAATTGAGTGTTCTACACCTTTAACGGGTATTCTTTTTGCTTTAGCGCCTGTTGCAACGATTATTTCGTCGGCATCAAGTGTAGATATATCGGTAACTGTCGTATTAAGTTTAACTTCAATTGGTTGCTTTGCCATTTCGCGCTTGTACCAAGCAATAAGGTCGCGGTCCTTTTCCTTAAATGAGGGAGCCGCCGCCGCAATAAATACACCGCCAAGCTCGTTTGTCTTTTCATAAAGGGTTACCTTATGACCGCGTTTAGCGCAAACAATAGCCGCTTCCATACCGCCAATACCGCCACCGACAACAGCAATTTTCTTAAGCTTCTTAGCGGGCTTTAACTGATATTTTTTAGACTGCATTGTTTTAGGTGTTAAAGCGCAACGTGCAAGACCCATAGTATCAGAAAGGTCTTGAGTATTTGCGTGACCCTTTGAAGATGAGAAGTTAAAACAGCCTGCGTGACAGCAAATACAAGGTTTGATGTCCTCAAGTCTGTCCTCAATCATTTTGGTAATCCATTCGGGGTCGGTTAAGAATTGACGGGCAACACCCATAGCGTCAATAAGGCCGTCATCAATTGCTTTAGCGCCAATATCAGGCTCCATTCTACCCGCACAAACCACAGGAATATCAACAAATTTCTTTATATGGGCAACACTGTCAAGATTACAGTTTTGTGGCATATACATTGGCGGATGAGCCCAATACCAAGAATCGTAGGTGCCGTTATCTGCATTAAGCATATCGTAGCCTGCGTCCTGTAAATATTTTGCAGCCTTTTCGCTTTCTTCCATATTTCTGCCAACTTCGGTGTAGTCTTCGCCCGGCATTGCGCCTTCGCAGAAGCCTTTTAGCTTGGATTCAACGGAATAACGAAGCGAAACAGGGAAATCTTCGCCGCAAGAGGTTTTTATAGCCTTAACAATTTCGGTAGCGAAACGATAACGGTTTTCAAACGAGCCGCCGTATTCGTCGGTACGCTTGTTGAAAAATTCCATTGAAAATTGGTCTAAAAGGTAGCCTTCGTGTACGGCGTGAACCTCAACACCGTCAACCCCTGCTTTTTTACAAAGCTCGGCAGTTTTTGCAAAGGCTTCAATTATTTCGTGAATCTGCTCCTTAGTCATTTCAGGGCAAATAATATCGTGCGCCCAACGGGAAGGCTGAGGAGAAGGAGATGCCAATTCGTGTGAGGTGTCAATAATCGGTTTTACGATAGCGCGGGTGATTTTGTTTTTATGTAAAGGAGCTACAAGCTCGGTAATTGCCCAGCTTCTGCCCATACCTGCGGTTAGCTGAATGAAAAGCTTTGCGCCGGTTTTATGTATTTCGTCCATAAATATCTTAAGCTCGTCAAACATTTTAGGATTTTGCCAAAGCCATTTGCCCCAAAATGTATCGCGCAAGGGTGCAATACCGGGTATTATAAGACCTACATTATTTTTTGCTCTTTCTAAAAAGAAGTTTGCAGCCTCCTTGTCAAAATGGCAACCGCCAAGCTCAAACCAACCGAAAAGCGAGGTGCCGCCCATTGGGCAGAGAACTATACGGTTTTTGATTTCTACATTGCCGATTTTCCAAGGGGTAAAAAGCGCGTTATACTTTTTGTCCATATTTTCCATTTTTTACATCTCCTTAAAAATAAATTGTATGTTTTAAAACTTTGTTTTTACCTGAACCAAGCTTTATAATGCCTTCTTTTTTGGTTATGTCAATGTTATCGCCTTTAGTGGAGCAAATTCCTGCCCAAGGCTCTATGCAAATATACGGTGCGCCGTATTTATGCCACAAAAGGAAATAGTCAAACCCTTCAAAATTAACCGAAACTTCCTCGCCTGTAACACGGTTTCTAAGGGTTACAAAGCGTGATTTAACATCCTTGAAAACAAGGGCGTCTGTTTCAAAATACTTATCATAAAGAGGGAAAACCTTACTATCCTTTAAAATGGGAGTTTTAGTGCCTAACAAAGCAGAGCCTTCTAATTCATAATTGAAAAGGGTTTCGTTTTGCTCGAAAATTATATCGTATTCTTCAATACCGTTTTCGCAAAGGTGGGCTTCGTGCGCGCCGGTTGAATAATACATATCGTTATCGCTTGTGTTTTTAACATCGTATGTAACCTCGATATTGTTGTCTGACAATGTATAAGTAACGCGAAATTCAAAATGCCAAGGGTAGTTTTTAAAGGTTTCGGGTGTGTCCTTTAGTAAAAAGGTTACCGAGGTATCGGTTGCGTTTTCTACTGCAAATTCCGATTCCCTTGCAAAGCCGTGCTTAGGAAGGGTATATTCATTACCCTCAAAGGTAAATTTATCATCAAGGAAAGCGCCGCAAACAGGGAAAAGCACAGGAGCAACACCTGTCCAATATTTTTCGTCACCGTTCCAAAAACGCTCCTTACCGCCGAATTTAACCTTTCTTATTTCAGCGCCAAGTTCGGCAATTTCTACATATAAATTGTTGTTATTTAAAATTATCATCAAAAGCCACTCCTTTTAAAAAATTATACCATTTTTTTATTATGTTATCAACAAAATTTTAACAAAATACCTTTTGGTTCATAAACTGAAAAGAGGTGGTTTTATGGATAGAGATATAATTGAAAAATATAAATCGGAAATGCTTTCAATGTATAAAAAAACAAAAAAAGAAAATATAAGGGTAGCTCCTGTAATAGCGCAAAATACTGCACCGCAAACAAGCGGTAAGCTTTTGGCGGTTGTTACAACAGTAAGAACGCTGTATCCCGTACCAAATGCAAAGGTAACGGTTTTTACGGGAGATTATAACGCTATGAATGTAATAGACACCGCGCTTACGGACAATAGTGGCAGAACAAGAGAATTTGTTTTACCAACACCCCAAAAGGAACTTTCGCTTGAGAGTGAAAACACAAAAATTCCCTACGCAGTTTATAATTTAATGGTTGAAGCCGACGGCTATGTGCCAAATATTCATTTGAACATCCCTGTTTTTAGCGGTGTTACATCTATACAAGGCTCAAATCTAATGCTAAAGGAAACGGCGGGGGTTAATATGGATGTTCAAATTTTTGATGAAGCGGAAAAATACGATTTATAAGGAGTGATACTATGCCTGAGGTTTTAACCCCAATAATACCTGAATTTATTACGGTCCATTTAGGTACGCCCGATTCATCGGCGCAAAATGTTACGGTACCGTTTATAGATTATGTTAAAAATGTGGCTTCAAGCGAAATCTACCCAACCTGGCCTGAAAATGCGCTTAGAGCCAATATTTACGCTATAATTTCCTATGCGCTTAACCGAGTTTATACTGAATATTACCGCTCGCGCGGCTATAATTTTGATATTACAAACACAACCCAATTCGACCAAGCTTTTGTACCCGATAGGGAAATTTTTGAAAACATTGGCTACATAGTAGATGATATTTTTAATGATTATGTTGTGCGGCAGGGGAGTATACAACCGCTTTTTACTGCTTTTTGTAACGGTACAACCTCTACCTGCGCGGGTCTTTCGCAATGGGGAACGGTAAATCTTGCGAACCAAGGTTTAACTCCTTTTTCGATTTTGCAAAATTATTACGGAAACGATATTGGCTTGGTTGAAAACGCACCCGTAGGTTTTACGAGCGAATCCTACCCCGGTGTACCTTTGCGAGTGGGCGACGCGGGAAACAATGTAAGAATTTTACAAGTTGAGCTTAATAGAATTGCAAGAAACTACCCCGCAATACCCAAAATAGAAAACGAAAACGGTATATTCGGAGTTGATACCGAAAACGCCGTTAGAAAATTCCAAGAAATTTTCAATTTAAACCAAACAGGTGAAGTGGATAAAGCTACGTGGTACAAAATAAAGCAATACTATAACGGTGTAAAAAGTCTTGCCGATTTAGTAAGCGAGGGGGTAACAATCGCGGAAGCAACGGTGCCCTTTTCAAATGAGGTTTCTGTCGGTATGAGCGGTATTCCCGTAACAACGGTACAGTATTATTTAAGTATTATCGCTTATTTTAACGGCGCGCTTGAGCCTGTGCCGAGAAGCGGTACCTTTGGACCCGAAACAGTAGAAGCAGTAGAAAGATTTCAAGCGTTTTACGGACTTCCCGTAACGGGAGTGGTTGATATAAATACTTGGAACACAATAACAAGAGTTTATACCGAAACGGTTGCCGCATTGCCTGAGGGGTACCAAGGAAATAACGCAAAGCTTTACCCCGGTTTTTTCTTAAGTGAGGGGATGCGCAACCAAAGCGTTTCGGATTTACAAACATATCTTTCACTTATTTCGTCGCGAATTCCCGAAATTCCGTCGGTTTCGGTTACAGGTTATTACGGACCGCAAACCGAAGAAGCCGTTTTAGCATTTCAACGCCTTTTTGGAATTACCGAATCGGGCGCGGTAGGACCTGTTACTTGGGCTACGATAGCAAATCAGTACGACTCCTTTGTTAATGAGTAATTAATCTTGATTTTTGAAGAATTAGCGGTATAATAATATTAATGAATTTTTATATAGGAGTTTTTAAAATGGCAGAAAATAAACAAGGCTGTTCGGGTAATTGCGCATCTTGCTCATCCTCTTGTTCGGATAGAAAGCAAGAAAGCTTACTTGCCCCACAAAATGAATACAGTGAAATTAAGCATGTTATAGGTGTTGTAAGCGGTAAGGGCGGCGTAGGTAAATCGCTTGTTACCTCAACCCTTGCAGTATTTTTACAAAGAATGGGCTATAAGGTAGGTATTTTGGATGCCGATATTACAGGCCCGTCTATTCCTAAAACCTTTGGTATTGATACAAAGGTTTACCAAAACGAAATGGGTATTATCCCCGCGCAGACCAAAAGCGGAATTAAAATAATGTCTATAAACCTTTTGTTGCCCGATGCAGAGTCGCCTGTTATTTGGCGCGGACCTGTTATTGCGGGTGCAGTAAAGCAATTCTGGCAGGATGTTGTTTGGGGCGAACTTGACTATTTGCTTGTCGACTGTCCTCCCGGTACGGGCGATGTTCCGCTTACTGTATTCCAAAGCCTACCTCTTAGTGGCGCAGTAATTGTAACCTCACCGCAGGATTTGGTTTCAATGATAGTTAAAAAAGCTTATAATATGGCAGATATGATGAAAATCCCTGTGCTTGGAATTATTGAAAATATGAGCTATGTGGTTTGCCCTGAATGTGGCGAGCAGTTTAAAATTTTCGGTAGCGGCAGCGAAAGCATTGCAAAGGAAATCGGCGTTGAATTGCTCGGCAAAATGCCTATTGATGTTATGGTAGCAAAATTGGTTGATAAGGGCGAGTTCGAAAACTTTGATAACGATTATCTCAAAAAGGCTGCCGAAATTATTGCAGAAAAAGTAAATTAATATTAAACCCGAAGAAATGTAGTTTTCTTCGGGTATTTTTTTGCCTAAAATCCGCAAACTAAATAAAAAGAGGTGGCAAAATGGCGGGGCAAATAGCGGATTACAAGGATTTGTTGTTAAGCGGAAGCTTGGAAGAGGATATTGCTTTTTTTAAAGAAATATTTAAAAAGGATGCTATTCTAAGGGTAAAAAGAATAAGCGCAAGAAATACGGTGCCTTTTGATTGCGCGCTTGTTTATATGGACGGTATGGTTGATTCCGAGCAGCTTAACGATGCGGTAATAAAGCCTGTTATTACGGTTGATAAACCAAAAAACAAAGAAACTCTTGCGGATTTTATTTGCGAACAAATACTCTTTGCAAGGGATGTTAAAAAGGTAAATAACATTGCTAAAATTTTAGAGGGTGTTTTGTACGGCGAGGCGCTTTTGCTTATAGATAAAAGCAAGGTTGCCCTTTCTATAGATGTTAAGGGTTGGCGCACAAGAGGTATAAGCGAACCGTCGGACGAGCGTATTTTAGGGGGACCGCGCGAGGGCTTTGAGGAAGCGGCGCTGCTTAATATTGCAATGCTTAGAAGAAAACTTATTACTCCCGATTTGTGTATTGAAATGCAAAGGGTAGGAAAACGAACCGACACAATGGTTTTCGTTTGCTATTTGGGTTCGCTTAGCAATAAAAGAACGGTTAAAGAAATTAAAAAAAGAATAAGTGAAATTGATATAGACGGTATTTTGGATGTAAATTATATTACCGAACAGATACGCGATAATAAATATTCGCTTTTTAAAACGAGCGGTACAACCGAAAGACCCGATGTGGTTGCGGCAAGACTGCTTGAGGGTAGAATAGCAATAATTGTAGACGGTACACCCGTTGTAGCGACAGTGCCTTATTTATTTTCGGAAAACTTTCAATCGGACGAGGATTATTACCAAAGCTTTCTTTATAGTTCGGTTGGGAGAATGCTCAGGTATTTTTGCTTTTTTATAACCGTATGTGTACCTGCAATCTTCGTTTCGGTTTCGGCTTTTCATAGGGAACTGCTTCCAACCTCTTTTTTAATAAGCGTTATGCAATTAAGGGCGGGGGTGCCGTTTTCGCCCTTTGTAGAAACGGTTGGTATGATTTTAATTTTTGAAATTTTGCGCGAGGCGGGAATTCGTACCTCACAAAGCTTAGGTCACGCTATAAGCATAGTTGGTGGCCTTGTTGTAGGTCAGGCGGCGGTGGAAGCGCGAATAATTGGAGCACCAACCCTTATTGTAGTAGCGTTAAGCGGCATTGCGGGGTTAATGCTGCCACGACTTAAGAGTGCGGTTTTTTATCTTCGTATAATTTTCGTACTTTTGGCGGCGGTAATAGGTCTTTATGGGGTGGTTAGCGGTCTTGCGGTGTTGCTTATATATGTGCTGTCTTTAAAATCCTTTGGTACTGATTATACGGTATCGCTTACAAAAGCTAATTTCCAAAGCCTTAAGGATACGCTTTGGCGAGCGCCTTGGAGCTATATGAAAACCCGACCGCTTTTTAACCGAAATATTAAAAGAAAAAAGGATAATCCGTAATGAAGAAAATTTTATTAATATTTATTCTTTTAATTTCGCTTTGCGGTTGTAAGCAAACGGGCGCGGAATATATAATTTCGAGTATGGGGTTTGATAATAGCGACGGCTTACTAAATATCTGTTTCGAAGCGATTGTAATTAATTCCGAAACAACCGAAAGCCAAATAAAACTGCTCGAAGGAAAGGGCAAAACGGTTAAAGACGGAATAAAGCAAATAAAAAAGTCCGCAACACAAAAGCTTTTGCTTTCGCATTGCGGTGTTTTGGTTATGGGAGAAAATTTAACCCAAAGCCAAATTGACGGCATTTACGAATTTTGCTTTGATGAAAGGGATATTACCTTATCCGCGCGGGTGGTAACTACTAAAAATGCAAAACAACTACTACAAAGTAAGTCTGTTTCGTCAATCGCTGTGGGGTACGATATTTTGGGACTTATAGAGCAGTATTCTAAAAAGGACAAACAAATTAAAAACCGTTATTTTGAAATTATGGCTTTGGAAAAACAGGTGGTTTTACCGAAAATAACGCCAACAAAAGAGGGATACTACCTTGAAAATTACTGAAGCAAAACCGCTTTTTAGCCGTCATTTTGTGGCGCTTTGCAGTCTTTTTATCTTAGGAAATGCGGTAATAACCTTACCCTTGCAAAAGGCAGATGAATTTACCTTTTTAGGCTTTTTAATTTCCTTTTTGATTGGAATTATTTTGTATTTTATTGTGTTTTGTTTACCTCTTTCAAAGCCTGTACTTTGCATTGCTTTTTTTATTTCCTTTTGGGCGACGGCGGATACCTTTTTGGATATTTTAAATTTTATAAATAAAACGCTTTTAGAGAACAGTGTGCGAATTTTAATAGTAATTCCGCTTATATTTACGGTAATTTTCCTTTTTGTAAAGGGTAAAACCGCGCTTTTTAAATTTTCGCTTATTTCTTTTTGCTTTACGGTTTTGGCGGTAGTTTTCTTTTTTATATTTACCGCTAAGGATTTTGAAATAAAAAACATTATAATTAAAACCTTGCCGAGCGCTAAAAATTTATGCTTTCAGTCTTTGCCATACTTTAAAACGGTAACTTTGCCGTCGCTTTTACTTGCCTTTTTTGCAAAAACAACTAAAAACACAAGAAGTAGCGCTTTTTTGGGATATGTTATCGGTAATGTTATGTTGGCGGCGTGTATTTTAAATTCGGTTTTACTTTTTGGCAGTGGCTTTTCGGGAAAACTGAGCTTTCCTTACGCTTCGGCAATAAGCACGGTTACTTTTGGCAGTTTATTTACCCGAATGGACGGCTTTGCCCATTTCATTTACTTCGCATCCTGTGTTATAAAAATTACGGTTTGTGTTAATATTATTGGGTATGGTGTAAACTTTATAGCTTGTCGCTCACGCCGCGACGGGCGCGCCATTTCTTGTGTAGGCGAAAAGAAATGGCGGAAAGATTCGCCCTAAGGGGAAAGCATTCCCCTCGTTGTCGGGAATAAGACTTTATTTTAATTGTCCTTAAGAGCCGCTTCGCTTGCTATTTAAAGACGGGTTTTGAAATTATCTCAAATCTCTTGTCCGACAACTCACCTCTTCTGTTTACCGCCTACGGCGGTATTCCTTTTTTAATTACGAATTACGCATTAAAGAAGCACCCCTAAGGGTGCTTTTTATTAATCTCTTTCAATTTCTGCTTCGCCGTTTTCTACGGTTTTTGCGGTTATTGTGATTTTCTTTATTTTGCTGTCAGACGGGGTTTCGAACATAAGCGGTTGTAAAACACCCTCGATTATAGAACGAAGTCCGCGTGCGCCTGTTTTACGCTCGATTGTAAGCTCTGCAATCTTTTCAAGTGCTTCCTTTTTAAATATAAGCTCTACGCCGTCCATTTTAAAGAGTGCTTCGTACTGTTTTATAATAGAGTTTTTAGGTTCTACCATAATTCGCACTAAGGTTTCCTTATCCATACCCTGTAATGCGGTAATTACGGGCATACGACCAACAAGCTCGGGTATAATACCGAATTTAACCAAGTCCTGATGGGTAGCGGTCATACCAAGAGCTTCCGCCTCTTTGCTTTTTGGCGACTTAACATCTGCCCCAAAGCCTAAGCTGCTGCCGCCAATACGGCGCTCGATAACCTTTTCAATACCGTCAAACGCGCCCGCGCAGATAAATAAAATATTTGTAGTATCAATTTGAATAAACTCTTGTTGCGGGTGCTTTCTGCCGCCTTGTGGCGGAACATTAGAAACAGTACCCTCAAGAATTTTCAAATGCGCTTGCTGTACACCCTCGCCGCTAACATCGCGGGTTATGGATGCGTTTTCAGACTTTCTCGCGATTTTATCAATTTCGTCTACATATATAATACCGCGTTGCGCTTTTTCAATGTCGTAGTCGGCTGCTTGAATTAAACGTAACAAAATATTTTCAACATCTTCGCCAACATAACCGGCTTCAGTTAAGGTTGTAGCGTCGGTAATAGCAATCGGCACATCCAAGCTTTTAGCCAAGGTTTGTGCTAAAAGGGTTTTACCAACACCCGTAGGACCAAGCATTAGAACGTTACTTTTGCCAAGCTCAACATCGTTATCGGTCTTCTTGAAAATACGCTTGTAGTGGTTATAAACCGCAACCGAAAGGGTTTTCTTTGCCTCGTCCTGAGCGATAACATATTGGTCAAGCTTTGCCTTAATTTCTTGAGGTTTCGGCAAAACAAACTCTTTTTCTTGTGGCTTTTTAGAGCGTGAACGAGCGGCAGTTTCGTCCTCAAACAAAAGCGAACTGCAAAACTGAATACAATTGTCGCAAATATATACGCCCGGACCCTCTACAAGACGGGTTACCTCATCCTGTGATTTGCCGCAAAACGAGCAGCAAATTTCCATATCGTTTTTATTAGGCATTATATTACCTCTTTGTAATTACTTTATCAATAAGTCCGTATTCCTGAGCTTCCCCAGCAGTCATAAAGTTATCGCGTTCGGTATCTCTTGCGATTTCTTCTAAGGACTTACCTGTATTTTCTGCCAAAATTCTATTAAGGTTGGCTCTTGTTCTTTCAATGTGCTTTGCGTGAATTAAAATTTCGGTTGCCTGACCTTGAGTACCGCCTAATGGCTGATGAATCATAATTTCGCTGTTAGGAAGCGCCAATCTCTTACCCTTTGCGCCTGCAGCCAAAAGGAAAGCGCCCATACTTGCCGCCATACCCATACAAATAGTGCTAACATCGCACTTAATGTACTGCATAGTATCGTAAATGGCCATACCTGCGCTAACTGAACCGCCGGGGCTATTAATGTAAAAATTAATGTCTTTATCGGGGTCCTGACCCTCTAAATAAAGCATCTGCGCAATAACAATGCTTGCGGTTGTGTTGTTAACCTCGTCATTAAGCATAATAATGCGGTCGTTTAAAAGACGGGAAAAAATGTCATAAGAACGTTCTCCGCGGCTTGTTTGTTCTAAAACATAAGGTACTAAACTCATAAATCATTCTCCTTTTAAGTAATCAAAAAGCGCCGGCACCGTATAGTGCCGGCACCAATATACCGTAAATATTATGAACAAAAATGCGAATTTATAATCAATTATTCAGCATCTTTTTTAGTTGTGGTTTTCTTTGCGGTAGTAGTCTTCTTTGCAGTAGAAGTTGTTTTCTTAGCGGTAGAAGTTGTCTTCTTTTCGCCGTCAGCTTTCTTAGTAGTAGTCTTCTTTGCAGGAGCCTTCTTTTCAGTCTTAGCTTCAACTTCGGTAATTACAGCGTTTTCCTTAATAAAGTCAATTGCCTTACCTACTGCAATATCCTTTGCTAATTCTTCAGCCGGGATAGCGTTCTTAACTGCTTCAACTTCCATACTGTATTGCTTAGCCATTTCTTCGAAACGAGCGTTAATGTCTTCTTCAGAAGCTTCAATCTTTTCAAGCTCAACAATCTTTTCAAGAGCTAAACGGAACTTAACCTGAGCCTCTGCTTGAGGACGGAAGGTCTTTCTGAAATCTTCCATAGAAGTATTTGAATACTTAAGGTATGTCTGAAGGTCTAAGCCTTGCATTTGTAAACGGTAACCGAATTCTTCAACGCTTTGGTCAAGACGGTTTTCGAACATAGCTTCAGGGATTTCGCCCTTAATGCTTTCAACGATTTGAGAAACTAATTCGTTTTCTGCTTCTTCATCATTGAATTTTGCTTTTTGTTCTAAAGCCTTTGCTTTAAGGTCAGCCTTTAAAGCATCCAAAGTATCAAATTCGCTTACATCCTTTGCGAATTCATCGTCAATTTCGGGAAGCTCGCGAAGCTTAATTTCGTGAAGCTTAATTTTGAAGGTTGCTTCCTTACCTGCAAGGTTTTCTGCGCCGTATTCTTCAGGGAAGGTTACAACGATATCGAATTCATCGCCTGTATTCTTGCCAACGATTTGGTCTTCAAAGCCGGGGATAAACTGACCTGAGCCGAGTTCTAAGGAATAACCCTCAGACTTGCCGCCGTCAAATGCTTCGCCGCCTACAAAGCCTTCAAAGTCGATAACAACAGTGTCGCCTAAAGCTGCTGCACGGTCTTCAACAGTAACCATACGAGCGTTGCGTTCAGCCATAGATTTAACCTGAGCGTCGATTTCGCTGTCTTCAACCTTAGCGATAACCTTTTCAGCCTTTAAGCCTTTGTATTCGCCGATTTCGATTACAGGATAAGTAGTAACTGCAACCTTGAAATCTACGCCTTCTTCTTTAGAGATTGAAACCATATCAAAATCCATTTTATCGTTAATTACATTAAGACCGGATTCCTTAATAGCAGCGTCAACAGTTTCGGGATAAAGAATATTTAAAGCATCTTCAAAGAAAGCTTCTTCGCCATACATTTTCATAACCATTGCGTATGGAGCTTTACCCTTTCTGAAACCGGGAACGGAAATTTTATTTTTTTGTTGGTTGTAAGCCTTTTTAATGCCCTCACCAAAAGTTTCAGCATCAATAACGATTTCAAGCTCGTATCTGTTGGTGCTAAGTTGTTTTGTTGCCTTTAAACTCATTTTTATACCTCCGCATTAATAATGCAAATTTTATATCTCGTAGTATTATACCACAGCATTACAATTTTTTCCACATATTTTTCAAAAAAGTTTAATTTTGTTAATTTATACTATAAAACGGGGCGTAAAATCAATACAATCACAAGAAATTAACTCAAAATCCACGCCGTCATAGGACTTTACGGCATTATTAAAGCCTGCGCCGTGAATATGACCGTTAAAAACCTTTTTAATATTGTGTTCTTTTAAAACTGCGAAAATCTCCTCGCAAACCTGATTACCGTAAACGGGTGGATAGTGTAAAAATACCAAAATAGGAAGTCCTGTTTTTTCGGCTTCGCTTAGGGATTTTTCTAGTCTTCCAACCTCGCGCGCAATTATCTTTTTATCTGCCTTATCGTCATAAAACCAACCGCGCGTACCCGCAATTGCGTAATTTTCGGCAATAATAGTATTGTTAAAAAGAATTTCTACATTTTCAATTTCGTTATTCTTCAAAAATTCGTTTAATTTTTTAACAGTACTCCACCACAAATCGTGATTGCCCTTTAAAAGTATTTTTTTACCGTTTAATTTAGTTAAAAAATCAAAATCGGCTTTAGTTTCCTCTAATTTAAGCGCCCAAGAAAAATCGCCCGGAAGAACAACGGTATCTTCGGGTTTTACAAGGCGGTTCCAATTAGCAAAAATGCGCTCGGTATGATTATCCCAACCGCGAAAAATATCCATTGGCTTATCGCTTCCAAAGGATAAATGCAAATCCGAAATGGTAAAAATACTCATATTGCTCCTCCTTTACATAATTTTTTAAAAAGTGAACAAACTATAAAAGACCTAACGGTCAGAAAGGACTTGATTAATTTGTCAGACGCAAGATGCGAAACTAATTACTGTATTTCTTGTAATGTAAGCAACTGTGTTTACCACGCCGCTAACAATACTTGCAGCGCAGGTAAAATTCAGGTAGGTAACGGTACTGCTAACCGTGCAGAAGATACCTGTTGCGACACATTCAAAGCGAAGTAATAGGTTTCATAAAATCAAGTAGGGGAGGGTCTCTGTGCCCTCCCGTTTTGTTTAAGGGTCTCTCTGCCCTCCCGTTTTGTTTAAATATTTAATGCCGAATATACGGCGTTTAGCATATCGTCCTTTTCGCAAATTTCCTTAAAGCGAACGGTTGCATTTTCAAGTGCTTTAATCGGTTCGGGAATTTCGGTTTTTGTAATATACGAAAGCAAACGAACGGTATCAAATTCGCTTTGGGCCTTCTCGTCCGACACAGCGGAAAGTACACTGTTTGCAAACTTATAAGGCGATGCAGTAGATGCGATAACGGTAGGTCTGTCGTCGCCTGTTACCTTCTTGTATTGTTCGTAAACATTCATAGCAACTGCGGTGTGAGTATCGCAAAGATAGCCGTATTTTTCGAACAAGTCTTTAATGGTTTCTTTTGTCTGTGCATCATCACAGCAACCGCCAAAGAAAAGCTCGCCCATTTTGGTTTTAATTTCTTCACTTACGGTGAAGGTACCGCTTTCAGATAAATCGTTCTGCATTTTTGCAACTGCTTTATCGTCATTACCCGACAATTCAAACAACATTCTTTCAAGGTTGCTTGAAATTAAAATGTCCATAGACGGAGAAATTGTTGTAAAGAAGCTGCGGTTACGGTCATATTTACCTGTGTTTATAAAATCGGTAAGTACATTGTTAGCATTTGAAGCGCAGATAAGTTTATTTACCGGAACGCCCATTTTTTTAGCATAGAAAGCTGCCAAAATATTACCAAAGTTACCTGTTGGAACAACAATGTTAAAGCCGTCCTTTAAGTAGTCATCTTCGCGCTCAAGTAAATCGCAATAAGCCGAAATGTAATAAACAATTTGGGGGGCTAGTCTGCCCCAGTTAATAGAGTTTGCTGAAGAAAACTGCATATTGTTTTCGGCCAACTTTTCTTTAACTGCATTGTTGGTGAAAATCTTTTTAACGCCTGTCTGAGCATCGTCAAAGTTACCCTTTATAGCGCAAACGTGTACATTTTCACCCTTTTGGGAATCCATTTGAAGTTTTTGCATTGGGCTTACGCCGTCACTTGGATAAAATACCATAATTTCGGTATCCTCTACATCGCAAAAGCCTTCGAGGGCGGCTTTACCTGTATCGCCCGAGGTTGCAACCAAAATAACAATCTTCTTACCGTTTGAAACCTTTTTAGCAGAGGTTGTAAGTAAATAGGGCAAAAGTTGTAAGGCTAAATCCTTAAACGCGCAGGTAGGTCCGTGCCAAAGTTCAAGAATATTTGCATTTTTGCCTATAAGCGAAATGGGGGCAGGCTGTTCATTATCAAAACTGCCTGTGTATGCGCCTTTAACGCAGTAATCAACCTCTTCCTCGGTAAAATCGTTAAGGAAGTTTTTAAGTATATATTTTGCTCTGCCAATATAGTCAAGCTTTGCAATTTCCTTAAAATCTGCTTCGGTAAATTTCGGGAAGGTATCGGGCACGAAAAGGCCGCCTTCTACCGAAATACCCTGAGCAATTGCAGCCCCTGCAGTAACCTTTACAGATTTATCTCTTGTACTTACATAATTCATATTCGTTTCTCCTAAATAAGTATACAGGTATATTCTAATACACTATTTGTCCTTTGTCAAAGGTTTAGCATAAAAAGATTGGCGTTTTTATAAAAAATTTTTGAAAGTAGGTCTTCTTTAAGGCCTTTTTCCTTTAATTTTGAATACAATTCGGGGATTTTTGAAATATTTTGTATTTCGACAGGCATTTTTGCTCCGTCAAAATCGCTACCTATTGCAATATTGTTTTCATATCCCATTTCGCATAGGTGGTATATGTTTTCGTAAATTTTATCATAAAAATTACCGCCCAAAAATTCGGGATAAAAGTTAAGACCAATAATACCGTTTTTTTGAACTAAAAGCTTTATTTGCTCGTCGGTTAAGTTGCGTTTATGATTGCAAATTGAACGGCAATTACTATGGGTTGCAAGTATTTTATCTGCTTTTTCTATTGCTGAATAAAAGCTTTTATCGTTAAGGTGAGAAACATCAACCGCCATACCGATTTTGTTCATTTCCAAAATTACGCTTTTGCCAAAATCAGTTAAGTTTTTATCGCTTTTAGCGCCGCCTGCAATTAAATTTTCGCCGTTCCAAGTAAGCGTTAAAAACTTAATACCGTCGTATTGCAGTTCGTAAAGGCGGTCAATATCGTTTTCTATTACGCTTCCGCCCTCTACTGCAAAAATTGGCTTTACTTTACCGCAAAGGCTATTTTTTAAATGCGAAATAGCGTTTTTATAAAACAAAAAAGGATTTTCTTTAGTTTCTTCAATCCATATAGCAAAGGTTTGGCTCCAATTTTCAAAGCATTCGCCAAGGAAAGCCGATACAGCGAGATTATTGTTTAGAAAACCCTCGTTTTTAATATACATTTCATAAGCAGTGTCACAGTGCAGGTCAAAAAAATCCATTTTATCACCTAAAACGCGTTAGTTATATAGTGAAGCTTATAACCCGTAGTGCCGTCTTGCTTTTCAAAAACCGTAACCTCAGCAACGTCAAAGCGTGGTTGCAATTCGCATTCGGTTTTTGTGAGAAAATCCTGCGCGGTTTTAAGAATACGGCTTTGTTTAAAGCTATCCACCGCTTGT
>JAZOTR010000106.1:0-2366 GCA_045657745.1 Acutalibacteraceae bacterium
TTTTGCAAGGTGTCCACCAATTTTGAAAGACTGTTGTAAAAAATCCGTACATCCCCTATTGCGATTTTTCGGGTAGGCTCTATCTCTTCTTTTTTAATTTTAGGATTTATAAGCGATTCAATATATTCCTCGGTTTGCGAAACTGTAAGACCGTTTGCTATTATGTAATCGAGCGCGTCGTATCGACGCGATGCTTCTATCTTCAAAAGCGCTCTTGCGTGGCGTTCGGTAAGCCGTGCCTTTTCTATTCTTTCGCGAATTTTTTCGTCTAATTTCAAAATTCTAAGCTTGTTTGAAAGGGTTGATTGCGCAATCCCAAGCTTTGCCGCCGTTTCAGATTGCGACATACCGTAAACGGTAGTAAGTTTTTCTAAGGCTTCAGCCTCTTCAAAAAGCCCTAAATCACTGCGTTGAAGATTTTCTACAATAGAATATACCGCCGCAGTTTGTCGGTCAGCGTTATGCAAAATACAGGGTATTCTTCTAAGTCCTACAATTAGTGCCGCTCGATATCTTCTTTCCCCTGCTATAATTTCATACTTGCCGTCAACCGCTCTTCTTACTGAAAGCGGTTGAATAATACCGTTAACCGAAATACTGTCGGCTAACAAGCTTAATTCATATTCGTCAAATACCTTTCTTGGTTGATTTTTCAAAACTCTTAATTCTTCAGGCTTTAGCATAAGAAGTTTTTTATGCGATATAGTGTGCATCTCTCCCCCTCCTCAACTAAATTATGTCAATATGTTGTGTTTTTGTAAAGAAAAACAGGTCGGGAGAATTCGTGACAAAAAAACAAAAACAGCCTTTTTACAAAGGCTGTTTTGAAATATTAGCAGAATTTCTGGGGTATTTTGGCGGTGTTTGCGATATTTTTTCAAACAAAACAAAGGCTCTGCTTTCATCTTCACGCAAATTTTCACATATAATTGTAGGTTTACTTACTCCAAGCACCTTAATTGCGTTGTCACAAAGCGCAACCTCATCACTAACCGAGGGACCCTTCATCGAAACAAACTGTCCGCCAACCTTAACATAAGGTGTGCAGTATTCAAGCAGTGTCGGAAGCGCCGCAACCGCACGGGCACAAGCAATATCATACCTTTCGCGGTAATTTTTGTTTCTTCCGCCCTCTTCGGCGCGTGAATGAACCGCAGTAATATCTTTAAGTCCAAGCTTTTGTATAACATCATTTAAAAATATTATACGCTTATTAAGGCTATCAAGAAGTGTCACCTTTAAGTCAGGGCGTACAATTTTTAAAACCATACCGGGAAAGCCTGCACCTGTGCCGACATCTATAACCGAAGCGCCATGTTTTACATCAACATTCTTAAAAAACAAAATACAGTCATAAAAATGCTTATAAAGCACCTCAGTGGGCTCTTTTATAGCAGTCAGATTGATTTTTTCGTTCCATTCAAGCAATAAATTGCCGTATAAATTCAGTTTTTTAATAATATCTTCATTAAGCTCGACGCCAAATTCCTGACATAAAGGCGCTATTTCCTTAATATTAAAATCTATCATATTAATCCTTTCTTATATACGCTTCCAATCGGTAAATCGGAAAGCCCTGTGACACAAATTTACTCTCGTACTCGGTCATAATATTACCTTCAAAATCGCTGTTATGTAAATCCAACGACACATTTTGAAGCGCAAAGCCCGAATAAGAAAACTGTTCGAGCGAAAACTCAAAAAAGTGCATATTATCGGTCTTTTGGTGAATTTCTGCGCCGTCACACATAATTCGCTTGTAAATTTCAAGGAATTTTGCGTGGGTCAAACGGTGCGAAGCATACGCTTTTTTAGGAAACGGACAAGAGAAGTTTAAGAAAATTCGTCCAACCGATTTCGGCTCTATAAATCTTTCAATATATTCTGCTCCGCCGCAAATAAAGCGCACATTTTTAATACCTTCATTTTGCGCGATTTCGCAACCGTTTACTATTACGTTAGAGCTTTTTTCTACCGCAACTATATTAATGTTAGGGTTTTGCTTTGCGAATTCACAAGCAAATTTGCCCTTTCCGCAGCCTATTTCTAAAAAAACAGGGTTACTGTTGCCAAACCAAGCGGTAAAATCAATATATTCTTTTTCTAAAACAGCGGTATTAAAATTGCGGTCTTCGGTATTAATTATAAATAAATAATCCGAAACAGCCGCAAGGCGCTCCTCTAAATATTTCTTCTTTCGCATTCTCATAAAATCACCAAATCACATAATTTATACTATATTTTAAACGCGGTAAAGCATAATGTCAAGAAGCCTGTCGAAAAAGGAAAATAAAAATTTTTAATTTTTTTAATAAAAGGGGTTGCATTTATGAAACTTTTTGTGTATAATAATAAGGCACTAAAAA
>JAZOTR010000107.1:0-7402 GCA_045657745.1 Acutalibacteraceae bacterium
GCGCTTGAGGGTTACTTGCTTCATAGAATGTCTTGGCCTGAAAGACTTATAAGTGTTGTAGGCGGACTTTTACTTATTTATCCCGGTATTACAACAGACGTTATAGGTCTTGCACTTGTAGGTGTGGTATTAGTTATTCAAATTTTAACTAAAAAGAAAGCTTCACCCTTAGCGGCTTAAAAACACAATGAATGCAAAGGCATTCGTTTACACACTGCGTGTGTTTACGAGTGCCTTTTTTTGAGGGGATTTATGAAAAAATTATTTAGTTATTTTACAAGGTTTGAAATTACTTTGTGGGTAAGTTCAGTATTATTTATAACAGTTTCCTTTTTATTGTTTGATAGGTCAAACTATTTAAGCTTTATAGCATCATTGGTAGGTGCTACCGCTCTTATTTTTAATGCTAAGGGTAATCCGATAGGTCCGTTTTTGTTTATAATTTTCGGCGCGCTTTACGGTATTATTTCTTATTCCTTTGCTTACTATGGCGAAATGATAACATATATGGGAATGACCGTTCCTATGGCGTTTATATCACTTATAGCTTGGCTTAAAAACCCATATAAAAATAAAAAAAGCGAGGTAGAGGTAAGCGGTATTAAGAAAAAAGAAATATGGTTTTTAATACCCGTAACAATAGTAGTAACTGTGCTTTTTTACTTTATTTTAAAAGAATTTGGCACTGCAAATATTGTACCAAGCACATTTTCTGTAACTACAAGCTTTGTTGCGGTATATCTAACCTTCAGAAGAAGTCCTTACTTTGCGCTTATTTATGCCTTTAACGATATTGTACTTATTGTTTTGTGGACCTTAGCCACCTTTAAGGATGTTTCGTATCTTTCGGTTATTATATGCTTTGTTATGTTTCTTTTTAATGATTTATATAGCTTTATTAATTGGAAAAGAATGCAAAAAAGACAAGCAATTGGCGAGTAATTTTATAACAATGGGATAGACTTTTCGCTTTGCTTATGATATAATTTAAAAGGAAAATTTTAAAAAGAAGGAAAAAATATGCAAATGGTTTTAATTACGGCACTGGGTGTCGGTGGGGCGTCGGTTATAGGTGCTCTTATTGGTTTTTGTTTTAAGAATATAAGCCATAAAATGAGTGATATAATACTTTCCTTTGCGGCAGGTGTAATGCTTGCGGCTTCGGTTATAGGTCTTATATTACCCTCGCTTGAATATGGCGGTAAATATCAGATTATAGTAACAATAATAGGTATTTTTTGCGGTGCGCTTTGTGTTAATCTTATTGATAAAATAGTGCCGCATCTTCATAAGCTTACCGGTGTTGACGATGAGGCTCATCCCGAAATACAGGCAAATATAAATAAGGTTTTACTTTTTGTTATTGCCATTGGTATTCATAATCTGCCCGAAGGTATTGCGGCAGGTGTTGGCTTCGGGACGGGAGATGTTAAACAGGCTTTGCTTATTGCGGGCGGTATAGCACTTCAGAATATTCCCGAGGGAATGGTTATTATAGCGCCTATGGTAAGTCTTGGCATTAGCCATAAAAGAACATTTATGATTGCGGTGGCAACCGGTGTTATTGAGGTGATAGGCACCTTATTCGGCTATTTTGCGGTTAGTATTTCAACTGCAATTTTACCTTTTGCCCTTGCTTTTGCAGGCGGTACAATGCTTTATGTTATAAGCGATGAAATGATACTCGAAACCCACGCTCACGGTAGCGAACGACAGGCTACATACTCATTGCTTATTGGCTTTTGTGTAATGCTTGTTTTTGATACATTTTTAGGATAGGAGAAAGCTTATGATTAGCGAAAATATTAAGTATGTTGGAGTTAACGACCATATTATAGATTTATTTGAAGGTCAGTATATTGTTCCAAACGGAATGGCGTATAATTCTTATGTTATACTTGATGAAAAGATTGCCGTTTTTGATACTGTAAGCAATGATTTCTTTGAAGAATGGCTCGGTAATATTAAAAACACATTAGACGGTAGAAATCCTGATTATCTTATAGTTCAGCACATGGAACCTGACCATTCGGCTAATATTGATAGATTTATAAAAGAATACCCTTCGGTTACGGTTGTTGCTACCGATAAGGCTTTTGTAATGATGAATAAATTCTTCGGCACAGATTATGCCGAGAACAGAATCATCGTAAAAGAGGGCGATTCTTTAAGCCTTGGAAAGCATAATTTAACCTTTTACACTGCGCCTATGGTGCATTGGCCCGAGGTTATGATGACATACGAAAGTAGCGAGAAGGTGCTTTTTTCGGCAGATGCATTCGGCAAATTCGGTGCGCTTGATATAGATGAAGATTGGGCTTGCGAAGCAAGAAGATATTATTTCGGTATTGTTGGTAAATACGGTGTTCAGGTACAGGCTGTGCTTAAAAAATTAGGCGGTCTTGATGTTGAAACTATTTGTCCGCTTCACGGACCTGTGCTTTCGGAAAATTTAGGCTATTATCTTAATTTGTATAACATTTGGTCCTCTTACGGTGTTGAGAGTGAGGGTGTACTTATTTGTTATACTTCGGTATACGGCAACACCAAAAAAGCGGTAGAAATACTTGAAAGTGAGCTTGAAAATAAAGGCTGTAAAAAGGTTGCGGTAAACGACCTTGCGCCTTGTGATATGGCAGAAGCGGTAGAGGATGCTTTTCGTTACGGTAAAATTGTTTTGGCTACAACCACCTATAACGGTGAAATTTTCCCATTTATGCGCGAATTTATAAACGAACTTACTGAGCGTGGTTATAAAAACCGTAAGGTGGGTATTATTGAAAATGGCAGTTGGGCGCCTATGGCGGCTAAAACCATTAAGAAAATGCTTGAAAACAGTAAAGGTATTAATTTTACCGAAACTACTGTTACTATACATTCGGCAGTATCCGAAGAAAATAAGGTGCAAATTTCAAGCCTTGCAAATGAGCTTGTTGTTGAATAATTTTTTTAAATTGGTTATACTATTCTTAAATTTAAGGAGGTAAATTTTTATGAAATATGTATGTAATGTTTGTGGCTATGTTTATGATGAAGAATTAGGCGATGTTGATAATGGCATTGCAGCCGGCACAAAATGGGAGGATTTACCCGAAGATTTTGTATGTCCGCTTTGTGGCGTTGGTAAGGACGATTTTTCAGAAGAATAATTAAATATAGGGGGAAGTAAATATGTCAGCAATTGTTATAACTAAGGAAAATTTTGAAAATGAAGTATTGAAAAGCGAAAAAACAGTTTTGCTTGATTTTTGGGCTTCTTGGTGTGGTCCATGTAGAATGGTGTCGCCTATTGTTGATGAAATTGCAAAGGAATACCCCGAATATAAGGTTGGCAAGGTTAATGTTGACGAACAACCTGAGCTTGCCGCTGCTTTTGAGGTTATGAGCATACCGTCACTTTTTGTTTTAAAGGACGGTAAGGTTGTTAATACTTCGGTAGGCGCAAAACCTAAAGCACAAATACTCGATATGCTTAAATGATAAAAGACCGCAGGATTACTGCGGTCTTTTTGCTTTTTAAATGAGAAAGGAACAATAATTTTGAAGGTTTATGATGTTGTTATAATTGGTGGTGGACCGAGCGGTTATTCTGCGGCGCTTTATGCTACAAGGTCAGGTCTTGATACGTTGGTTATAGAAAAATTTTCGGCAGGCGGTCAAATGACCGAAACTGCGCAAATAGATAATTATCCCGGTTTTGATGATGGTGTAGACGGCTTTAGTTTGGGCTTTAAAATGCAAAATGGTGCCGAAAAGTTTGGCGCTACTACTGTTAATGCCGAGGTTACTGAGGTTAAACTTGGCGAAAATCCTAAGTTTATTAAGACTGATTCGGACGAATACTTTGCAAAAACAGTAATAATCGCTACTGGCGCTAAGCATAAGCATTTGGGACTTGAAAACGAAGAAAAGCTTATCGGTAAAGGGCTTGGCTATTGCGCTACCTGTGACGGTATGTTTTTTAAGGATAAAACCGTTGCGGTTATAGGCGGCGGTAATTCTGCGGCGGCAGATGCGCTTTACTTGTCCAAAATATGTAAGAAGGTTTATCTTATCCATAGAAGAGATACCTTAAGGGCAACAAAAATTTATAATGAGCCTTTACTTAAAACTGAAAATATTGAGTTCAAATGGAATAGCGTAGCCGAGGAATTGTTGTTTGAGAATAAAATAAATGGTCTTAAAATCAAAAATAATCTAACGGGCGAAACCGAGGAATTGCTATTAGACGGCGTTTTTATAAGCATTGGTCGTCAGCCTGTTACGGAAATTTTTAAAAACGAGCTTACGCTTGATGAAATGGGTTATATTGTTGCAGATGAAACAACAAAAACAAATATTCAGGGTGTCTTTGCGGCGGGCGATGTTCGCACAAAAGCGTTAAGGCAGATTGTAACTGCCGCGGCAGACGGTGCGGTTGCGGCTCATTTTGCAGAGGAATATATTAATCAAAAGCGAAAAATCTAACCAAAAACAAGAGATAATTGGCGTGAAATAGTTTGATAAAACCTATATAATATAATTGAAATGGATTTATTGCAAAAGGTGTTGTTTTCACTTTGCAATAGAGGTGAAAAAATATGATTAAATATGCTACTATCGGCAGAGGAAGTATAGTAGATTCTTACATAAAGGCCGCCGAAATTTCGGGTGAGTTTGAGCTTTCGGCGGTTTATTCAAGAAATTTTGAAACCGGCAAAGAATTTGCGGAAAAATGGGGATGTAATAAGGTTTATACCGCAATTGAGGATTTGGCTTGCGACCCCGAAATTCAAGCCGTTTATATTGCGTCGCCCAATGTGTGCCATGAAAGTCAAACTGAAATTTTATTAAAGGGCGGCAAGCATATAATTTGCGAAAAGCCAATTACAACTAGTGCAGTTGAATATAAAAAATTAAAAGCCTTGGCGGATAGCTTGGGGCTTGTATACATGGAAGCAATTATCCCTGTTTATACACAAAACAGAGCGAATATTAAAAAGGCTATATCTGAAATTGGCAACATAAATATTGCTAAAATTGACTACTGCCAATTAACAAGCCGTTACGAAAGTCTTATGAAGGGCGAACAGGTCAATATTTTTGATATGTCGCTTCACGCGGGAACTCTAATGGACTTAGGTATTTATTGTGTTTATGCCGCAGTTGATTTTTTTGGAATGCCGAATAAAATCAAGGCAGCTTCTAGTTTTTTAAAAAACGGGGCGGATAGCTGCGGCGCAGCAATTTTTGAGTATGATGATTTTATTTGTCTGCTTTCTTACGGAAAAATAGGTCAGAGTATGGCGCCGAGTGAAATTGTAGGGGATAAGGGCTCGGTTTTGATTGATAAAATCGGTCTTTATGCTGATGCTTTCAAGGTGCAAAATCAAGATAGAATACCTTTAACTGAATTTTTTGAAAAGAGCGAGCTTATGTCAAAGGAAGCCACTGCTTTTGCGAATTTCATAAAGGGTAAGAGGCTTGAGGAATACCAAAAAAACAGTGCTCTTTGTTATAATGTTCATACTTGTATGGATTTAATAAAGCAATCTGCAGAAATTAAATACTTGTAGGAGAAAATTTATGAAACTTGGAATAGTAACGGCCATTTAATAGATATCGGCTTTAATGGCTGTGCTTGTATTGAAGTGGAAGACAGGGCTTTGGAGGATTGCAGAGGTTCACATTAAAGCATTGAAAGAATGCCCCGATGTTGATATTGTTGCATTAGCAGACCTAGTTCCCGGAAAAGCGGTAAAATTCTTTCTATCGGCTTCCAACCGAGATTTAGTGATAACATACAATTAATTAAAAAAATCGTTCAGTCGGGCGAGCTTGGCGATATTTATTATATCCAAACCGGTGGCGGACGCAGACGCGGTATACCTACACCCCTTGGTACTTCCTTTATTGAAAAGGAAACCGGCGGTATAGGTGCGCTTGGCGATATAGGTTGTTACTCACTTGATATGCTTCTTAATGCTATAGGTTACCCAAAGCCATTAACTGCAACAGGCTTTAAGTCTGATTTCTTTGGTAAAGATCCGAATTATTATGAAAACCATCCCGAATATGCCGAAAAATTTGGCGTAGAAGATTTTGCGGCAGGCTTTGTTCGTTTAGAGGGCGGAATTATTCTTGACTTTAGAATTGCTTGGGCAATGCATATAGATTCCTGTGGAGATGCGTTGATTCTTGGTACTAAGGGCGGTCTTAAAATCCCTGCTTCTAACGGTTTTCAAGGTGGGGATAAGGAGTATTATACTGTTTATAAAACCTTGGGTACACAAACTGTTGAATATAAGGTGCCGCTTGTTCCAAATGATGGAACAATGTTCTATAAAAAGATACGAACATTTATAGACGCCGTTAAAAATGGCGAGAAAGCGCCTGTTACTTCAAGTGAAATTATTTATAATCAAGCTATTATTGATGCTATTTCAAAATCTGCTGAATTAGGCAGAGAAGTTGAAATTGTAATACCTGAAATATAATTTAGGTGATACAAATGTTGAGTGATTTAATAAATCAATTTTCTAATCCCGTAACGGCAATAGCGCAAATAATTGGTTTTGTGCCAATGGTGTTATCGTATTTTGTTTTTTATTTCAATAACAGAAAATCAATTATTACGACAAAGGCAATTTCGGATTTGCTTTGGACAGTGCATTTTTTAATGTTAGGTGCTTATTCGGGTGCTTTTACTAATATTGTTTGCGCAATAAGAGGCTTTATTTTTGCACAAAGAGGCAAAAAGAAATGGGCTTCAAGCATAGTTGTTCCAATATTTTTCTGCCTTTTTACACTTTCGGTTACATTAGTGTCTTGGGCGGGATTTAAAAGTCTTTTACCTGTTGTTGGTTCTTGTCTTGGACTAATTGGTTATTGGTGCAACGACCCTAAAAACATACGGAAATTCAATTTTCCCGGACTTGTTTTATGGCTTATATACGGAATACTTACACTTTCGCTTTCAACTATAATTTGCAATATTGTTTCAATTACATCAATTATTATCACCGAAATTAAAGTGAGAAAAAAAGATATATAAAAAAGTCCTTGTGGTTTTCCACAAGGACTTTTAATTTTTTATTTATTTTGCGTAGTCAACTGCGCGGCTTTCGCGAATTACATTAACCTTAATTTGACCCGGATATTCGAGCTCGTTTTCAATACGCTCGGCAATCTGATGTGACATAAGAGCCATTTGGTCTTCAGTTACAACTTCGGGTTTAACGATTATGCGGATTTCACGGCCTGCTTGAATTGCAAATGAACCTTCAACGCCATTAAAGGAATTGGCGATTTCCTCCAACTTTTCAAGTCGCTTAATGTAGTTTTCAAGGTTTTCGCGTCTTGCACCGGGGCGAGCTGCCGATATAGCATCTGCCGCTTGAACAATGCAAGCAATGAGTGATTT
>JAZOTR010000108.1:0-14525 GCA_045657745.1 Acutalibacteraceae bacterium
CTTAGGATTATGAAAAGCTAATTGTCGGCAAAGCTCACTACCAATTGAACCGCCGCCACCTGTAACTAAAATAACCTTATTCTTGACATAATCAAATACATTTTCATCGTTTACACTTATTGGAGCACGACCAAGCAAATCTTCTATTTCAACATTACGGATTTTAGATGTAATATCATCAATATCTTGCAATTCATATATAGGCGGTATGGTTTTTAAAACACATTTGGTTTGCTGACAAATATTTAAAATTTGTGACTTAGTCTTATTATCACAACTTGGAATTGCGAAAACAATCATATCAATATTATACTTCTCAACGGCAGCAATTATCGATTCCCTGCCACCAACAATGTGTACACCTTTAATATATTGGTCATGCTTGGATTTATCATCGTCGATAACACATTTAATATGGCATTTGGTATTATATGTGTATTCGTTAATAATAGCCCTTGAAGCACTACCTGCGCCGATAATCATGATGTTATGTGGTTCTAAATCGTTTTTATCTTCATTCAGCAGATAGGAGTTTTTATTAATTTTATACCTTACAATAAAGCGGTGAATAATTATAAAAAACACTGTAAAGAAGTATATAAGTATATAAACCGAAATATTTACATTATATTTATGAAAAACGGCTTTTTCAGCAATAGTTGTGGCAAGTGCTGAAGCAAAACCTCCAAAAAACACCCTAAAAATCTCATTTACACCCGAAAACCGCCATAAAATTTTGTAAACATTTATAAGGTATAGCGCAAAAATAGTAACAAAGGGCCAAACGATTAAAGTAAATGTAAAAGGATTAATCCAAGTAATAGCTATTTCTTCGTTTAAAAAATAAAAAGATATAACTATTGAAATTGCAGAAACTATAATATCGTAAACTAAAAATGAAAGTAAATTAAATAATCTATTCATTTATAACATCCTTAAATAACAATTATAATAAATTAATGCCATTGGATTTACATTTCAAAATTTCTTTTTCAGGCCAAATAGATACCTGAACCTCGCCAACATGAGCTTTATGTAAAAGATACATACAAAGTCTTGACTGACCAATTCCGCCGCCAATTGTAAGCGGTAAAGCACCTGAAAGCAGCAATTGGTGGAATTCGTATTTAACGCGTTCCTCTTTATTTTCGGCTTTTAATTGGCTTAAAAGGCTTTCTCTGTCAACACGAATACCCATTGAAGAAATTTCAAACGGAATGTCTAAAACGCGATTATAAAGAATAATATCGCCGTTTAAATTCCAATCGTCATAGTCGGGCGCTCTACCGTCATGCTTTTGACCGGATTTAAGTCTTCCGCCGATTTTCATAATAAACACTGCACCGTATTCCTTAGCAGCTTCATATTCACGCTGTTTACCTGTTAAATCGGGATACTTATCTTCCAACTCTTGTGTTGTAACAAAAGCAATATCTTGGGGTAAATAACAATCTAAACAAGGATATTTCTTCTCAATTTCCTTTGCGGTATCTAAAACTGCGGAATAAATATCTCTAACAGTTGTTTTTAAATATTCTTCTGTTCTATCCTCGTTAGTTATGATTTTTTCCCAATCCCATTGGTCAACATAAATAGAATGTATATTATCGCATTCTTCATCGCGTCTGATAGCATTCATATCGGTATAAAGACCTGAGTGCATAGGAAAACCGTACTTTAAAAGCGCCATACGCTTCCATTTAGCAAGACTATGTACAACCTCAGCTATTTCCCCTGTTTCTAAAATATCAAAAGAAACAGGGCGTTCTATGCCGTTAAGGTCATCATTAAGTCCGCTTCCCTGCTTTACAAAAAGCGGTGCGGAAACACGCGAAAGATTAAGATTTTCGCAAAGCTTGCTTGCAAATTTTTCTTTTACAAGCGCTATTGCATTTTGGGTATCAAACTCGTTAAGTTTTGTAATATACTTACTCATAAAAACACTCATTTAAGAAATATTTCCCACAGTTCTGGGATAAAGAATTACATCGCGGATATTTTGTACGCCTGTAACATACATAATTATACGCTCGAGACCGAGACCAAAACCACTATGAGGTACAGAACCAAAGCGACGAAGAGCAATATAATGCTCATAATCTTCTAAATTCATACCGCGCTTTTGCATAGCATCGAGAAGCTTATCAAGGTCTGCTTCACGCTCGCTACAACCTATAATTTCGCCAACACCTGGCACTAAAAGGTCAGTAGCGGCAACGGTTTTACCGTCATCATTTTGCTTCATATAGAAAGACTTAATTTCTTTTGGATAATTAGTTAAAAATACAGGGCGTTTGCAAATTTCCTCGGAAATGTATCTTTCGTGTTCGGTCTGCAAATCACAACCCCATTCAACAGGATATTGGAAATCCTTTCCTGATTTTTTAAGCACTTCAATAGCTTCGGTATAGGTCATAATCGCAAAGTCATTACTTGCAACGTTTTGTAATTTTTCAATAAGACCTTTTTCAAAATGATTATCAAAGAATTTAAGCTCCTGCGGACACTTTTCCAATACTGTATTGATAACGTGCTTAATCATATCTTCAGCAATTTCAATAATGTCAGGCAATTCAGCAAAAGCAACCTCAGGCTCAACATGCCAAAATTCTGCAACGTGGCGAGGAGTATTACTCTTTTCAGCGCGGAAAGAAGGACCAAAAGTGTAAATTTTACCGAGTGCCATTGCGGCAACCTCGCCCTCTAACTGACCTGAAACGCTTAAAGCGGCGCGACGGCCGAAGAAATCGTCTGCATTGTAATCATCTTCGTTTTTATAATCGTTACTGTAACCTATTGTAGTTACCTTAAACATTTCGCCTGCACCCTCACAGTCACTTGCAGTGATTAAAGGAGTGTGAATGTAAGTAAAGTGTCTGTTTTGGAAGAACTCGTGAATACAAGCCGATACAACAGAACGAACACGCAATACAGCATTAAATGTATTAGTTCTTACACGCAAATGCGGAATTGTTCTTAAATATTCAAGAGTATGTCTTTTCTTTTGTAAAGGATATTCGGGTGGACACTCACCTAAAACAGTAATATTTTTAGCATTAATTTCAACTGAATCAACCGCAACTGCAGATTTAACTAAGGTACCCTCAACCTTTAAGGATGTACCTAATTTCATAAATTCTGAAATTTCAGGCATAACTGCTTTATCAATTACAACCTGAAGATGCTTTAAAGAAGTACCGTCATTAAGCTCGATAAAAGCCATATTTTTAGAATCTCTTGATGTTCTTACCCAACCGCAAACAGTAACATCAGTATCAATTAAAGATTTGTTTTCAAAAATTTCATAAATGTCGATGTGCTTCAAAAAAATCACTCCAAATATAAAAATAGCGTCCATTAGTCCTATAATTATTAGGACGAATAGACGCATTATCCGCGGTGCCACCTAATTTACCTTAAAAAAGGTCACTTTTCAACCTGACAGTTGTTTTGATTTAACGCATCAATTACGACGCACCTACTAAGTTGCCCGTTCAGATTGCTGCTCCGAAGTGTTATTCATATTACCCGACCGCCGTATTTCCACCCTCAACGACTCTCTAAACATCTGAAATAATACTACTTCTCTTCATCAAAGCATTTAACAGATAAATTATATCATTTAAAACTAAAAATGTCAACCACTTAAATAGCGGCAGCTTCTATAATTTCACGAAGCTTTAAAAAATCATTGTTATTATTTACAGAAAACGGAATTATTTGCACATTTTCTGCAAAATTGCCCAATTCTTCGCCGATAAGAGTTAATCTGTTGGCTGTTTCAGTTTTATTAAGCTTATCAGCTTTTGTTAAAACAACAGTATACGGATAACCCATTTGCGAAAGAAAATCAAGCATCCAAAGGTCAAATTCGGTTGCAGGATGGCGCATATCAATAAGCTGAAAAACCATTTTAATATTTCTTTGCGATTTAAAATAGCCTTCCATCAATTCGCTCCAACGCTCTTTTTCGGCAAAATTAACCTTTGCATAGCCGTATCCAGGAAGGTCTACAAGGCGGATAGAATCTACCTTGTAGAAATTAATAGTAATTGTTTTACCAGGTTTTGAGCTAACTCTTGCAATGGATTTTCTACCTAAAACCTTATTAATAAGCGAGGACTTTCCAACATTAGACCTACCGCAAAAGCAAATTTCAGGAAGGTCGGACTGCTCTAACTGTTCAAATTTCGCAAAAGCTTTTTCAAATTGCGCATTATTATAATTCATAACTAATTTCCTTTACTGGCTTACTGCATTGTTTGAAGCGGTCACCAAAACATCATTAAATAAATTAATGTCTTTGGTTTCATTATCTTTTTCGTCAACTAATGCAAATTCAATAATTTCGCTAACATTAGAAACAGGAATAAATTTAACATTTTCCTTTACAACTAAATCGACTTCGTCTAAATCTGAAATATTATCTTTAGGAATAAAAACAGTTTTAACACCGCCACGGTATGCCGCCATAGACTTCTCTTTAAGACCGCCTATTGCTAATACCCTACCTCTGAGTGTCACTTCGCCTGTCATAGCAATATCACGCTTTACAGGAGCGTTTTTAAGCGCAGAAATTATACCTGTAACCATAGTAACACCTGCCGAAGGACCATCCTTTGGAACTGCTGCTTCGGTAGCGTGAATATGTATATCCTTATCCTTATAAAAGGCCGAATCTATTCCATATTTAGTAGCATTTGCTCTGACAAAGCTTATGGCAGTTTTAGCAGATTCCTTCATAACATCCCCTAAAGAACCTGTTAATTCAACCTTGCCTGTGCCATCCATAACAGATACCTCAAGCTGCATAATTTCGCCGCCAACACTCGTCCAAGCAAGACCGTTTATAATACCAACCTCATCCGCCGATAAAATAACCTCGGGTTTATATTTATGCTTGCCGAGCATTTTTACAACATCACTATCACGAAGTGAAACCTTATCGGTTGTACCCTCAGCAATAAGCTTAGCAGATTTTCTGCAAAGTGAAGCAATACTTCTTTCAAGCTTACGAACACCTGCTTCACGAGTATAAAAATCAATTAAAGAATAGATTGCACTATCATTAATTTTAATTTGATTTTTATTAAGTCCGTGACGTGCTATCTGCTTTGCAACAAGATGTTTTTTAGCAATATTCCATTTTTCTTCCCTTGTATAGCTTGAAATTTCTATTACTTCCATACGGTCAAGAAGGGGTGCCGGAATACCGTCAAGCGAGTTAGCAGTTGCAATAAATACAACCTTGCTTAAATCGTAGGGCATTTCAATATAATGGTCTACAAAGCTATTATTTTGCTCGGGGTCAAGTACCTCAAGTAAAGCGGAAGCAGGGTCACCCTTGTAATCCTTACCTAATTTATCAACCTCGTCAAGCAAAACTAGCGGATTACCGCTTCCCGCCGCCTTAATAGCGGTAATAATTTTACCCGGCATAGCGCCGATATAGGTTTTTCTGTGTCCACGAATTTCCGATTCATCGTGTACGCCGCCTAAAGCAACACGAGCGAATTTTCTGCCCATACATTCGGCAATAGTTTTACCAATAGAGGTTTTACCAACACCCGGAGGGCCAACAAGACATATAATTTGCCCCTTAATATCGGGTGATAATGAATAAACCGATAAAAGTTCTAAAATTCTTTCTTTAACCTTGGAAAGTCCGTAAATATCACGTTCAAGAATCTTTTGCGCTTTTTTAACATCTGTTAAAACCTTTGTATAAGCATTCCAAGGTAGCTCGATACAAGTATCAAGATAATTGCGTTCAACAGTGCCCTCGTGTGAGCCCTGAGGCATTTTAGCAAGCTTATTAACGTGTGAATGAAGCTTTTCTTTTACAGAGCTTTCAGCATTTAAAGAATCAATCTTTGTATGGTAAGAATCAATTTCATCCGCTGTTTCATCACCGTAAAGTTCGCTTGAAATCACCTTTAATTGTTCGCGAAGATAATATTCTTTTTGATTTTCGTCAATATTAATGCGGGTTTTTTGACTGATTTTCTTGTCAATTTCATTAATTTGACGCTCTTTACTAAGCAATTCTATTAAAATTTTTGCGCGTTTAACGGGCGAATCTTGCTCTAAAACATACTGCTTATCATCAAAAGGCGCAGATATATTAAAAGCAATAAAATCGCACAAATAACCTAAATCATCACAATTTTCAACAGTTATAGGAACATCGGGTGTTATGTTATTTACGCTTGAAGCGTATTTGAAAAATTCATTTTTAACCCTACGAATAAGAGTTTCTTTATAAATTTCGCGGTTTTCAATGCCTTTTTCATCAATCGGAGTAACAATAGAACTGTAAAAGTCAGTCAAAGCGCGAAAATCGTTAAGTTTTGCGCGATAAAGACCTTCAACAAGTACCTTTGTTAAATCATCAGAAACCTTTAAAACCTGTTTTACACGCGCAACACAGCCTATTTTATATAAATCACTTTCTTCGGGTTCTTCAACAAAAAAGTCCTTTTGAGTAACAAGAAAAATTAATTGGTCCTTTTTCATTGCGAATTTTAAAGCATTTGCAGATTTTTTTCTGCCAACATCAAAAGAAGCAACGGTTTTTGGAAAAACAACAAGACCTCTTAACGCCAATAAAGGCATTTGCATATTTATATCCTTAGTTGTGAGTGACATATTTTCTCCTTAGGGGTTCCAATTCTTTGTATCATACATAGCGGTCGCATAAAGTTGATTTTCTAAGAAAACAAACATAATTGCAACACCATCAATTTCGGTTTTTAAAACTGTACCGTCAGTAATATATGAAGCGAAAAATACATTTTCTTCGTTAGCTTCTTCTTGGGTAAATTCAAAACCCTTGAAATATTCTTGCACCTCAGAAATTAAAGTACCTACTTCTAATTCAAAAGCTGTATCGTAATTTACGATATATGCTATACCGTTCTTTTTGTTGTTTTTATTGTAATAATAATTTACAACACCGTTATCAATTAAAACATTTTTGTCACCTTCAGTAACATCAAAGAAAAAATCGGCTTGATTGTGGTCATGCGAATGGTCAGGGTCATCACCGTGCTCTGACTCATATTGAGTTTGCTTATCGGTAAGCTTATAAATCACATCATCTACATTATCGCCTAATGTAAATTCAGCTTCGGGTATTTTACCAAGCTTTGCATAATATTCTAAATCAACATTAACTGTATTTTTACTATCATCTTTTTTACACGAAGCAAAGCAAAAAATTATTACAAAGCATAAAACTAAAGAAATTAGCTTTTTCATTAAAAATTCCCCTTTAATTTTTGGATAATTTATTAAGTAAGTCGTTTCTTAAATTCCATAAGTCTTCTGATAAATCCACATAATAAGTATGCGGATTTTCAAAACGCTTAACCTCATCCCACATAGAATCGACCTGTTCTTGTCTGTAAGCAGAAATCTCTTTTACAGTTGGGTTTTCGTAAACAAGTCTACCCTTTTCAAAAACCTTAACCTGAAGCTTTTTAGCCACAAAATTATTAACAATTTTGCGCTTCCAGGTATGAACAGGGTCAAATATTTCGTACGGTTCGGTGCCATCAATCTTTTCGTTACCAAGTGTTATAACATCAGCAATTGCCTTTCCTGTATCGCGGTCATATAATCGCCACGGAATTTTAACACCCGGCAAAGTAATTTTAGCAATATTTTCGCTAATTTTAATCTTAGGGATAATTTCTCCGTCTTTTTCAACAGCAGAAAGCTTATAAACACCGCCAAATACCGCCTCGCTCGAAGCTGTAATAAGGCGTTCGCCTACACCGTATGTATCAATTTTAGCGCCTTGTCTTGACATATCGCGAATTAGATACTCATCCAAAGAGTTGGAAACGCATATCTTACAATCGTCATAACCTGCATCATCAAGCATTTTACGGGCTTTTTTAGTAATATATGTAATATCACCGCTATCAATTCTAATACCTAAAGGTCTTTTGCCGAGTGGTTTTAAAACCTCGTCGAAAACCTTAATTGCATTAGGAATACCCGATTTTAAAACATTATAGGTATCAACAAGCAATAAGCAACTATCGGGATACTTCTCTGCATAAGTTTTAAAAGCAGTATATTCGTCCTTAAATAACTGTACCCAGCTGTGTGCCATAGTTCCCGATGCTTTAACTTCAAAATCTTTTGCAGTTAATAAGCAAGATGTACCTGTACAACCGCCAATAATAGCAGCTCTTGCGCCGTAATAAGCAGCACCGTTACCGTGAGCACGGCGTGCACCAAATTCCATAACGGGTCTTCCCTCTGCTGCGCGTACAATACGGTTTGCTTTAGTAGCGATTAAGGATTGATGATTTATTGTTACAAGAATCATTGTTTCGAGCATTAATGCCTGCATTGCGGTACCTCTTACGGTAACAATTGGCTCTTGAGGGAAAATTACAGTTCCCTCAGGCACTGCCCAAACATCGCAATCAAACTTGAAATCCTTTAAGTAATCAATAAACTCATCACAAAAAAGATTTAAGCTCTTTAAATATTCAATGTCATCCGCGTCAAAATGTAAATCGGACATATATTCGATTAATTGCTCAAGACCCGCCATAATAGCATAACCGCCCTTATCGGGAACACGACGGAAGAACATATCAAAATATGTTACGGTGTCACGCATATCGCTTGTGAAAATGCCGTTAGCCATAGTAAGCTCGTACATATCCATAAGCATTGTAAGATTTAATTTGTTTTTCATTTCTTTCACCTTTTTACATCTTTTCAGGAGCATCAATTTTCATTAATGTTAAAACATTTTTAATTGTTGTTGCAGTAGCGCTACACAAAGAAAGTCTTGCTTGCATCAAATCTTCTTCAATGCCCTTTACTCTGCAAGAAGAATAGAACTTGTGGAACTTAGTTGCAAGTTCTTGCACATAGTGAGTAATCTTCGCAGGGTCATACGCCTTTGCAGATGCAATAATTTCATCAGTCAAAGCAGAAATATGAAGAATTAATTCCTTTTCATCGGTAGTATTTAATAATTCTAATTGCTTACTGTCACAAGTCTTTGCAACAATGCCCTCTGCCTCAAGGTTACGAATTATACTGCAAATACGAGCATAAGCATATTGAACATAATATACAGGGTTGCTGTTAGATTCGTTCACCGCTAAATCCAAATCAAAATCAAAATGTGAATTAGGTTCTCTTAAATTAAAGAAGAATCTTGCGGCATCAATCGGTACTTCATCTAAAAGTGTAACAAGTGTAATTGCTTTACCTGAACGCTTAGAAGCCTTAATAACCTCGCCGTCGCGTACAAGTCTTACCATTTGCATAAGCACAACATCAAGTCTTGAAGCGTCAACACCTAAAGCGGTTAAAGCAGCCTTTAAACGCGGTACATAACCGTGGTGGTCGGCACCTAAAATATCAATAGCCATATCAAATCCACGGGTTACAAGCTTGTTATAGTGATATGCAATATCCGGTACAACATAGGTAGGAACACCGTTTGCACGAACAAGCACAAAGTCCTTATCGCAGCCAAATTCAGTAGCCTTGAACCACAAAGCATCTTCTTGGGTATATGTGTAACCGCTTTGCTTTAAAAGCTCAATAATTCTTGCAGCTTCGCCGTTGTTGTGAAGTGTGCTTTCTTTAAACCAAGTGTCGTACTTAATTCTATATTTCGCAAGGTCACGCTCAAGTCCCTCGATATTTTTAGGAAGCGCAAACTTAACAAGTTCTTGTCTTCTTATCGTTTCGTCCTTTTCAACAAAGCTATCACCGTGGATTTCAGCAAAAGCCTTTGCGTTAGCGATTATATCTTCGCCGTGGTAAGAATCCTCAGGCATTTCAATACCGTCTTTATAAAGCTGCAAATATCTTAAATCGAGTGATAAACCAAACTTGTTGATTTGGTTACCTGCATCGTTAATATAGAATTCTCTTTCGGTGTAGTAACCTGCTGCTTGCATAACTGCAGCAAGACAGTCACCCAAAGCACCGCCACGAGCATTACCGATGTGCATAGGTCCTGTTGGGTTTGCAGAAACGAATTCTACAAGCACCTTTTTCCCTTCGCCGTAATTACTCCTACCATATGCTTCTTTTTTATCAATAACATCTGCAACAATGTCAGCATAATATTTTTGCGATAAAAATAGGTTTATAAAGCCGGGTCCTGCAATTTCAAGCTTTTCAACATAACTACCCGAAATATCGATATGCGCTAAAATATCTTCGGCAATCATTCTTGGAGCTTTTCTAAATAGCTTTGACCATACCATGGCGGCATTTACCGCATAGTCCCCGTGTGAACGGTTAGCAGGAACCTCAATAGTAAAATCGGTAAGTTCTGCTTCAAGAAGGCTTCCGTCCTTCATAGCGCTTAAAGCTGCATTTTTAATTATATTCTTAATTTCTTCCTTTGTTTTTGAAACTATTAATGACATTTTAATTAACCTCTCTGATAGATATATTGACATTGTTACGGCTAAGCATTTGTGAGCCTGTATCAATTGTATATTTCATTGAAATTTTACCGCCGTTATTATTAAGACGCGAAAAAACCTTTTCACCGAAAATCCCTAAAGATAATTCGCCGTGGGGTGTTTGATAAAAGCAGTTGTTTCGTATTCCTTTTTCAATTACCATACGGCTATTATATGCGCCCTTTCTTTGCAAAATAATCGAATTATCAGGCTTTACAAAAAGGGTTGTTTTAACCTCGCCGTCAACCTCAAGTAATTGGCTTTCGTCATAAGAAACAAAATAACTACCGTCCTTAAAGCCGTAACGCGCATCGGTTGTAAATTCAATACAATCAGTATCACTGTCAACCGTTTGCTCGGTTTTAATTTCTATTATAACATCCTTTATCATAAGTTATTAATATCCACCTCTTGAACAAAAGTTTCATCAAAATCCTTACCTAAAAGCACAGATGCTTGGTATCTGAAAGAATCTGGCTTATCACTAACATAAAATTTATGAAAAGCATTTGAGGTATCATTTTGAATACTGTTTTCCTCTAAAAATTCTTTTACAGCCAAAGCGGTAGATGTTCCGGCATTTATAAGGGTTATATCATTTCCTACAACCTTTTTGATAGCCTCGCTTAAAACAGGATAATGAGTACATCCTAAAATTATTGTATCAGCGCCAAATTCCATAATAGGCTTTAAATAGCGTTTAACAGTTTCTGTTACAACCAAATCATCAGCCGAGTACCAACCTTCTTCAACAAGCGGAACAAATAGCGGACAACTGCAGGTTAAAACCTGTGCATTTGGCATAATTTTTTGAATATGTTTTTTGTGCTGCTCACTTTTAACGGTAGCATTAGTACCAATAACACCGATTTTACCGTTTTTTGTAGCATTTACCGCACTTTTTGAAGCGTGAGAAACAACCTCAAAAAAAGGAACGGGCAGCTGCAAAGCAGTATCAGCCGCAACCGATGAAACCGTACCGCAAGCGGCAACAATTAACTTTACATCATTATTTAAAAGAAATTTTTCATCCTGCAAGGTATATTTTCTAATAGTTTCAACACTTCGAGTTCCGTAAGGCACGCGACCTGTATCGCCAAAATATACAATGTTTTCATTCGGCAGTTCTTTAATCATTTCTTTAACAACAGTAAGACCGCCAAGACCTGAATCAAAAACGCCTATAGGACGCTTATCCGCCACAATAACATCTCCTTTAAGATATTCAATTTATAATACCATATTTATATATTTTTTTCAATAAAAAAATGAACAATTTCTTATTAGAAACTGCTCATTTTTTTATATTTTATATTTTATTTTGCAAGCGGGTGGAATTTAGCATAATTTGTTGCGTATTTATTCTTAATAAGTTGCGCGTAAACCTGAGTTGAAGAAATATCGCTATGACCTAACATTTCCTTAATATCTTTAAGATTTGCGCCATTTTCAAGTAAATGCGCTGCAAAGGAATGACGAAGAGTATGCGGTGTGATTTCGCCTTTTATCCCCGCCATGTCGGCGTATCGTTTAATTATTTTCCAAAAGCCTTGGCGTGACATAGCTTGTCCGTTCATATTAGTAAAAAGTCTGTCCTCTTTTTCGTCCTGAACAATAATAGGTCTTACGGTTGTAATATACTCAGCAACAGACCTAACCGCCGAAGGATACATAGGTATTACACGCTCTTTAGCTTTGTTTCGCAAATGCAGAATTCCGATTTGCATATTAAAGTCGCTAACCTTAATATCTAATAATTCAGAAACCTTAATACCAGTCGCATATAAAATTTCAAGCATACCCTTATCACGAATGCCCTTAAAATCAGTAGTATCGGGCTGTGATAAAAGCAATATAATTTCATTAGCATCAAGTACACCGGGCATTTTCTTAGAATTGCTTTTTAATTTAACACTGTTACAAGGATTATCCTTCAAGATTTCGTGAGAAACCAAAAATCTGCAGAAAGAACGGATTGAAGCTAAAATTCGCATTTGCGTAGCTTCGGATTTATTGTTTACAGAAAGATAATTCAAGTAATCATATAAAAGCTTTACATCTATCTGAGTAGGTTTTGTGATTTTTTTGGAAATACAATATGTAGCAAATTGATTAATATCTCTCATATACGATTCAACCGTATTAGCAGAAGATTTTTTATCAAATACAAGAAAATTCTTATAATTTTCTATGCTGCTTTTCATATTACACCTCCTAAAAATCAAAAAATTTTATAAAACTGCAAGAAATTACTGCATCTATAACGGCACAAATAAAGCAAAGACCTAAAAATAATAGAAAGAAAATCATAAACTTTTTAAATTCCAAAAACAAATTATGTGTTGCTGTATTTGAAAATGTTAATGAAGAAATTCTTAGAGAAAATGAAACAGTTTGATTGCAAATAAGTAATAAAACTATTGCGAAAATTATTATAGACGGCAAAAATATAATTGCGTTAAATGCAATTCCTTTTAGCGCATATACTGAATATAAATACGAAGTAATATTTCCGCACAAGACACCAAAAACAAATAGTAAAAACGGTGTTGTAATCACGCCGAAAAACGAAGTGCCGAGAATTAAGAATATAACTAAAACCAAACAATAACGATATAACGAATTTAAAAAAATTTTAGAAAATACACTTACGCTTCGCAAAGCATAAAAATTATTAAAATTTTTCTCGGTCAAATTATATAATGCCTCGTATTTTTCCAATGAAAAAACGCCGAAAATAATGCCGATTAATAAAACTGTAAGACAAGTTAGTAAAATCTTATTATGAATAAAAAAATTTGAAAATTTCAACCTGCTTAAATTTAAAACTCGTCCTCTTTGCATATAAAATACCTCCTTTTATATAGGAAAATATATGCAAATTACGGACAAGATATTACATTTATTGAATGCTGAAATACATAGAAATCAGAAATTACCAAAATTATGTAAACCAAAAATTAGACAAAAAAATTAACACCTAATAAATTATAAGGCGCCAAAATTACGCGATAAATCACTTTAATTGTCTACAATATATTTATACTATATTTAAATCTTAATGTCAACAACAAAAATTCAAAAATTATATGTTATGTAAACTGTTTATGTAAACTATACAACATATAGGTAATGCTTTAAATAAATATACCAATTTATTGTAAAATAAATCTTTTCTTTTTTTAAAAAATATGTTAAAATATTCCGCGGAGATGATTTTATGAAAAAAACCGCAATAATTACAGGCTCTTCTAAAGGAATTGGAGCTGCTACCGCAATTCTTTTTGCGCAAAAAGGATATAATGTTGTAATTAACTATAACGATTCTTACGAGTCCGCTTCCCTACTTTGCCGTTCATTAGTAAGTAATGGTTTTTCTGTAATTACACAAAAAGCAAATGTTGCTAACAGATTAGAAGCCGAATTACTTATAAAAGAAACTTTGTATAAATTCGGAAGTGTTGACGTTCTGGTAAACAACGCAGGCGTGGCATTTGAAGGTCTTATTACCGAAACCGACGAAATTGATTTTGACCGTATAATTGATATTAACCTTAAGGGTACATTCAACTGCTGCAAAGCGGCAACTAATGTTATGGTAAATCAAAAATCGGGCAAAATTATTAATGTTGCTTCTATGTGGGGCGAGGTTGGCGCCGCTTGTGAGGTAGCCTATTCCGCATCAAAGGCGGGTGTTATCGGTCTTACAAAGGCTCTTGCTAAGGAATTAGCACCAAGCGGAATTACTGTAAACGCCGTATCCCCCGGTATTATTGAAACAAATATGAATTCAAATCTTTCAATCGAAGAATTAACTGCTTTTGTAGAAACTGTTCCACTCGGCAGAATGGGCAGTGCAGAAGAAATCGCGCAAACAATCTATTTCTTAGCTAGTGAATCTGCCGACTACATAACAGGTCAAGTAATCGGTGTCAACGGCGGATATGTAATATAATATAACATAACAAAAAAGGATGAGATAATCTCATCCTTTTTTTATTACTTATTTTGTAAGAATTTCAATAATTCACTAAACGGAATAATTAATACCGCAAGCAATAATGA
>JAZOTR010000109.1:0-17936 GCA_045657745.1 Acutalibacteraceae bacterium
GCATTGTAAAAATCTAAGACCGTTATAGTTAGACCAAGAAATTATATCCTGTTCCTTAACCTTATAAAACGGTCTGATTAATTCCATACCCTCAAAATTAGTGCTATGAAGTTTTGGAAGCATTGTCTTAATTTCGGAAGAATACATCATACTCATCATAACAGTTTCGATAACGTCGTTAAAATGGTGCCCTAAAGCAATTTTATTGCAACCGAGTGACTGTGCCTTACTATAAAGACAACCGCGGCGCATACGGGCGCAAAGATAACACGGCGAGCCACCCGAGCGAACCGTAACCTCAAAAATATCACTATCAAAAATATGGACAGGTATATTAAGTAGCTTTGAATTTTCTTCAATAAGCTTGCGGTTTTCTTTATTATAACCGGGGTCCATAACAAGAAATACAAGTTCAAAAGGCACATTACTATGCCTTTGTAACTGTTGCATACATTTTGCAAGTAACATAGAATCCTTCCCGCCAGAAATACAAACGGCAATTTTATCGTTTTCCTTTATAAGCTCATATTCCTGAACCGCGCCTATAAAATTACTCCAAATAGTTTTGCGGTATTTCTTAATAATACTACGCTCTATTTCAATATATTTTTCTAATTTCCTTTTTTCCACTATTACTCTCCAAAAATAAAAATCCGTTACAGATAATCATTATACCTGTAACGGATTAAAATTTCAATTGTTTTATGCTTTTTTAGTGGTTGCTTTAATAACAAATAATGTAGCAACTGTTAAAACGGTTGCGAAAGCAAGAGAAATCCAAACATTTTGAACAAAACCTGCAAAAATGTAGGTTACAAAAGTAACACCTGCAACAGTTAAAGCGTAAGGCAACTGTGTAGAAACGTGGTTGATGTGGTCACACTGTGCACCTGCGGAAGACATAATTGTTGTATCGGAAATCGGTGAGCAGTGGTCGCCGCAAACAGCACCTGCAAGACAAGCAGACATACTCATAATACCGAGTGCACTGTTTACATCGAAAATGCTTGTAACTATTGGGATAAGGATACCGAATGTACCCCAAGAGGTACCTGTAGCAAAAGCAATAAGACAAGCAACTATAAATATAATTGCAGGCAAGAAATTGTTAAGACCACTTGCACTTGCTAATGCGTTGTTTACAAATGTGTCGGAATCCAAAAGACCTGTCATATTTTTAAGTGAAGTAGCCATGGTCAAAATAAGAATAGCAGGTACCATTGCGATAAAGCCCTTCGGTACGCAAGCCATAGCATCCTTAAAGGTTATAAGTCTGCGAGCTACGAAATAAATAATTACAAATATTAATGCAATAATACCGCCCCAAGGAAGACCTACAGTAGCATCGGTGTTAGAGAAGGCATCTACAAAACCAAGTGACTTATCATAATTAGCAGAAGCGAATACCCATTCTTCACCCATACATCTACCAACGTAGAAAAGAGCGTATACGCAAACACCAATAAGAACAATAATCGGTAAAACAAGGTCAATAACCTTTGCTTTATCGGTAGCAGGTGTTTCATCAGTATCTTCAGCAGAGAAGGTGCCTGATGTAAACAAATCGCCATTATCAGCATTCATTTCGTGAAGCTTCATCGGGCCGTAATCAAATTTCATAAGGGTTAATGCAATAATAAATACAAATGTCATTAAAGAATAGAAGTTATAAGGAATTGCTTTAACGAACATTGCAATACCGCTTACACCGTCAGGCGCATATTCGGAAACTGCTGCTGCCCAAGAAGAAATAGGAGCAATCATACAAACAGGAGCTGCGGTAGCATCAATAAGATATGCTAATTTTGAACGTGAAATATTAGCCTTATCTGTAACAGGACGCATAACCGCGCCAACTGTTAAGCAGTTGAAATAGTCATCAATAAAGATAAGCACGCCAAAAGCAAATGTAGCAAGTGAAGCACCGATTTTACCCTTAACATGCTTTGCAGCCCAACGACCAAATGCCTGAGCACCGCCTGCTTTGTTAAGTAAAGCAACGATAATGCCTAATACTACCAAGAATACAAAAATACCTGCAGTACCAGAAACGGCTGAAATCAAGCCTTCGGTAGTAACAGAGTCAATAGTATGTATTGGGTTAAAGCCTGTAGCAAGTAAACCACCCGCTAAAATACCTATAAAGAGTGACGAATAAACCTCTTTAGTGAGAAGTGCCAAGCCTATTGCAATTACAGGTGGGAAAAGTGACCAGAGTGTACCAACAGGATCATTAATAGAGCCTGTGAAAGCACAAAGAACGCCAAATCCAACTACAAAAGCAATAATAAGAAGCTTTGGAATAATTGATTTTGCTTTCATTTTAATTCTCCTTAAAAATAAATATAAAAAAACCGTAATTAGCAGAGCCAATTACGGAAATTTTAAAAATAACCGATAGCCCCCCACAAATGTGACAGTTTGCAATATATTCTATTGCAACCCAACAAGAATTCTTTGACAGAAGAACTCTCATTTCGGCGATTTACCCTTTCGTATAAAGACCTGTCAGTCATAAAATATACTACTATTGCAAATCGCAACCTCTATCCTTAGAAATAATAACACAAATCTATTTTTTAGTCAACATAAATGTTTACAATTTGTTAAAATATTCGACAATATCGGTAGCATTTTGCTCACTAATTCCTTTAACCTCAATAAGCGATTGCGCGCTTGCATTTTTTATCTTTGACATACTGCCAAAATGCTTTAAAAGTGCGTTCGCTTTTTTCTCACCAATTCCACTAATATTAGTAAGCTCTCTGCCAAGCATTTTTTTACTTTGCAGTTTTTTATGATAAGATATTGCGAAACGGTGAACTTCGTCCTGAATGTTGGTAACAAGAGTAAATGCACGGCGGTTTGATTTTATTTCAATATCGCTGTCACTTGTAGCAATCGCGCGAGTACGATGCTTTGAATCCTTAACCATACCGAATACAGGAACATTAATATTGTATTTTTGCAATATAGGTAAAACGGCCGAAATTTGCCCTTTTGCACCATCAAGTAAAATTAAGTCAGGCAATACCTTGAAATACTCATCCTCGCCCTTTTGGTATTCTAAAAATCTTCTTTCTAATACCTCATTCATAGAACGGTAATCATCCTGACCTAAAAATGATTTAATTTTAAATCGCTTATATGCCGCCTTAAAGGGTCTTCCGTCTTTAAAAACAATCATACCCGCTACATTGTTATCGCCTGCGGTATTTGAAATATCGTACGCTTCAATATATTTTGGTATATCCTTTAAACCTAAAAGCTCAGAAAGCTCGTTTAGCGTTGCCATTTCCCTACTTGTTCTATCGGTTTTTTCCGAAAGATTTTGCGCCGCATTACTAAGGCACATATCAAGAAGTTTTTTCTGTTCTCCCTGCTTTGGATAAATAAAATTAACCTTGTGCCCCGATTTTTCCGAAAGCCAGTGTTCAGTAAGTGCAAAATCTTCTGCTTCAAAATCAATCAAAATTCTCTGCGGAATGTCATTTTTATTCATATAATACTGTTGCAGAAATTCGTTATAAAGTTCTTTTTTGTCCGAAACACCGTCAATAAAATAATGCTTTTTATCGGTCAAACGGTAATTGCGAAAAATCAAAACCTCAACGCAAGCCATTTGTGAATACAAGGCCGTTGCAATAACATCCTGATTTTTGTAAGAAATACTTACAACCTTTTGTTTTTGGCTAATTTTCCTAATAGCATTAATACGGTCGCGAAGTTTTGCGGCTGTTTCAAACTGTAAGCTTTCCGCCGCTTTTTCCATTTCATTTGTTAATTGCTTTAAATAATTTTCGCCTATATTTCCGTTTTTGATATACTGCACCGCCGAATCAACAGTAGCGTTATATTCTTTAAGTGAAATGTTAGCGCGACAGGGCGCATCGCAAATACCAATATGGTAATTTAAACAAGGCTTCGAGGGTTTATCAAAACTACGGTTGCAATCGGGTAGCTTAAATATTTTTCTAACCTCATCAACCGTTTCTTTAACAATAAAGCCCGAATTATAAGGTCCTATATATTCGCCGTCTTTATCAATTTGTTTTGCGGTTTCAATTTTTTTCCACTTATCATCGGATATTTTAATATAAAAATATCCCTTGTCATCCTTAAGTAATATATTATATTTAGGTTGATTTTGCTTAATTAAAGAGTTTTCAAGAATTAGCGCTTCAAATTCGCTGTCACAAATGATATATTCAAAATCATCAACATTAGCGACCATTTTACGCACTTTTTCGGTATGTTGATTTCCCGCGCCAAAATACTGAGTAACGCGGTTTTTAAGGGCTTTTGCTTTGCCAACATATATAATTTCGCCGCTTTTATTTTTCATAATATAAACGCCCGGTTTAAGCGGTAAATTATTAGCCTTTTGCTTTAATTCCTTTAGTTCCACAAAATCACCTGCCTTTTTACTTATTTTATAATATTTTTGCCTTTACTTCAACATAAATTTTTTATATAATATACCTATCAAATACTACGAGGAAACTATGAAAAGAATTGTATTAATAATTTGTTGTTTACTGTTATTAAGCGGTTGCAAAAGCCAAACGGCAGAGCTACCGAATGAGGATATTAAAATCAATCTACCAACTGATGACACGGTAAACGGTTACCGTAACGAAGATTATGAAAGTGATGATTTAATACCACAAGACGAGGTTTCGGTAGTAACACCAAATAATACTATAACTTATTGCGGTAATAAAAATTCAAAAGTTTTTCACAAATTAAACTGCAGTTCAGTATCAAATATGAAAGAGTCCAACAAAGTATATTTTACAAGCAAAGAAGAATATTTACAAAATGGTTATTCGGCTTGTAAAAAGTGTAACCCCTAAACAAAGGTTAATATTTGTATCTTTTACTCCATATACTATTTTTAGGAGTGAGTAAATGAAATTAAGATACAATTTATTAGCCTTTATTTTTATAGGTATTTTAGGTACTTTAAGTCATTTCGTATACGAATTTAGCGGTAACAATAAATTCATAGGCTATTTTTTCGCAACAAACGAAAGTACATGGGAGCATTTAAAGCTACTCTTCTTCCCTGCAATTGTTTATTCTTTTATTGAATATTTTCTACAAAAACGCGAAATTAAAAACTATATACCTGCGGTTATTATATCGGTAATAATCGGTATGATTTCAATTGTTGTTTTATTTTACACCTACAAAGGTGTTATTGGAAAAAATATAGATTTTATTAACATTTCGATATACTATATCGGTCTTATAATAACTCTTGTAGTAAAGAATAAAATCATAAATAGTGAAATTTTAAGTTCAAAAGGCGCTTCAGTTTTATTTATAATAATTTCGCTAATTATTGCATTATTGTTTTTCCGTTTTACCTATTTCCCACCAACACTTGCAATTTTTAAACCGCCTGTATCAACACAATAAAAAAGACATTTTCAAAATGAAAATGTCTTTTATTATTACGAAAAGTTATCGATATAATATTTGGAATATTTGTTTACTTCTGTTTGTAAATTTTCTAAACCTATATTTTCAGCAAGTGTCTTTTCACCTGAAAACATATTTGTTCCCAATCCCAATTTATTACCTTCAATTTCAAAATTAAGTGCTGATAGTACAGTTGGGAAAATGTCCATTGAGGTGAAAACACGGTTATTAGTCTGAAGTTTATCTACATCCTTATCGGTGTTAATAAAACAATTATAAATAGTACGATCAAAATAAGGTACACCGCTTACACGAGATGTATCCATTCTTGGATGGTCGCCTGTAACAATTATAACCGTATCATCATAAAACGGTTGTTTTTTACACCATTCTAAAAAATTATAAATCTGAGAATCGGCACAACTCAAAACATTCCCAAGTTGATTTTCATAAACCGAATCGCAATTTTTACATATATAACCATCAATATGGTGAGTATCAACCGTTAACATTGTAAAATTAAAAGGTTCATCTTGTTTTGCTAAATTAGTTAATTCTTTTTTAGCTATATCGTAAAGATGCAAATCTTCGTATCCCCACCAAACATAATAATCATTTGGGATATATCCTTTATCTTTTGCGGAATACAAATCAAAGACATTATAATTTCCATGAGTTGTAAAGTAATTTTTTCTGCCGCCAAATTCACCATTTGAACCGCACAAAAACATTTGCTTGTAACCTTTATTGGACAAAATATCACCTAAAGTTACAAGACCCTTTGCAAAAGTTTCTCTTTTATCCATATCGTTACCATCCACAGGGAACGAAAACGGTACACCGGAGGTAGTTGAAAGTAAAGCGGCCATAGTCCAATTTGTAGCTGATACCGAAGAAAATCCTCCGAGTTTTTCGCTGTTTGAAAAAGTAATATTTTCTTTTGCTATTTTAGTGAGATTTGGTATATAGTTAACACTTTCTTGTTTGCCTCCGTCTTCAACAGATGCGTATGTGGTTTCCATACTTTCCAAATAAATGTAAATTAAATTCTTCATTTTTTCAGGAGATTTAATGTTCACATCATTTGGATTAACATAATAATCCTCGTAAATAGTAGTTTTGTCGATGTAAGACATAACAAACTCTGTTACTTTGAAAGTATTATTTGCTTTAACGGAAGTTGTTACAAAAACAATCACAAAAAAGATAATTAAAGTAGATTTAAAAATCTTAAAAAAATTAAAACCAATAGTCTTTTTACGTGTTTTAATCAGTAATTTTGCAGAAATTTTGCTAGATAATTTACTATCAATTATAGAATAAATAATCCAAACAACTATAAAAATTATGATTTTTGGCAAACAATATAATACTGCTTCTCCCAAAAAGTCAGTATCAGCACCTTTAAGCGGCGAAGCTACCGTGTATAAAATTTCTTTTATCGTAACCCCAAATTTTTGGGTCACCCAATCAACAGCAACTTTATATAAAACTGCTATAAAAAAGAGAATTCCAAAAAATATATAAAACTTATTATTTCTTTTATTTTTCATTTTTTTCTTCAATCACTACTGTTATGTATTTTCTAAAAATTTCAAACAAAACTGCCGTTAGCAAAGCAATTACTAAAGCAATAATCGTATAATAACTTGAAGCTACCTCAATTGTTATTGAAAAGAATTGACGCAAAATAGAACAAATTCCTTTTACTATAATACTGTTTAACACTACAAAAATTGAGTATATGCATATAACTTCAAAATTAAAACTTAATTTAAAACCGTTTCTCTTAACAAAAAAATACGATGAAATTAACGGCACAATAAATAAATTAATTATTGTGAATGAATTTTCAACAGACATTGTTTCACCTCAAATTATACTTTTTAAAAATTATACAATAATTTTTTGCAAAGGTCAACAATAATTAAAAGACCAAGTTTAAAACTTGGTCTTTTTGTTTAAAAAATCAACCCTGAAAATCTAGATTGTTTTCATCCTTATACGAAATTATTTTTGCAGGCACACCGCCAACTATTGCATTCATTGGTACATCCTTTAAAACAACCGCGCCTGCAGCAGCTAAGCTATTCTTGCCCATAGTAATACCGCCAAGCACCTTTGCGCCACAAGTAACCGAAACATTATCCTCTAAAACGGGATTAAGTTCGCCTTTATAACCTATTGTTACCTGCTGATAAATTCGACAGTTCTCACCTATTTTTTTAGCACTAATGATAGTAGCAAAACCGTGTTGTATATAAAGACCGCCACCAATATCTTTTGTATAGATATAAAGGCTCTCCAAAGGTTTCCAAAGAAGCCTTGCTATAAGATAATGAATAACCGAACGGTGAGGATGCTTAAAACGGTGAATTAAAAGATTTCTAAACTCTTTATAATATGTTAAATACCAATTTAATGACTCAAACAATCCAAGTGTATTTTTATTTATTTGATTCCACCTTGCAACATCTTTTAGGATTAAATGTTTCTGTTTTGAAGTAAGTACGCACAAAAACACAAAAAATGTCCTTGGGTAGTTTATACACGCCAATAATCTTTTACCTAAGGTTGCCATTTATAATTTACACCTCAATTAATTATTTTTCTTACCCTTACAGGATGAAGAAATAATGTATTTAGGTCTTCCCTTAATTTCTTCATAAATACGAGCAACATAATATCCGATAATTCCAAGACTTATCATCATTATACTACCTATGAAAATAAGGATAAGGATAACAGTGGTCATACCTTCAAGTGCGCGGCCTTGGAATTTATCTATAAGCGCCCACACGCTAAAAATAGCGGTAATTCCAAGCATTATAAAGCCTAATACAGTTACAATTTGCATTGGGGCGGTTGTATAAGCCGAAATGTTAGAAATGGCATATTTTATAAGTGAAACAAGCGACCATTTGGTAGTACCTTCGGTTCGTTCCTTTACTTCAAACTCAACAGTTGTTTTTTTATAACCTACCCAAAAGGAAATTGCTCTGAAAAATCCTTTTTTCTCAGGTATCTTATTAAGTATATCAACAACCTTACGGTCAAGAAGTTTAAAATCAGATGCATTAGACATATCAAAGCCAACTACCGAGCTTATAAGCGAATAAAAGCCTTTTGCAGCAAAGCCGTGAACCTTATTTTCTTTGCCTCTGGTGCTTTTAACGCCCTCTACAATTTCAAAACCTTCCTGCCAAAGTCTATACATTTCAACTATTTTTTCGGGCGGATGCTGTAAATCGCAGTCAATAACAACGACACAGTCACCTGTTGCACTTGCAAGACCTGCGGAAATCGCAGCCTCTTTACCAAAATTTCTTGAAAAATGAAGTCCGCATATATTATCCACTTTATCAGCTAAAGCTTTGATTTTTTCATAAGTATTATCGGAAGAACCGTCATCAATGAAAATTATTTCATTCTCAATATCTTCACTTTTCAAGATGTTAGAAATTGTAAAATAGGCTTTTTCAATCATTAATTCCTCATTATATGCAGGAACAATTACAGATAGCATTTAATTTCCTCCTGAAGCGTTATCAAACAAGCTTTCGAGCGTTGCAACCGACATAGGCTTATAGTAATAAAAGCCTTGAAGAAGGTCGCATCCCGCCGCAATTACCGAATCTTCCTGTTCTTTGGTTTCAATGCCTTCGCATAATGTTTTAAAACCGATATCCTTCGCGGTTTGTATAATATTTTTAAGGATTTTAAAACCTGTTTCGGTAACCGAATTTTGAGTTATTGATTTATCAATTTTTATAATAGAAATATCAAGGCTCTGCAAATCCACAAAGGTTGTATAACCACTTCCAAAATCATCAAGCAAAATTGAAATGCCTCTTTCTTTTAGCATTGACAAGTTATCTATCATTTGTTGTTTTGCTTCGCCTGTAATATTTTTATCCTCTAAAATTTCTACCGCTAAGCAAGAAAATTTAAGGTCATATTTTTCTGCAATACTTGTGATTTTTTCTACGAATTCAGGCTCACTAATTGTTGAGCGTGAAAAGTTTATTGTGTATTTATAGCCTTCTCTTTGCTTTTTATCATTAGAAATCCACTTGCAGTTTTTTTCAAAAATATAATAATCAAACTTTTCGTTTATTCCAACCGAATCAACCGCTGACAAGAAACTCTTTGGAGCCAAAACGCCATCGCTTTCCGAATTTAAACGGGACAAAACCTCTGCGCCGATAATTTTCTTTGTTTTTGCATCCAAAACAGGTTGATATTCAAGGAAAAAACGATTATTATCAATTTCTTTTTCGATATTGTTTTCGATTTTTATCTTTTTCTCAAGGGCTTTACCGCCACTCGAAGTCCATTCAGCGTATGAATTTTTTTGAGTTTTTGCGAGCGTGCAGGCTTGTTTTGCACGAAGAACAGCATCATCAAAAGTCACTTGTATACAGCTTGAATCAAAAGCGCCAATTGTTACGCTAACAATATTTAACGCGCTATGCTTCAACAGAATTTTGTTTATATCATCTAAACAAGATTCTACTTGTTCTCTAATTGTTTCGGCATTCAAGCTTGCAAGAACAATATAGTTTTTATCATCATAAGCCGCAACAAAGGACTCCTCGCCGTCAGCAAAAACATCAAGCAATTTATGTTTAATTTCTAAAAACAATTTCTGTTCTGATTGTGAAGCATGAAGATTATCGGTAGAAAGGTTTATAGATAAAAGTAATCTACTTCTACGCGCTTTGCCAATTGTGTTAAATCGACGTTCTAAATAGCTTATAGATGTAAAAGAACTATTGGTTTGCCCGCTAGCAACTCTTATGCCTCTTACGGCAAAACAAATTCCGATTGACACTAATATAACCACACCAATAGCCAATGTCGCTATAAATATGTATGGATTTTCAAAAATGTGCATATTTTAACTCCTGTTTATTTTTTCTTAAAAAATGGAAATTCCGGTGTACCGCCTGACAATTCAAGCCCGATACCATTTGCGGCTTTAATACACTTAATTCCGTCTGCTCTTGCCCTTTTCTTGCGTGCAGCAAGTTCTTTTATTAGAAACGGTATTCCAAAATTAAGCATACCTTTAATAAGGTCGGACTTTGAAATTCCTTTTCTTTTATATTCAGCTAAAATTTCAAAAAAAGCATAATTTAAAGCTTCTTTATCGAAATTATTTGTTTTATTGTTAGCTGATTTTGCCCATTTGTAAAACTCAATAAATTTCGAAATATTTGTGTTTCTTCTGAAATAAACTCCGTTTATATAAAATTCCTCTTGCTCTTTAGTCATAGGTTTTAAAAGTTCTGAAAGGTAGTTCTTTTGAATTTTAATAACCTCATTTCTTTGTTTATCCAAAGTAGTTTCGGTTATCTGTTTATCGTGAAGCCTATATATCATAAGATATTCTGATAAAATCTCAACCTTTTTGTTATTTAGAACAAACCTTGTCCAAAGCTCCATATCCTCGGTACAAGTAAAATTTTTATCGTATCCTAATTCCTTTATTACCTCTGATTTAGCGATAATACCCGGATGAAGAATTGGATTTGTTACTAAAAGCAAAGCTTTAATAGAATTATCATCATCTTTGCCACCGCATCCACCAGAAGCATAAACACCGTTTTTAAGTGTCATAAATCGGCAAGAAGATAAATCTACATTCGGTTTTGCTTCCATAAAATCATACTGCTTTTGCAGTCTGTCAGGCATACAGATATCATCAGCATCCATTCGGGCAATATATCTGCCCTTGGCTAAAGATAAAGCCTTATTCAAAGATGACGGAAGTCTTAAATTTGTTTCGTTTGTATGTACTTTAATTCTCTCGTCTTTTGACGCGTATTCAGCCAAAATTTTAGATGTATTATCGGTAGAACAATCGTTTATTATAATAAACTCCCATTCCGTAAAGGTTTGGCTTAATACGCTTTCAATAGTTTCTGCCAAATAATCCTCGCCATTATATACACTCATTATTAAAGATATTTTAGGTACTATACTCATTTTATTAACCCCCTTATATCTTTTATTTTTTTACATAGATAGAGAAAATAAAAGGTTAATCTTATTTGCTCTTTTTTTAGCAAAAATATTGCAATTTTGCTTTTAACGGTAATATTTTCAAACTGCGCTTTTTTAATTTCTTCTTTGTGTATTGAGCCTAAAATAGCCTTTTTTATACCTTTAATCTCGCTAAAATAACCGCCTTCTGCTGCCGCCGCTAAAATAGCGAAGCATAAAAAACCTGAATAACGAGAAAGCAATTCTTCAAAATATACAGGCTTTTTAACATCAAGATTTCTAAGATAAGTAACCGCTTGTGCAACCTGCGAAATTTGACTTATTTTAAAGCTTGTTGTAATAGAATCGCCGCGCACAGTATAAAGATAAATGGCTTTTTTGCTCATATATACTAAATTTGCATCTAAATAGCAAGGCGTTGTACAACACGCATCTTCACCCATAATAATTTGGGTTGGCAAATTCATTTGATACTTTAAAGCAAGTTCTCTCTTTATTGCCTTTGCCCACAAGAAATAAAAAAGATTTTGCATATTTTTATTAGATAAAAGATTAGGATAAATTTGTTCTTCTAACCTGTTTTTATCGTATAGTCCCTCTTGTGCAAGGTCGTGTACCACTCTACCAAGCTTTCCGTCGGTATAAATCCTATAAGAAAAGGAAACCATATCCGCATTTGTATCCAATATTATTTGATAAGCACTCATTAGTGCATCGGGAGTAATTGCATCATCGCCATCAAGGTTAAATATATAGTCGCCTTGAGCTATGCTAACCCCCGCTTGTCTTGCGCTCACCAAACCGCCGTTTTCTTTGTGAACAACCTTAATTCTATTGTCCTTTTCGGCATATTTATCGCAAATTTCAGGACAGTTATCAGGTGAGCCATCATCTACTAAAATAAGTTCAAAATCGGCAAAAGTCTGCGAAAGTACGCTATCAATACAGCGGCTTAAATATTTTTCAACATTGTATATCGGAACAATTACCGAAAAAAACATATTTCTTACTCCTATCTTGCTCTAAATAAAACCATAAGCTTTTGTAAAAGGTATAATTTATATTTCATTGCAAATGCAAACGCCGCCTGTTTCTTTGGCAAACGATACCAAGGATAATCTTTTAGCGCCGTGGATATCATTTGGCTTTTACAAATCATTTTTAGTCTTTCTAAAAGGCTAGAATATTTTATGCCATTTTCTTTAGCGTGCATTATTTCCTGTGAACATAAAATTCTTCCGTAGCCTTGGATAAGTCTGTTTAAATACAGACTATATTCTTCTCTTTTGCAGACATCTTTAATATGATTTTCTATTTCTGTGATGAAGCTTTGCACCATTGAAAAGCGGTCACTTCTATATGATTTAGAAAAAGATTCATCATTTCTTCTATAACAATAAAATGCCCCATTAATGCCAACGGCTTTATTAATACATTTAATAAAATCAATCATAAAAATAGCGTCTTCACTCATAACCTTGCGTTCAGATAAAAACTTAAGTTTGTTATCCGTAATCACCGAGCGTTTAAAAAGATTCTTACAGGTACTAACGCCATATCGACTGTCATCAGGTTCGTGTGGTAATGCACCAACTACGCCTAAAAGAAGTTTCTTTATATCTTCTTTTTGAAAAAGAGTTTCCTTATCAAAATAATTCTTTTCTTGGTATTCTCCACTCTTTCCAAATGTGTTGCCACCAACAAAACTAATACCTGATACTACAAGGTCTGCATTAGTTTTTAAAGCCGTATTATAAAGCGTATCATACATTTCTGGCTTTATATAGTCGTCCGAATCAACAAAGCCTATATATTCCCCGCTTGCAGCTTCAATTCCGGTATTTCTTGCAAAGCCTGGCCCTGCGTTTTCTTTATGTATTACCCGAATTCTATCATCAGTTTTTGCTAATGAATCACAGAAAACAGCGCACTCTTCCTTTGAGCCGTCATCAACAATAATTATTTCAATTTCCCTTATTGTTTGAGATGTAATTGAAGTTATACATTGCTCTAAATATTTCTCTGTGTTGTAAACAGGTACAATAACGCTCACTTTTGGTGCTGCCACTATTTTCACCTCTTAACCAATAATTTGCTGATACTTATCTATTAAAATATCTGCGTAATCGCCAACTTCGATTATCTCGTCTTTTCTTTTTTCACAGTTTTGTTTAAGAATAGAATAGAATTCTTCATCTTCAAAACATTTATTAATAGCTTGTGCAGCGGCTTCGGGAGTTGGCTCTTTTATAAGTAGACCTGTTTTGCCATCTTCCACAAGTTCTGCCATACCACCGCTATTCATTGTAATAACAGGAACACCAAAAGAGTGTGTTTCAAGTATATTTAAAGGACAATTTTCATACCAAACAGATGGCAAAATCATTACTTTTGCATTAGCAATAAGTGAAATTAGTTCATCCCCTGTAAGAAAGCCTTTCATTTTAACATTAGGAATATTTTTAAGGCATTCATCATCGGGTCCGTTTCCTGCAATTATAAAAGGAATTTGGGGAAGAAGCTTAGCAGCTTTAGCTAAAATATCTACACCCTTTTCAATTGAAAGTCTGCTCGCAAAAGCAACATAAGGCTCCCCTGAATCTGTTTTTTCAGGGATAGGTTTCTTTTCAATAAAATTATGTATCGTAAAGGTTTTACCCGAATAAAGACTATCAGCGCTTAAAAGTTTTTCTGCCAAAAACTTACTTGGGCAAACAAACAAATCTACTTTTTTATATGTTTTTAATAAAGAATATAATTTTGCCTCTATTGCACCGATAAGGCTTTTAGCCTTTGAAGAGTGAATACAACTATATTTAAGGCAATTAAGCTTTGAGCCGGTTATACATCGCTCACAAGGCTTTGCTTCCTCAAGGCTATATAAAAGATGATTAGGACAAATCATCTGATAGTCGTGTACCGTTTGTACTAAAGGTATATTACGCTTTTTTATAGCATAAATGATTGAAGGCGTTAGCTGAAAATTGATATTGTTCATATGCACAATATCAGGTTTAAAGTTATCTAAAACCTTTCCTATTTTTTTATAAGCCTCAAAAGAATATATTATTTTAAACGGATACAAAAATCTCGCTAAACCGGTAGAGTGAAAATCCATATTAGTTGTGTATAAATTTTCGCTATTACCAACTGTATTCTTTTCATCATACATACCGAAAAACTCAATTTCGTGCCCTTTGGCTTTAAGTTCTTCGGAAAGCTTAAGCATATAGGTTTCGCAACCGCCTCTTGGATAAAGAAACTTATTCACCATTAGTATCTTCATAAGATTGAGTCCCCCACGGCAATTTTATTAACATCTGAAATATGTCCGAATATTTTCATTTCTGTCTTTCTGACTTTTTCATCAAATCCATTACCAATCATTAAAATAGCAAGTACAGTTGTAAGTAATGGATAGTTCATTGTGTTATCAGTCGATGAAACAATAACAAGATAAAGGGTCAATGAAAATGATAAAATCGCATTTTCGATGTCACCTTTTTTACCAAAATAACAAACCCTTAGTATTGTGATTGAAACCAACCATAAAATATAGCCCCAAAAACCTAAATCGATAAAATACTGCAAAAAATCATTATGAACAGCATTAACACCAACCGTCATATTTGTACTTAACTGATAGGTCAAAAAGCCGATACCATTGCCTAAAAACTCGGGCGAAAACTCATAAAACTTATCAACTGCATTATAAATAGTAACACGACCGCTTGTGTCTATTCCCGCTTCTTCAAGCAAAGCAAAAACATCAAGCTTTATAATTCCTACATAGCCGATAAGTACTAACACCACTAAAACCGACAAAACAACCGTTATTCGCATAGCAGTATCTTTTTTAAATTTGGCAATAAGCTTTAAAGGCCAAGCAAATCCTAATGCTACTACAATGGCGATAATTCCTATTCGTTTAAAAGCGGCAACAAAACAAAACAATGTAAGCCCTAAAAGGATATAAAATACAATATTTTTCTTTGGCTTATAAAACATATATATTAAATACGCGCCAAGACAGAATGCAAGTTCGTGTATTTCTGCTTGAACTATAACATCGCCCGTTTCGTCCGCAAATGTTACTATAAGTTTAATGAATTCCGCAAAAAAGACACCTATTCCATATTGTAAAATAATTGTACAAATCATTAATATATTGGAAATTAAAATTGCAATAAGGTTATACCAAATTCCTTTTTCTCCGAATATGTACAAAAATGCAACCGCACCGAGAGTAAAGGAAATCATATTATTATACACAAAAGAACTCGAAAGTCCTCTTGAAATAACCGCTGTATCAACCTGACCTACAAACCAAATAAATAATGATACTAAAATGGTAATAAATAGGGGCAAGGAATAAACTATGGTTGCTTTTAAAGTGGCAGTTCCCCTTGCTATATTAGGCTTAATTAAAAAGCATAAAAGTGCCGAAGCAAATAAAACGAGGGCAAATGCGTGACGATATGTAATAAACAAGCCAAGATTAATAGTTTGAGTAATAAAATAGTACATAAGTACCGCTATTACAATAAAATAACCCTTTAAAGCTTTTTCATAAAGTTTATTTTCCATACTTCACACTGCCCTCCTTTGTAGTTTTTTGCTTTAGATAATTTGAGATACGAATTCTTTCTTATTTTTAATTGCTTCTGAAAGCAACCTTCTTGCAGTTTGTTTTTCTTTAAAGGTTTCTGCAATACCCATTTTATATTCAAGTCTTATATTTTTGTAATCTTCACGCTCATCAAGTCTTAAGCTAAAGATTCTTAAAATATCTTCAACAGTAATATAATCCGAATCCTTAACCAAAATTACAAAACTTCCATTACCGTTATAAATAAAGTCGGCACTTGTTTTTCCAAATGCTTCTTTTAGGAAGGATGTGAAAATTTTAATTATATCATCACCAACCTGACGGTTATACTCGGTATTGATGTGAATAAGATTTGAAATATCAACCATTGCATATACTGTTCCATCGTCCAAAAGCTTCTTTTCCATTGACTTTAGATATTTATCAAAATATGCACGGTTATTAAATTCTGTAAGATGGTCGGTATAGAAAATGTAGTTTATAATGTCGCCTACTCTTCCTAGAACAATAGCGCCGCCGCAACAAAGGATTATAAGGAAGAAAAATGCGATTATTGTATAAAGTCCAACATTTACACTTGGCTTTACAGAAGCAGAGGACAAAACAGAAATATAACTTGCGCCAAGATATTGATTATACTCATCATTTGTCTTCATTGTTACGTTATAAAGAGTAGACAAATCAGTAATTAATGACTTAATCTCGTTATCAATCTCTGTTTTAATTTTAGCATAGCTTGCATTATAAATTTCGGTACATGTTTTACTTGAAGATAAGCACTCTTTGTTATGGCATTTACCTGTACAAGCCGAGAATGTATCAATAATATAGTGTGAATATGCAGTATCTATAATTAAATGTTCCTTAGTTTCGTTGTGGTCTCTCCAACTATAGATTAATTCATCATAAGTAACCGTTTGGTCGCCAGGCGCTACTTCGAGAAGGTTTTTATCGTGTACCGTATCAAGAATATATTCATAGGTAATATTTGTGTTTCCCGACTCTCTCATTTTTTCTACATAAGCATTTATAACACCAACAGTATCCTTTATAATACTTTCTTCTTTTGTATTTTGGATGCTGTTATTATCAATTCTTGTTGTATAATCCGAAACCAAAACAGTTTTATTTTTTGTTATTTGATACTTATATATTTGGGAGAATAAAGCTGAAAGTCTTACGCTTCTTAAATAGTTAAAATCATCTGCTAAATCACTAAAAGAAACGCCTGTACCGGTTGCTCTGTAATATGGATTTTGATCCATTCTTTGATACAAAGTAGAAAGAGTTTGGTCAACACCGGTATCAATTAATTCTACCAATTCAATATAGTCATAGTTTTCACTTTCTATATTGTCTATAACATTGTTTGCAGGCGCAACATTAACATATTTTTGGCTAAACTCTGCAAAGTAAACATCAAGCGTTTCATCAAGAATTGTTCTTGCAAAAACAGAGCCTTCGTTGTTGGTGGCTGTGAAGGAAACAATATATGTACTTGGCTCGTAAATATACTCTTCACCTTCTTCAAGCTTTGCCTCTTTTTGTGCAAGCTTATCCGCATCGGGAAGCGGAGTTATTGAAACCCTTGAAATCAAACTATCTACCGAATAAATGCCTGTAAGTCCCATTCTTTCAACAACCTTAGACATAACGGCGGATGATTTGATTTCGTTAACATCAAGCTTAGAACCAGTTGGAGTAACACCTTGTTCGGCTGCGGGGTCGTTATAGTGAATAACCTCCGAAGCTACATAGGTATTTGATGATTTAAGCTTAAAATTAATAGCATAAGTAGCAATAACGCATAAAACCACAATAATTGGCAAAAGCTTCTTTAAATATCGAAAAATTTGAAAATTGTTCATTTTTTTACCTTCCTATATGGTTT
>JAZOTR010000110.1:0-10234 GCA_045657745.1 Acutalibacteraceae bacterium
AGTCCGCTTCCCTACTTTGCCGTTCATTAGTAAGTAATGGTTTTTCTGTAATTACACAAAAAGCAAATGTTGCTAACAGATTAGAAGCTGAATTACTTATAAAAGAAACTTTGTATAAATTCGGAAGTGTTGACGTTCTGGTAAATAATGCAGGCGTTGCTTTTGAAGGTCTTATTACCGAAACCGACGAAATTGATTTTGACCGTATAATTGATATTAACCTTAAAGGTACTTTCAACTGCTGTAAAGCCGCAACAAATGTTATGGTAAATCAAAAATCGGGCAAAATTATTAATGTGGCTTCTATGTGGGGCGAGGTTGGCGCAGCTTGCGAGGTAGCCTATTCCGCATCAAAGGCGGGTGTTATCGGTCTTACAAAGGCGCTCGCAAAAGAATTGGCGCCAAGCGGAATAACAGTTAACGCTGTTTCCCCCGGTATTATTGAAACAAATATGAATTCAAATCTTTCAATCGAAGAATTAACTGCTTTTGTGGAAACAGTTCCACTCGGTAGAATGGGTAGCGCAGAAGAAATCGCGCAAACCATTTACTTCTTAGCAAGTGAATCTGCCGACTACATAACAGGTCAAGTAATCGGTGTCAACGGCGGATATGTAATATAACAAAAAAGGATGAGATTATCTCATCCTTTTTTGTTACTTATTTTGTAAGAATTTCAATAATTCACTAAACGGAATAATTAATAACGCAAGTAATAATGAAATTAAAAACTCTCCAAAAGTTAAAATTGTAAGTCCAAACGAAAAACCGAATGGTGTAAACACTAAGAACATTACAACAAACAAGGTTGCAAAAACCGCGTTATTCATAAATTTATTTGAAAATAACTTTTTATTAAATATCGTGTTTTCAAACTTATTATTCAAACAATGCAATATTTGCGAAATACCAAGTGTTGCAAATGCCATAGTGGTTGCAATCAAAGCGGATGTATTATTGCCTATAATGTACGCAGTTAAGGTTATTAAAGCAATAAAGATACTTTGTATTATAACAGAGCAAAACGCTTTAACATTAAAAATCTTGCTTTGTGCAGCAAATGAATTTCCGTTCATTACAGAATCTTCTGCTTTTTCCATACTTAAAGAAATTGCAGGCGCACAGTCGGTTAAAAGATTGATTAATAAGAACTGCACGGCAATAAGTACAGGAACCTTAAATGCTAATATACCAATTAGCATAAGCAGCAATTCAGCAAAATTGCAGCTACACAAATAATAAACTATTTTTCGAATATTACTGTAAAAGCCACGGCTTTCTTTTAGCGCTTTTACAATAGAGCCAAAATTATTCTTTAAAATAATAATATCAGCATTCCCTTTTGCAACATCGTCGCCGTATTGGCCGATTGCACAACCAACATCAGCAACCGCTAAGGTTTCGGCATCGTTAATACTGTCACCCGTTACGGTAACAATCATATTTTTTGCTTTAAAGGCTTTTACTATGCGTAATTTATCGCTTGGTGTAATACGGGCAAAAACAGAATATTTATCAACATTCTCAATTAATTCGATATCGCTCATTTCACTAATCTGAACACCGTCAATAGCCTCAGAATCGTCCGAAATTAAACCCATTTTGCGAGCAATTGCTTTAGCGGTATTAATATTATCACCTGTAACCATAACAGTTTTAATACCCGCTTTTTTACAAGCTGCAATATCTTCAATCGCACTTTGTCTGATAGGCTCAGTTAAGCCTAATAAACCAACAAATGTTAGATTACATTCAACATCCTCTGAATTAGGATTAGCAGGTATGCTATCAAGCGGACGCATTGCAATACAAACAACACGCAAGCCGTCATTCGCTAATTCATCATTAACCTTAAATAATTCCTCAGATTTAGCAGTATTACATTTTGGAATTATCATTTCGGGCGCACCTTTTACAATAGCAAAAGGACGCTCATTTATCATGGTAATTACCGTCATACATTTTCTATGAGAATCAAAAGGAATATATGTAAGCTTTGGAAATAAAGCATTAATATCAACCTTGCTTTTTGAATTATAATTTAAGCAAGCTTCTTCTATTGCATCTTCGGTAGAGTCATTTTGAAGGGTTGAACAAGCTGCCGCAAGATTTAAAACAATAGCAGTTTGTTCATCAACAGAATCTATTAATAAATCAGTAACCTTTTTGCCGTTATAAATTTTAGATAACGACATTTTTTTATGGGTTAAAATACCTGTTTTGTCAGAGCAAATAACATTTGTTTTACCTATAGTTTCGAAGGCTTTTGAATCCTTTAAAATTATTTTATCATTCAAAATACGACCTGTCCCTGTTGCAATAACAATTGTAGCAATTGCGGGTAAGCTTTGCGGAATTGCAGCTACAGCAAGCGCTACCGCATTAAGTAACATATTTAATGTCGTAAGTGCAAAAGGCGCAGAAGAGTTGAAATTGCGAATCATACCGATAAGGAAAAACAAAACACAAACAACAAGAATTACGGTATTTACAATCTTACCAATTAAATCAAGTTCGTTTTGTACAGGTAATGTATTATTGCCTGTTTGTTCCATTATAGCCGTTGCCATACCGCTTTCGGTATTAAGCGCGGTTGCAACAACTACTGCTTTTGCGTTACCGTGAATTACGGTAGTACCCGAAAACACCATATTTTTTCGCATTGGAAGATTAACAATATCTTCTAATAAAGCATTTGCGTCCTTTTCAACAGGAATATCCTCACCTGTTAGAGAGGACTCATTGCAACGTAATTCATTTGTTTCAATTAAACGTGCATCAGCAGTGACATAATCCCCTTCTGCAAGTAAAATTATATCGCCTACTACAAGCTCAGAAGAATTAATATTCTTAATAATACCATCACGCAAAACATTCACAGTTGGTATAGTAATTTGTTTTATATCGTCAAACGCATTATCACAAGTAAATAAATGGAAAGCGCTTATAAAAGCATTTAAAATGACTATTCCAATAATGATTAAGGCAAAATAGCTGTTACTTTGCGAATAAATCAATGAAACAACAAAAGAAAGTAAGGAAATTATTACTAAAGCAATTAAAGTTTTGCTTTTAAGCTGGTCTAAAAACCTTTTAATAAGCGAAGGTTTTTCAGCCATTGTAATAATATTTTTTCCATAAGTTTCAAGGCGTTCATCGGCAACGCCGTTTAAAAGACCGCTTTCACTATTGGTCTTAAGCTCATTAAGAACTTCGTTTACTTGAGCGCTATGCCAAATCATAACAACACCCTTTCGTAATAATTCTTCATTTGCTTTGCATCAATATCCTGTGTACCTGCAGATTCGCAAATAAAGGTTGGACTTAAATCACGCTTTGCAATTATTTCCATAAGCGGCTCAAAGTCAGGTCCAAAAACATTATCTTCAAAAGTAAGGTGGCGCTTTTCGCCGCCTGTTGTATACTCTATTTTCGAAAAATGAGAATGGAAATTCTTGTAGCGTTCTTCACCAAGCTCGTTATTTATGGTATCAAGTATTTTTTCAAAATCGCTTTTTGTTTTAATAATACCTAAATCTCTTGCGTTAAGGTGGCCGAAATCAATACAAGGAATTAATCGTTCGTCTAACTTGCAAAGCTCCATAACCTCTTGTAAGGTGCCTAATTGGTTCACTTTACCCATTGTTTCAGGACAAATATGAATGTTTGAAAGCCCCTCGTTATCTAAAGCGGAAATTGCTAATTTCATAGTATCAATAGCAAGCGCTAACGCTTCTTGCCTTGAAATTTTTCCGCAAGAGCCTGTATGAACAATAATTCTATTGCCGCCCATTGCATTAACTGCGCGTGCAGAATCTAAAATATATTTAATTGAATTAAGGCGTTTTTCTTCTTCAGTAGAAGACATAGAAATATAATACGGCGCGTGCAAGGATAAGGTTATCCCTTTTTCCTTTGCTAAATTGCCTAACTGAGTTGCCTTTTCTAAACCAATATTAACACCGCGACCGCATTGATACTCAAAGCCGTCAAGTCCTGCCTTTAAAACATACTCAGGAACATCTAAACTGTTTTTAAAGCCTTGAGCTTTAAAAGTATCAGAAGTACCTGCAGGGCCAAACTTAGCAGACATATTACACCTCCGTATTTGTTATTTTAAGAAGCTTAATAAGTAATGCTTCAAGCTTACGCCTAATACGAAAGCTAAGCATTGGTTCGGGTTCAATAGGTGTAAGCCAAATTGTTTTAACGCCAACAAAATTACCGCCAATAATATCGGTAAAAATTTGGTCACCAACAATAGCTGTATTCTTTCGCTTGGAATTTAATTTTTTTAATGCTCTTAAATACCCAAAAGGCAACGGCTTAAGACCAAGACTAATATAATCTAAATCGATTTTTTTAGCAAACGGCTCTAATCTTTCAGATTTTGAGTTTGAAAGAATTGTAAGCTTGATATTATTTTGGCGCATAGTATTAAGCCAATCTACAAGCCCATCAGTTAAGACTTGTCCATGATGGGTAGAAAGCGTATTATCAACATCCAAAACAAGCGAATCAATATTATATTTTTTTAATATTTCAACCGAAATATCAGTAATTTTATCTAATTTAATGTTTGGTCTAAAAATCATATCTAACCTCAAATAAAAAAGCGGTTGAAACCAACCGCTTTTTTCACTGAATATTAGCGGAACTTTCTTTTACGAGCAGCTTCCGACTTCTTTTTACGCTTTACAGAGGGCTTCTCATAGTGCTCTCTCTTACGAACTTCTTGAATAACACCGTCTTTAGCAGTCTGTCTTTTAAAGCGACGTAAAGCGTTATCGAGTGATTCATTTTCTTTAATTCTAACTTGACTCATTATATTCCCTCCCTCCGCAAAATAGCAGGGGTAATTTTATTTTTTGGGAAACTATCCCCTTAAAGCAATAATATTTGCAACAATTGCGAGAACGAAGAAAAGTATTGCTACATACTTTGTCCAACGAGCTAACAACGCATCAGCAGTTCTTGCCTTGTTCTTAGAAAGAAAAGTATCTGCAGCTCCGGAAATAGCGCCGTTTATACCGGCACGGCGGCCTTGCTGAAATAATACTGCAAGAACGATAATTATAGAAACAATAATAACTAAAATACCTAAAATAATTTCAACTGCGCTCACCTGTGTCACCTCCGATTTACAAATACCACAAATTATAATAACACATCTATTTTAAATTTGCAACAAAAATTTTTGTGAATTTAATTATTTCACAACAATATTTACTAATTTTTTAGGAACATACAATTCTTTAATAATTGTTTTGCCTGAAATTTCGCTAATTATAGCTTCTTGAGACTTTGCAAGTGCAATAGCGTCTGCATTATTAATGTCAGCTGCAACATTAAGTCTTGCTCTGATTTTACCATTAACCTGAACAACAATTTCAACAGTAGAATCAACGCATTTGCTTTCATCAAATTCAGGCCACTTTGCAGCATTAAGCATACCGTCAAAGCCGCACATTTCCCAAATTTCTTCAGTAATATGTGGTGCAAAAGGATTAAGTAATGTAATGAAAATCTTATATTCATCAGCAGTAATTTTACCGGTAGAATAAATTGAATTCATAAGTGACATTAAAGCCGCAATAGCGGTATTCATCTTTAAGGTTTCAATATCTTCGGTAACCTTTTTGATTGTGCGGTGGAATTCAGCTTCAAGAGAAGGTCTGATTCCCTTTTCATCGCATAAAATACCGTAAAGTGCCCAAACCTTATCAAGAAAACGCTTACTACCCTTTATCGAAGATTGGCTCCAAGGTGCTGCCTTTTCAAAGTCACCAATAAACATTTCATAAACACGCATTGTGTCAGCGCCGTAATCGTTAATGATTTCATCGGGATTTACTACATTACCGCGTGACTTAGACATTTTTTCGCCGTTTTCGCCCAAAATCATACCATGGCTTGTACGCTTAGCATAAGGTTCAGCATTTGGAACAGCTTCAATATCATAAAGGAACTTGTGCCAGAATCGGCTAGAAAGCAAGTGGAGTGTTGTATGCTCCTTACCGCCGTTATACCAGTCAACAGGGCACCAATATTCGAGCGCTTCCTTAGAAGCAAACTCTTTATCATTGTGTGGGTCACAATAGCGCAAGAAATACCAAGAAGAACCTGCCCATTGAGGCATAGTATCGGTTTCGCGCTTAGCGGGTGCGCCACAATGTGGACAAGTAGTATTTACCCAATCGGTCATTTTAGCAAGCGGTGATTCACCGTTATCAGTAGGCTCGTAAGACTCAACATTCGGAAGAACTAACGGTAATTCACTTTCGGGAATCGGCACATAACCGCACTTTTCACAGTGAACAATCGGGATTGGTTCGCCCCAATATCTTTGACGTGAGAATACCCAGTCACGAAGCTTATAGTTAGTCTTAACACTGCCTATACCCTTTTCGGTCAACCATTCTTGAATCTTCTTTTTAGCATCTTCAACAGATAAACCGTTAAGGAAATCAGAATTTACAAGAACCCCTGTTGCACAGTCTGTAAATGCTTCTTTTTGTACATCCTCGCCGCCTGCAACAACCTCAATTATCGGTAAATCAAACTTCTTTGCGAATTCCCAGTCACGTGTATCGTGTGCAGGTACTGCCATAATAGCACCTGTACCGTAAGAAATAAGTACATAGTCGGAAATGAAGATAGGAATTTCTTTTCCGTTAACGGGGTTAATTGCCTTAACACCCTCAAGCTTAACACCTGTTTTGTCCTTAGCAAGTTCGGTTCTTTCAAAATCAGACTTTTTAGAAGCGGATACTTGATATTTCTTTACAGCATCAAGGTTAGTGATTTTATCTTCCCATTTTGCAAGTAAAGGATGCTCAGGTGACATAACCATATAAGTAGCGCCGAAAAGTGTATCAGCGCGGGTTGTGAAGATTTCGAATGTATCGCCAATAGTTGTATTAAAGGTTACTTGAGTACCGTAAGAACGGCCAATCCAGTTGCGTTGCTGAGTTTTAACGCGTTCAATAAAGTTTACATCATTAAGACCTTCAAGAAGCTTTTCAGCGTATTCGGTAATTTTAAGCATCCATTGGCTTTTTTCTTTTTGAACAACTTCGCTGCCGCAACGTTCGCAAACACCGTTTACAACTTCTTCGTTTGCAAGTACGCACTTACAAGAGGTACACCAGTTTACAGACATTTCCTTCTTGTAAGCCAAGCCTTCTTTAAACAATTGAAGGAAAATCCACTGAGTCCATTTGTAATATGAAGGGTCAGTAGTATTGATTTCGCGGCTCCAATCAAATGAAAAACCTAATGACTTTAACTGACGCTTAAAGTTAGCAATATTGTTTTCGGTAACAATTGCCGGATGAATATGATTTTTTATAGCAAAGTTTTCGGTAGGAAGACCAAATGCGTCCCAGCCCATAGGATAAAGGACATTAAAGCCCTGTAAACGCTTTTTACGAGCGACAATATCAATAGCAGTATATGAACGGGGATGTCCTACATGAAGACCTTGACCCGATGGATATGGAAATTCTACAAGACCAAAAAACTTTGGTAAAGTATAGTCGTTCTTTGCCTCAAAAGTATGGTTTTCATCCCATATATTTTGCCATTTCTTTTCAATTTGCGCATAATCGTAATTTCTCATAATTAGTCCCCCATACTCTTATCAAGTATATTTTCAAGGTCAACACTTTCAGCATCGTCCCACATTTTATCAAGTCCGTAAAACTCGCGTTCGTTTCTTCCGAAAACATGAACAATAACCGAGCCGTAATCAAGAGCAATCCAACCTGTTGCCTTACCTTCAATATGGTGAGGTCTTAGTCCTGCTTCTTCTAATTTATCCTCTACCTCATCAGCAAGCGCTCTTACATGAGTTGAAGAAGTAGCGGTACAAATTAAGAAATATTCACACAAAACAGTAAGGTCGCTTACCTTAATTGCATTCATTTCTTTTGCTTTTTTCTCGTTAACCGCATTAGCGGCAATTTTTAAAATTTCAAAGGATTGCAAATTATTTTCCTCCTAAAGATTTTACTGCGCCGTTAAACGCATTAATAGTATCAATGTGAACAGCCTTTTTATTCTCAACCAAATCACAAATAGAATACTGTAACGCATAGATAAAAGCCTCGTCCAAGGATTTATCAACAAGTGAACGGATTACATCAACATCGGGATAATCTCTATCGGCTGATGTAAAATCAGCAAGATAAAGTATTTTAGCAAACTTAGACATATTATCCTTAGCCGTTGTATGATACCTTACAGCATCAATAATATCATCATCACGAATACCTAATATGTGTTCAATATATGACGCGCCCGAAATCGCGTGCCAAAGCTTTAAGGCATTTTTTTCAATATCGTTTAAGATTATACCAAAGTCACTAAATATTTGCAAGTGTTCTTCTATTGGAGAATTTTTTGTAATATCGTGAAGCAAGCCGGCTAAATAAGCTTTATCAGTATCGCCACCATATTTCTCAGTTAATCTTACCGCCTCGTCAGCAACGCAAAGTGAATGGTAATATCTTTTTTCATTAAGTCGGTCTTTAAGTATTTCTTTATATTCGTTATACACCGTAAATTCCTCTTTCCTTAATGAAATTAAAAACTTTTTCGGGTAATAGCTCTTTTAAAGTGCTTTTTCTGAATTCACTTGAAGAAACTTTTGGAATTAAATCTTCTTTAACAGTTAAATTCATACCTTTTTTTAAAAATGTATTAACACATTTTAAAAATTCACTGTCATCAATATCATTTCGCTTAAAAGCTATAAATGGAATAAGCTTCATAAGTTCTTCTGCGCGGTGCCATGTATCAAATGATATAAGCATATCGCCGCCGACAACAAATGCAAAATCCTTTTGCGGATACATTTCTTTAAGATGAATTACTGTATCGTAAGAATAACTTTTACCCTCACGCTCAAATTCAACAAGGCAAAGACTTGCCTTAGAAAAATCCTTTGCAACTATTTTGCACATTTCAATACGGTCGTTATCGTTTGCTAAAAAATCACAAACCTTGTGCGGCGGAATTTTATCAGGCATAATCCAAATTTCATCAATCGTGCTGTCATTCTGTAAAGCCTTAAGCATTGCATAATGTCCGATATGAAACGGATTAAAGGTTCCGCCGAAAATTGCGGTTAAACCCATATTATTTCACCAATTTAATAGTTTTATTGTCTTTACTTTCGCGATAAAGAATAAATCTTGAACCAATTACCTGCACAACATCACTTTTTGTTTCGTTAGCTAATTGGTCGGCAGCTTCCCTTGAAGAAAGCGGACAGGTTTCTAAAACACGAAGCTTAATAAGCTCTCTTGCTTCCAAAGCATCGTCAACCTGCTTAATTGTATTTTCGCTAATGCCCGACTTACCGATTTGCAAAATGGTTTCATAATCATTTGCCATACCGCGTAGTTGAGCTCTTTGTCTACTATTTAACATTATTTTACCTCTAAATATTTTTTAAGTTCTTTTTCAAAAATCTTAAGTGCTTTACCTCTATGGCTTATTGCATCCTTTTGTTCAGCGGTCAATTGACTAAAGGGTCCGTTTTCACTAATAAACAACGGGTCATATCCAAAACCGCCGTTACCTGACTGTCTTTCAAAAGCAATATGACCGTGGCATTCGCCTCTAACGGTAAACTGTCTGCCATCGGGAAAAACACAAGCGATTGCCGCAACATAGTATGCGGTTCTTTTTTCCATTGGGACACCCGAAAGCTCAGATAACAATTTATCGTTATTCATTTCGTCGTTGCCGTGTTCACCCGAATATCTTGCCGAGTAAACACCGGGAGCGCCGTCAAGATAATCAACACAAATACCGCTATCATCCGCAACAGAAATGTATCCTGTTTGGTTAAGACCCGATTTTGCTTTGATTATTGCATTTTCTTCAAAGGTTACGCCGTCTTCAACAGCGTCTAAAAACGGTTTATCTAAATCCGCTTCACATAAAACGTCAAAGCCCATTGGAATTAAAATACGCTTAAGTTCTTTAAGCTTTTTTTGATTTTTAGTAGCAATAAAAATTTTCATTAATCTTCACCGTCAAAAATTCCGTTTACAAATTCGGTAGAATTAAAGGGTTGTAAATCATCAATACCCTCGCCTACACCTATGAATTTAACAGGAATATTAAGCTCGTTTCTTATTGGAATTACTATTCCGCCTTTTGCAGTACCGTCAAGCTTAGTAAGAACAATACCCGTAATATCACAAGCAGTTTTAAACTGACT